>NZ_JACCAE010000001.1:0-300680 GCF_013409205.1 Janibacter cremeus
CGACGGGCACAGGGTCCGATGCCACCACCCTGCACACGCTGACGAACGGCACGCAGCAGCCCCTGAAGCTGACCGCAGACGCCAAGATCATCCGGGTCAGCTCGAGCGGTCACTGGCTCGTCAAGCTGCTCCCCGACGACTGAGCCGCCACCGATAGGTCTGCGCCGTCAGCGCCCGCCGGTTCAGTCGGGCGGGTCGGTCACCGGGAGCGGGGGAGGGGTGCCACCGAAAGCGGGGCAGAGCGGCTTGAAGTCGCACCACGAGCACAGCCGTGACGGGCGCGGCCGAAAGTCGCCCTCCACCGTGGCGCGGGCGATGGCCGCCCACACGGCCTGCACGTTCCGCTCCAGCGCGAGCAGATCCTCTTCGTCCGGCGCGTACCGGATGATCGTGCCGTCCTTGAGGTAGACCAGCTGCAGCAGGTCCGGCACCCGGCCGGTGCGACGCCACATGACCAGGCCGTAGAACTTCATCTGGAACAGGGCCTTGCCCTCGAAGCCGGGTCCGGGCGTGCGCCCCGTCTTGTAGTCCACGACCCGTACCTGCCCCTCCGGTGCCACGTCGACGCGGTCGATGACCCCGCGCAGGACCAGCCCGTCGACCTCGACCTCGACCTTCAGCTCACGGTCTGCCGGCTCGAGCCGAGAGGGGTCCTCGACGGTGAACCAGCGGTCGGTGAGCCTTCCGGCCTGGGCGAACCACGACTCCAGAGTCAGCGACTCGTCCGCAGCGAGCATCTCGGCCAGCTCCGGACGCTCCTCGACGAGGGCGTCCCAGCGGCCGGGTACGAGCTCCCGGGCGGCCTCCGGCGTGCGCTCGGCGGCAGGCAGATCGAAGATGTCCTCGAGCACGGCATGCACGAGCGTCCCGCGCACCGCTGCCGGTGACGGCGCCTCCTGGAGCCGGTCGATCGTGCGGAAGCGGTACTTCAGCGGGCACTGCTTGAAATCGGCCGCCCGCGACGGAGAAATGCTCGGGGTCACTCCGGCGCGTACCCGAGGTTGGGACCCAACCAGCGCTCGGCCTCACGCATGGTCCAGCCCTTGCGCCGGGCGTAGTCCTCGACCTGGTCCTTCGCCACGCGACCGACGACGAAGTACTGGCTGTCGGGGTGCCCGAAGTACCAGCCGGAGACGGCTGCACCCGGCCACATGGCCATCCCCTCGGTCAGCTCGATGCCGATCTCGTCGACGTCGAGAAGCTGCCACAGCGTCTGCTTCTCCGTGTGGTCCGGACAGGCCGGGTATCCCGGCGCCGGTCGGATGCCGGCGTACCGCTCCTTGATCAGGGCAGCGTTGTCCAGGTCCTCGTCCGCCGCATAGCCCCAGTACTCCTTTCGCACCCGCTCGTGGAGCCGCTCGGCGAAGGCCTCGGCGAAGCGGTCGGCCAACGCCTCGAGGAGGATCGCGTTGTAGTCGTCGTGGTCGGCCTTGAACTCCGCGATCTTGTCCGCAGCGCCGAGACCACCGGTGACGGCGAAGGCCCCGATCCAGTCCTTCAGGCCGGTGTCCTTGGGCGCGACGAAGTCGGCGAGGCTGCGGTTGGGCACGCCCGGTCGGTGCTTGCCCTGCTGGCGCAGCATGTGCAGCGTGTGCGCGACCTCGGAGCGGGACTCGTCGGTGTAGATCTCGATGTCGTCGCCCACCGCGTTCGCGGGGAAGAGACCGATGACCCCCTTGGCGGTCAGCCACTTCTCCTCGATGATCTGGTCGAGCATCACCTGCGCCTCGTCGTAGAGCTTGCGCGCCACCTCACCTGTCGTGGGGCTGTTCAGGATGTCGGGGAAGGAGCCCTTGAGCTCCCAGGCGTTGAAGAAGGGCTGCCAGTCGAAGTACTCGCGCAGCTCGGCCAGGTCGTAGTCCTCGAAGACCACGCGGCAGGGGGAGGCCCCCGACAGGTGGGCCTGCTCCTGCCCCCAGTCGATCGGGGTGCGTGCCTCCAAGGCCTGCTCGTAGGTCAACTTCGGGCGGTCGTTGTTCTTCGCCGCGTGCCGCTTGCGCAGGGCCTCGTAGTCCGCGGCCACGTCGTCGAGCAGCCCCTGCTTCCCCTTCTCCGAGAGCAGCTGGCTGACGACCGGGACGGATCGGGAGGCGTCCTTGACCCAGACGACGGGCCCGTCGTACTGCTGGTCGACCTTGACCGCCGTGTGCGCCCGGGAGGTGGTCGCCCCGCCGATCAGCAGCGGGATGTCGAAGCCCTGGCGTTGCATCTCCGAGGCGACACCCACCATCTCGTCGAGCGAGGGCGTGATCAGCCCGGACAGGCCGATGATGTCGGCGTCGTGCTCGCGTGCGGTCGCCAGGATCTTCTGCGTCGGCACCATGACACCGAGGTCGATGACGTCGTAGTTGTTGCACTGCAGGACGACCCCGACGATGTTCTTGCCGATGTCGTGCACGTCACCCTTGACGGTGGCCATGATGACCATGCCGTTCGAGCGGTCCGCATCGCCGGGTTTCTTCGATGCCTCGATGAAGGGGATGAGGTGGGCCACGGCCTTCTTCATCACCCGGGCCGACTTGACCACCTGGGGCAGGAACATCCTGCCCGCGCCGAAGAGGTCGCCGACGACCCCCATGCCGTCCATGAGCGGTCCCTCGATCACCTCGATCGGCTGCCCGCCTTCGTCGTCGATCTCCTGGCGCAGGGCCTCGGTGTCCTCGACCACGTGGTCGTCGATCCCCTTGACGAGGGAGTGCGTGATGCGTTCGCGAAGGGGGAGCTCGCGCCACTCCTCATTGGCCTCCTCGGCCTTGTGCCCGTCACCGCGGAACTGCTCTGCGATCTCCAGCAGGCGCTCGGTGGAGTCCTCGCGACGGTTGAGGACGACGTCCTCGATCCGCTCACGCAGCTCGGTGTCGATCGTGTCGTAGGGGACGAGGGCTCCGGCGTTGACGATTCCCATGTCCATGCCGGCACGGATCGCGTGGTACAGGAAGACCGCGTGGATGGCCTCGCGCACGGCGTTGTTGCCGCGGAAGCTGAAGGAGACGTTGGACACGCCTCCGGAGACGAGGACGTGCGGCAGGTTCTCCTTGATCCAGCGGGTGCCCTCGATGAAGTCGGTGCCGTAGGCAGCGTGCTCCTCGATACCGGTGGCCAGGGCAAAGATGTTGGGGTCGAAGACGATGTCCTCGGCGGGGAACCCGACCTCCTGCGTGAGGATGGTGTACGCCCGCTGGGCGATCTCCTGACGGCGCTGCAGGTTGTCTGCCTGCCCCTCCTCGTCGAAGCCCATGACGACGACTGCGGCGCCGTACTTGCGGCACAACCGGGCCTGCTCGACGAAGGGCTCGACGCCCTCCTTCATCGAGATCGAGTTGACGATCGCCTTGCCCTGGGCGCGCTGCAGTCCGGTCTCGATGACCTCCCACTTCGAGGAGTCGATCATCAGCGGGACCTTCGAGATGTCCGGCTCCGAGGAGACGAGGTTGACGAAGGTGCCCATCGCGGCCACCCCGTCGAGCATCCCCTCGTCCATGTTGATGTCGATGGCCTGCGCGCCGTTCTCGACCTGCTGGCGGGCCACCGACAGTGCACTCGGGTAGTCGTCGGCCTCGATGAGCTTGCGGAAGCGTGCTGACCCGGTGACGTTGGTGCGCTCCCCGATGTTGACGAAGAGTGAGTCGCTGGTGACGTTGAAGGCCTCGAGCCCGGACAGGCGCAGCGCCGGCTCGACCTCGACGGGTACCCGAGGAGTGGCGCCCTCGATCCCGGCCGCGATGGCGGCGACGTGCTCCGGGCTGGTGCCGCAGCACCCCCCGAGGATGTTGACCAGCCCGGAGGTGGCGAACTCCGAGACGAGCTCGGCCATGAACTGCGGGTCCTGGTCGTACTCGCCGAAGGCATTGGGCAGCCCGGCGTTGGGGTAGGCGGACACGAAGGTGTCGGCGACCCGGCCCAGCTCGACGAGGTACTGGCGCATCTCCTGCGCCCCCAGGGCGCAGTTGAGCCCCACCGCCACCGGCTGCGCGTGCCGGATGGAGTTCCAGAAGGCCTCGGTGGTCTGCCCGGTCAGGGTGCGTCCCGACGCGTCGGTGATCGTGCCGGAGACGATGACCGGCCACCGGCGCCCCTGCTCCTCGAACAGGGTCTCGATCGCGAAGATCGCGGCCTTGGCATTGAGCGTGTCGAAGATCGTCTCGATGAGCAGCACGTCGGCGCCGCCCTCGACGAGGCCCAGGGCCTGCTCGTGGTAGGCCGCCACGAGCTGGGTGAAGGTGATGTTGCGGTGGGCCGGGTCGTTGACGTCGGGGGAGATCGAGGCGGTGCGCACAGTCGGTCCCATCGCTCCGAGGACGTAACGCGGGCGCGAGGGGTCGCCGGCCATCACCTCGTCGGCGGCCTCCCTCGCCAGGCGTGCGGCGGCGACGTTGATCTCGTGGGCCAGGTCCTCCATGCCGTAGTCGGCCAGGGAGATCCGCTGGGCGTTGAAGGTGTTGGTCTCGATCAGGTCGGCACCGGCGTCGAGGTACTGACGGTGCAGGTCCTTCACGATGGCCGGCTGGGTGAGCGAGAGGAGGTCGTTGTTGCCGCGCACGTCGCTGGTCCAGTCGGCGAAGCGCTCCCCCCGGAACTCGGCCTCCGACAGGCCCTGCTGCTGGAGCATCGTTCCCATGCCGCCGTCCATGAGCAGGACCTGCTCGCGCATGGCCTCCTGCAGGGACTCGGTGGCGTCGGGACGAAGGGCGGTGTCATTCACCGGAGAGATCCTGTCATCGAAAGGGTGGGGGACCTTCCATTATCCGCATGCCGGTCGCTCGCCTAGGGTCAGGGCCATGGCCGAGCCGATCGAACCGCCCCCGCGTGGGATCCGTCTGGCCACGATCGCCTCGGTTCCCATCTACCTCGGGTGGTCGTGGCTGCTGCTGGGCGTGATCATCATCGTGCTCATCGGACCGGGCACCGCCGCGCGGTTCGGGAGTGTCACCGGGTACTCCATCGCGGCCGTCTACGCGCTGGCCCTGCTGCTGAGCGTGCTGGCCCACGAGGCTGCGCACGCGGTCGCGGCGCGGGCCTTCGGGCACAAGGTGCACCGGGTGGTCGCTGACCTGTGGGGTGGGCACACCGCCTTCGACGCCTCCCACGGCACGGCCTGGAGCGCGGCGACGATCGCGATCGTCGGCCCACTGACCAACGGGGTCATCGCGGCACTCGCCTTCGGCGGAGTGGTGGTCTCCGGGTCGGAGGTCACGGTGAGCCTCCTGAGCGGCGTGGCCTTCGTCAACGGCGCCCTGGCGCTCTTCAACCTCCTACCGGGACTGCCGCTCGACGGCGGCCAGGTCGTGGAGTCGCTGATCTGGGCGGCCACGGGAGACCAGTCGCGCGCCAGAGTCATCGCCGGCTGGGCCGGTCGGGTGCTGGTCGTGCTCATCGTCGTGGCGATCATCGGCGTCCCCCTGGCGCGCGGCGCGACGCCGGACCTGTCGATCACCCTGTGGACCGCCCTCATCGGTGCCTTCCTGTGGTCCGGGGCGACGAGCGCCATCGCCCAGGGGCAGGCTCTGGGCACCCTGCGTGGCCTGGACGTGGCGGCCGTCCTCGAGCCGGCCGCCGCCATCGGGGGCGACCGGCCGCTGACCGAGCTGACCTCCCTTCGCGCCCTGCCGGTGGTCGTCGACGACGCCGGCCGGCCGATCGGCCTGATCGACCACGACGCGCTGCGCTCCGTACCCCCGGACGCCGTGGCGAGCACCCCGGTCTCGGCGGTGACCACCCCCGCGCCCGCGGCGTGGACCACCGAGCTGCGAGTGGGGAGCGAGGCACTGGACCTCGTGCGCGCCTTCCAGTCCTCGGGCTCGTCGATCGTCGCGGTGACCTCGGGCGGGCGACTGCACGCGGTCGCCCGGGCGGCGCGGGTCAATGCCGCACTCTCGCGCAACTAGACTCGGCCCCCATGAGTGCCACCGGATCTGCCTATCGTCGTGGTCCCTTCCGTGAGGGGGACCGGGTGCAGCTGACCGACCCGAAGGGGCGGATGCACACCATCACGCTCACGCCGGGGAAGCAGTTCCACACCCACCGCGGCCACGTCAAGCACGACGACCTCATCGGGGAGCCGGACGGCTCGACGGTGACGAACACCGCCGGGACCCAGTACCTGGTCCTGCGTCCGCTGCTGTCCGACTACGTCATGTCGATGCCACGCGGCGCTGCGGTCGTCTACCCCAAGGACGCGGGCCAGGTCATCCAGATGGCAGACGTCTTCCCCGGCGCGAGCGTCGTGGAGGCGGGGGTCGGTTCGGGTGCCCTGTCGATGTCGCTGCTGCGTGCCGTCGGTGACACCGGCCGGGTGCACTCCTTCGAGCGTCGTGAGGACTTCGCGACGATCGCCAGGGCGAATGCGCACGCCTTCTTCGGCGAGGACCACCCCGCGTGGACCGTGACCGTCGGGGACCTCGTCGAGTCGCTGCCCGACGCGGTCGAGCCGGGCAGCGTCGACCGGGTCGTGCTGGACATGCTCGCCCCGTGGGAGTGCCTCGAGGTCGTCGCCGACGCGTTGGCGCCCGGTGGCGTGCTCATCTGCTACGTCGCGACCGCGACGCAGCTGAGCAAGGTCGGAGAGGCCATGCGCGACTTCGGCACCTTCACCGAGCCGCAGGCCTGGGAGTCGCTCGTGCGCGGATGGCACCTCGAGGGGCTCGCCGTGCGTCCGCAGCACCGCATGCACGGGCACACCGGGTTCCTCATCTCCACGCGCCGGCTCGCACCGGGCGTCACCCCGCCGCCGCGCAAGCGCCGGCCGGGGCGTGGCTACGCCGCGCAGGAGGAGGCCGCGGACGAAGAAGCCTCGAAGGGGACTGACGTCACTGCCGCGGAGGCGCCCCCGGGCACGGACGATGCCGAGTGGACCTCCGAGGCGCTCGGCGAGCGGGTCGCCTCCGCGAAGCGGATGCGCAAGCTCGCCCGAGGAGTGGTCCCCCCTTCGCCTCGGTGAGCGATCGGGGGAGACTGGGCAGGAGACCGCCTCACCCGGCGGGAAGGGAGCAGACGTCGATGACAGAAGAACCGACCCCCCAGCACGATCGTGAGCTGCGTGACCTGCGTGCGGACCTCGCGCGGCAGAAGTCGCAGTCGGCGACCGTCGCCTCGCAGAACGAGCGGCTCGTGCGCACCCTCAAGGACGCCCGGCAGGAGCTCGTCACCCTCCGCGAGGAGCTGGAGCGGCTGGCGCAGCCGCCCGCGTCCTACGCCGTCATCGTCGATGTGCACGCGCAGGACCAGGCCGTCGACGTGCTCAGTGGTGGCCGCAAGATGCATGTTGCGGTCAGCCCGGCCGTGGACGTCGCGGAGCTGGGGGTCGGCCGCGAGGTGCGGCTCAACGAGGCGATGAACGTCGTCTCGGTCCACGGTGAGGACGTCGCCGGCGAGGTCGTGGTCGTCAAGGAGGTCCTCGACGATGACCGACTGCTGGTGATCATGCGCCAGGACGAGGAGCGGGTCGTGCGGCGCGGCGGCCGGGTGACCGAGAAGCAGGTGCGCGTCGGGGACGCCGTGCTCGTCGACCAGCGCAGCAACATCGCCGTCGAGCGCATCCCGCGCGCCGAGGTCGCCGACCTGGTCCTCGAGGAGGTCCCGGACCTGGGTTATGACGACATCGGTGGCCTGACGACGCAGATCGAAGCGATCCGCGACAGCGTGGAGCTTCCGTACCTGCACGCCGACCTCTACGAGCGCCACCAGCTCAAGGCGCCCAAGGGTGTGCTTCTCTACGGCCCGCCCGGCAACGGCAAGACGATGATCGCCAAGGCCGTCGCCTCCTCGCTCGCCCGCAAGGTCGCCGAGCGCACGGGGCAGGAGAGCGCCACGGCCTACTTCCTCAACATCAAGGGCCCGGAGCTGCTCAACAAGTACGTCGGCGAGACGGAGCGGCACATCCGGTTGATCTTCCACCGCGCCCGTGAGAAGTCGAGCGACGGGACCCCGGTCGTCGTCTTCTTCGACGAGATGGACTCTCTCTTCCGCACCCGCGGGTCGGGTGTCTCCTCGGACGTGGAGACGACGATCGTGCCGCAGCTGCTCGCGGAGATCGACGGTGTCGAGGGTCTGGACAACGTCATCGTCATCGGCGCGACGAACCGGGAGGACATGATCGACCCGGCGATCCTGCGTCCCGGTCGCCTGGACGTGAAGATCAAGATCGACCGCCCTGACGTCGAGGGCGCACGCGACATCTTCAGCAAGTACCTCACCGCGGACCTGCCGTTGCACCCGGAGGACCTCGGGGAGCACGACGGCAATCCCGCGGCGACGGTCTCGGAGATGATCGACGCGGTCGTCGAACGGATGTATGCCGAGTCCGACGAGAACCAGTTCCTCGAGGTCACCTACGCCGGAGGCGACAAGGAGGTCCTCTACTTCAAGGACTTCAACTCCGGCGCGATGATCCAGAACATCGTCGACCGGGCGAAGAAGGCCGCGATCAAGGACTTCCTCACCACGGGCACCGAGGGCCTGCGCGTCGGGCACCTGCTCGACGCCTGCGTGGCGGAGTTCAAGGAGAACGAGGACCTGCCCAACACGACGAACCCGGATGACTGGGCGAAGATCTCGGGCAAGAAGGGCGAGCGGATCGTCTACGTGCGCACGCTCATCGGTGGCAAGTCCGGGGGCGCCGAGCCGGGCCGCTCGATCGACACGGGGCACCGCACCGGCCAGTACCTCTGACCCGCGGTCCCCGTCGTGACGACTCAGGTCCTTGCGAGTCGTCCGGCCACGAGCCGCCAGCCGATCAGCGTGGCCGCCAGGAAGAGCGTCGCGACGACGACGAAGGGCGCGGCCGTCCCCTGACCGCTCGCGGCCCGCAGGAGCATGCCCGTCACGAGGGTGGCCAACCACACGGGCACGCCGTCGACCCACCGGAGCGGCCACGTGCGCCGGATGACCACGACGAGCGCCCAGCCGAGGACCAACCCGACGAGGAACGGCCAGGCGGTGTGCCACCACCCGGCCGGGTCGAGCGCCTCGTCGTGGGTGCGACGTCCCAGGAGCGTGAACACCGCGATGATCACGACGTCGATCCCGAGAGCGACGACGGTACGGGTGCCGGGCGACCGGAGTGC
The DNA here is from genome assembly GCF_013409205.1 of Janibacter cremeus. Lineage (NCBI taxonomy): Bacteria > Bacillati > Actinomycetota > Actinomycetes > Micrococcales > Intrasporangiaceae > Janibacter > Janibacter cremeus. The sequence goes on from NZ_JACCAE010000001.1 coordinate 9,063, forward strand.
CGGCCCGGGTGGAGTCATCGGTCAGACCTCCTCGACCAGGTGTCGGTGCAGCTCGCGGACGAGCTCCTCGCGGTGCTGTGCTCCCGAGCGTGCGATCCCGGGGAAGTTGGCGAACCCGTGCGGCAACCCGACGTAGTTCGTCACGCGCACCGGGACCCCGGCCCGGCGCAGGGTCTGGCCGTAGCGCAGTCCGTCGTCGCGGATCGGGTCCAGGTCGGCAGTCTGCACCAGAGCCGGCGCCACCGAGGCAACCTCTCCGAACAGCGGTGAGACGAGGGGGTCGGTGTAGTCCACCGCCTCGTCGGCGTCCCCGATGTAGAGGGCTCGGAAGGCGATGATCTTGGCCTGCGTGAGGATCGCCCCCTGCGAGTGCTCCGCGATCGACGGGGAGGCCATGGTCATGTCCGTCGCCGGGTAGATCAGCGCCTGGTGGCGGATGACCGGCTCGCCGTCACCGGTGCGCAGGTCGCGCAGCTGCTGGGCGACGACAGCCGAGAGGTTGCCTCCGGCGGAGTCGCCACACAGGGCGATCCGGTCCCGGTCGACCCCGTGGTCGGCGTGCTCGTGCAGCCACCGCGTGACGTCGATCGCGTCGTGCGCCGCCGTCGGCGCGCGGTGCTCCGGCGCCATCCGGTAATCGACGCTGACCACCACGGCGTCGAGTTCGGCCGCGAGGTGGCTGCACAGCGGGTCGTACATCCGCGTGGATCCCTGCACCCAGCCGCCACCGTGGAAGTAGACGACGAGTGGTCGTTGTGAGCGCGCTCCGGACGGTGTGTACCAGCGAAGGGGGATGGTCGCCCCATCACGCGCGGGGGCGCTCCCTTCGTCGACCGTCACGTCCGCACGGACCCGGCCGGTGATCCAGGCGAAGGGGGGTGAGGTCGGGTAGACCTGAGCCCGGGACCGCTTGATGTCCTCGATGGTGGCGTCGACGATCGAGACCCGCCCGACGGTGTCGAGCACGGTGGTCAGCAGGCCCACCATCGGGGCGAGGCCGGGGTAGGGACGCTTCATCGATCCTCCACGTGCAGATGGTGTCGCAGCTCGCCCACGAGCTCCTGGAGTGCGGGCTCCGCCGCGGGGGCGAGCCCCGGGAAGTTGAGGAAACCGTGCGGCGCACCACGGTAGTTCGTGTGCCGTACCTCGACCCCGGCCGTGCGCAGGGCGTCGACGTACGTTTCCCCGTCCGGGCGAAGGGGGTCCAGCTCGGCCGTCTGCACCAGCGCCGGCGGCAGGTCGGTGAGGTCGCCGTGGGCGGGGGAGATGAGCGGGTCGTGGGCGTCCGCGTCGTCGCCGAGGTAGAGACTCCGGAAGCTGCGCAGCATGGCAGGGGTCAGGATCGGGTAGCGCCGGTCGAGCGACTGCAGGTCCGCCAGCTCGCGCTCGGTCAGGTCGGGAGCGGGGTAGACGAGGGCCTGGTGGCGCAGCCCCACGAAGGCATCGTCGCGCAGGTGCTGGGCGATCCCGGCCGCGAGGTTGCCGCCGGCCGAGTCCCCGGTGACGCCGACTGCGTCGGTGCGGGCGCCGATCTCCTCGGCATGCTCCAGGGCCCAGGTGGTGGCGTCACGGCAGTCGAGGGCGGCCTGCGGCCCCCGGTGCTCGGGCGCCATCCGGTAGGCGACCGTGACGACGACGGCCCGGGCCGCTGCGGCGATCCGGGTGAGGTAGGGGTCGTAGATGCCGATGTGGCCGATGACGAAGCCGCCCCCGTGGAAGTGCAGGAGGAGCGGCAGCCGCTCGGCCGACGCGGGTCGGTGGACGCGCACCTTCAGCTCGTGGCCGTCGCGCACGGTGATCCAGCGGTCCTCGCTGCGCACGCCACGATGCGGTGCCCCGACGACCCAGGTGTAGGGCGCTCGCATCGGCACCGCGCTGCGCATTCTGGAGAGCCGATCCGCGGTCATCTCGTCGGCGGTGACCGCGAAGCGAGTGAGGAAGTCGAGGATCCTCGTGCCCATGGGCATCCACGTCTGATCGTCCACGGCCCCATTCAACACGCTGCCCCTTCGACCACGGGGTGGGGGCGCCTACCCTGTGGCCATGAGTGTGCGACGGGTCATGGGTGTCGAGACCGAGTACGGGATCTCCGTGCCGGGGGAGCCGCAGGCCAATCCGATGGCCGCCTCCGGCGACGTCGTCACCACCTATGCGCGGGCACACGGGTTGCGGGCCGCACACGGCGCATGGGACTACAGCGACGAGCACCCGCTCATCGACGCCCGCGGCTTCGAGGTACCCCGGTCCCGGGCCGACCTGTCCCAGCTGACGGACATCGAGGACCCCACGCTGGCCAACGTCGTGCTCGCCAACGGGGCCCGCCTGTACGTCGACCACGCACACCCCGAGTACTCCAGCCCGGAGGTCACCTCCCCGCGGGACGCCGTCGTGTGGGACCGCGCGGGGGAGCTGGTCATGCGCGAGGTCGTGCAACGACTGGCCGCCACCCCGCCCGGTATCAACCTGTACAAGAACAACACCGACGGCAAGGGCTCCTCGTACGGCACGCACGAGAACTTCCTGGTCACCCGCAGGACTCCCTTCGAGCGGATCGTCGCCGGGCTGACCCCCTTCTTCGTCGCCCGCCAGGTCATGTGCGGTGCGGGACGGGTCGGGATCGGCCAGGAGAGCGAGCACGCCGGGTACCAGATCTCCTCCCGCAGTGACTTCTTCGAGGCGTCGGTCGGGCTGGAGACGACCTTCAAGCGCCCGATCATCAACACCCGCGACGAGCCGCACGCCGATCCCGACATCTGGCGCCGGCTGCACGTGATCATCGGCGACGCCAACCAGGCGGACGTGGCCAACCTGGTCAAGACCGGCTCCACCTCGCTCGTGCTCTCCCTCATCGAGGCGGACGCGTTCGACCGTGGGCTCGAGGTGCTCCACCCGGTCGAGGCACTGAAGGTCATCTCCCACGACCCCACCTGCACGGCGACGGTGCGGATGCGCGACGGACGGGACCTCACGGCGGTACAGATCCTCACCGAGTACCTCGAGATGGCCACCGCCTTCGTCGAGCGCGAAGGGAGCGACCCGGCGACCGACGAGGTACTCGCCCACTGGGAACGGCTCCTCGGGCTCCTCGCACACGACCCGATGGACGCGACGGCCGACATCGACTGGGTCGCCAAGCTCAACCTGCTCGAGCGCTACCGCCATCGGGACGGCATGGAGTGGACGGACCCCAGGCTGACGGCGATCGACATCCAGTTCTCCGACGTGCGCCCTGAGAAGGGCATCTTCCACAAACTCGAGGAGGCCGGCCGGATCACCCGACTGACCAGCGACGAGGAGGTCCGAGCAGCGGTCTCCACCCCGCCTGCCGACACCCGCGCATGGCTGCGTGGAGGTGTCGTCGAGCGCCTTGGGCAGCACGTCATTTCCGCGTCGTGGGACAGTCTCGTGCTCCGTCTGCCGCGGGCCGGTCGGATCGCCCGGGTGTCGATGCTGGACCCGCTCGCCCACGGCCGCGACGAGACCGAGTCGCTGCTGTCCACCGGAGACGTCGACGACCTCGTGGTCGGGCTCGGGGCATAGGCTCGTAGGGACCGGGTGCCGGCAGCGGCCGGCCACGACGAGAAGGAGCAGTCATGGCGCAGGAGCAGATCCGTCCCGAGCGTTCCGGTGGGGGTGACGAGGAGCCCGTCGACGAGGGGACCCAGGTGGCGGCGCAGAACGCCGCTCGTGACGAGGACGTCGACTCGGTGCTCGACGAGATCGACGGCGTCCTGGAGTCCAACGCCGAGGAATTCGTCAAGGGCTTCGTCCAGAAGGGTGGCCAGTGAGTCCGACGCTGTCCCACGGGCGCCTGCCGGAGGCCTTCATGACCGCCGGAGGTGCCTCCTTCACGGAGTTCGTCGGGAGGCACGAGCCGCAGCTGCTGCCCGGCCGGCGTCCGTTACCCAGCACGCCGGCGCTGGAGGCGCCCCACGGCACGACGATCGTCAGCCTGGCCTGGCCCGAGGGTGTCCTGATGGCGGGTGACCGACGCGCCACGTTGGGCAATGTCATCGCCAACCGGGACATGGACAAGGTCTTCGCCGCCGACGACCTCTCGCTCGTCGGCATCGCCGGCACGGCGGGGGTGGCGATCGAGATGGTGCGGTTGTTCCAGGTCGAGCTGGAGCACTACGAGAAGATCGAGGGCACGCATATGTCCCTCGAGGGCAAGGCCAACCGCTTGGCCGCGATGCTGCGCAGCAACCTCGGCCTGGCGATGCAGGGGCTGGCCGTCGTCCCGGCCTTCGGCGGGTACGACGCCGTGGCCGGCACCGGTCGGATCTTCTCCTACGACGTGACCGGGGGGTGCTACGAGGAGCACCGCCACCACAGCGTCGGTTCGGGAGCGGCCTTCGCGCGTGGTGCGTTGAAGAAGCTCTGGCGTCCCGACATGGGGCGTGACGAGGCGGTGCGCGTCGCCGTCGAAGCGCTCTACGACGCCGCCGACGACGACTCCGCGACCGGGGGACCGGACGTGCACCGACGCATCTGGCCGACCGTCGGCATGGTGGGTGCCGACGGGGTGACTTTCCTGGACGAGGTGGTCCTCGAGGGCGCGGTCGCGACCGTGCTGGAGACCCGCCGCGACAACCCGGGAGGTGCCCGGTGAGCCAACCCCCCTTCTACGTCTCACCCGAGCAGGTGATGAAGGACCGGGCGGACTTCGCCCGGGCCGGGATCGCCCGCGGTCGCTCGGTCGTGGTCCTCGCCTACGACGGGGGCATCCTCTTCGTCGCCGACAACCCGAGCAGCCGGTCGCTGAACAAGGTCAGCGAGATCTACGACCGCCTCGGCTTCGCTGCGGTCGGCAAGTACAACGAGTTCGAGAACCTCCGCGTCGCCGGTATCCGCTACGCCGACCTGCGCGGCTACTCCTACGACCGTTCCGACGTCACCGCACGGGGTCTGGCCAATGCCTACGCCCAGACCCTGGGCACGGTCTTCACCGAGGACCAGAAGCCCTACGAGGTCGAGATCGTGGTCGCCGAGGTCGGGGGCAGTCCCGAGCGCGACCGGATCTACCGACTGACCTACGACGGGTCCGTCTCCGACGAGGCCGGGTGCGTGGTCATCGGCGGTGCCAGCGAGCAGCTCAACGAGACGTTGCGCTCCCGCTGGCACAACGGGATGTCGCTGACCGAGGCGTTCGACGTGGCCGTGGAGGTGCTCTCCATCCACGGCGAAGGGGAGGGGACGGGCCCGCGGATCCCGCTCGATGCACTCGAGGTCGCCGTGCTCGAGCGTGACCGGCCGCGCCGGTGCTTCCGCCGGCTCACCGGGCCGGCCCTGCGCGAGGGTTAGCCTGCACACGTGGAGCGACGCATCTTCGGCATCGAGACCGAGTTCGGGATCACGGCCGTCACCGACGGGCATCGACGACTGACGCCGGACGAGGTCGCCCGGTACCTCTTCCGCAAGGTGGTCACCTGGGGGCGGTCGAGCAATGTCTTCCTGCCCAATGGCTCCCGGCTCTACCTCGACGTCGGCAGCCACCCCGAGTACGCCACTGCCGAGTGCGACGACCTGCGCACGCTCATCGCCCACGACCGGGCGGGGGAGCGAATCGTGCAGGATCTCGTCGAGGACGCCCAGGCGCGACTGGCGCAGGAGGGCGTCGCCGGTGACATCTACGTCTTCAAGAACAACGTCGACTCCGCCGGCAACTCCTACGGCTGCCACGAGAACTTCCTCGTCGCGCGCACGGACAACTTCGCCGCGGTGACCGAGGGTCTGCTGCCCTTCCTCATCACCCGCCAGATGATCGCCGGCACCGGCAAGCTGATGCAGGGCACCCGGGGAACCACCTTCTCGGTGAGCCAGCGGGCCGACCACATCTGGGAGGGCGTCTCCTCGGCGACCACCCGATCGCGGCCGATCATCAACACCCGCGACGAGCCGCACGCCGATGCCGAGCTCTACCGACGCATGCACGTCATCGTCGGCGACTCGACGATGACCGAGACCACGACGCTGCTGAAGGTCGGGTCGGCCCACCTCGTGCTGCGCATGCTCGAGGACGGCGTCGCCATGCCGGACATGACCCTGGAGAACCCGATCCGGGCGATCCGCGACATCAGCCTCGACCGGACGGGGCGCACTCCGGTGGCCCTGGCCGACGGCCGCCGGATGAGCGCGCTGGAGATCCAGGTCGAGTACCTGGCCAGGGCCACCGAGTACGCCGCGCGCGAGGGCATCGACGACGACCTGACCACGCAGGTCCTCGACCTGTGGGAACGCACGTTGCAGGCCGTCGAGACCGACGATCTCTCGCTCGTCGACACGGAGATCGACTGGGTGATCAAGTACCGCCTGCTCGATGCGTACGCCACCCGGCACGGGCTCGACCTGGACGACCCGCGACTGGCCCAGCTCGATCTCGCCTACCACGACATCGACCCGGCTCGGGGCGTGCACCACGTGCTCCAGCGGGCCGGACGGATCGCGCGGGTCGTCACGGACGAGGAGATCGTGGCGGCCATGGACACCCCGCCGCAGACGACGCGTGCCAAGCTGCGCGGGGACTTCGTGCGCACCGCGCGGGAGCACTCACGCGACGTCACGGTCGACTGGGTGCACCTGAAGGTCAACGACGAGGCGCAGCGCACCGTGCTGTGCAAGGATCCCTTCCGTAGTGTCGACGAACGGGTCCAGCGACTCATCGACATGATGGTCGGCACATAGCGGCCGATGCACACCCTTGGGTCAGCGGACACCCAGAATCGCTGGTTAGGGTGTCCGCGGACCATTTCCTACACCCATCGATGAGGTTGATCGTGCCGAAGGCCCGTCCCCGCTTGACCACCGCCGTTGCGGCATCGCTCGCATCGCTGATGCTGCTGACCGCCTGTGGCGGTGACTCCGAGAGCGACTCGTCGGACAAGGGGTCCAGCGAGTCGGCGTCCGACTCCAAGGACGCGACGCCCACCCTCGCGGAGCCGAAGGAGGAGGACCTCGACAAGGTCGAGGAGATCGAGGTCACCCAGGCCGAGGGCAAGAAGGGCCCCTCCGTGGAGCTGCCCGAGAAGCCGCTCGAGGTCTCCCAGACCACCCGCACGATCCTGGACGAGGGCGACGGCAAGGACCTGCCGGACGACGCCTACGCCACGGTCGACCTCGCGATGTTCTCTGCCAAGGACGGCAAGGCCATCGACGGTTCGGAGACGTACACCAGCTCGCCGATCGTCCTCGACCTGGGCAACAAGCAGTCCCTGCCCGGGCTCGTCAAGGCCATCAAGAGCCAGCCGATCGGATCCAGCGGCGTCGCCGTGCTCACGCCCGAGGACCTCTTCGGAGAGGAGGGCGCCCCGCAGCTGGGCATCGACGGCAAGGACAACCTCGTTCTCGTCTACGACGTGCGTGGCCAGCTTCCGACGAAGGCGCAGGGCAAGGAGGTCGAGCCGCAGGCCGGTCTGCCGAAGGTCGACTGGAAGCCGGACGCACCCGCCGACATCACCGTCCCCAAGGGCGAGGACCCGCCGAAGAAGCTCGTCGTGGAGAAGCTCATCGAGGGTGACGGCGAGAAGATCAAGAAGGACGACTACGTCTATGTCTCCTACACCGGTGTGACCTGGGAGGACGGCAAGGTCTTCGACTCGTCCATGAAGGACGGACGCGGCCCGTTCGCCTTCCCGGTCGGCCAGAACGCCGTCATCCCCGGCTGGGACAAGGCCGTGGAGGGCGCGAAGGTCGGTGACCGCCTGCTCGTGGTGGTCCCGCCGAAGGAGGGCTACGGCAAGGAGGGCACTCCGGACGGGTCGATCGAGGGCGGCTCCACGCTCGTCTTCACCGTCGACGTCCTCGGCGCTCCCTGAGGTCTCAAGGCATCGCCCGCAGTGCGGGCCCGCACCTCAACCACCGGTGGCTGAGGTGCGCAGGCCGTCCGCGGCCGTAGCCTCGAAGCCACGACCACCCCGACCACCCCGACCACCCCGACACCAAGGAGATCCACATGCCGTTCGACCCGAACACCACCAAGCCGGAGATCGACTTCCCCGGTGACACCCCACCCAGCGACCTCGTCGTCGAGGACATCGCCGTCGGCGACGGCGCAGAGGTGACCCCCGGCTCGCCGATCCAGGCGCACTACGTCGGCGTCGCCCACTCGACCGGCGAGGAGTTCGACGCCTCCTGGAACCGTGGCGCGCCGCTGGCCTTCACCGCCGGCGTCGGGCAGGTCATCCAGGGCTGGGACCAGGGCCTGATCGGCATGAAGGAAGGTGGTCGACGCAGGATCACCATCCCTCCCCACCTCGGGTACGGCGACCAGGGCGCCGGCAACGTCATCAAGGGCGGCGAAACCCTGATCTTCGTCGTCGACCTGGTGAAGGCCGGCTGAGGACCTGACACACCCGGCCGGATGACGGTCGACGACGGGCCGCGGCGATCAGGACACGTTCCTGCGCCGCGGCCCTTCGCGTCGACGAGCACCCCGGCAGGTTAGCCTCGCCGTGACGAAGGGAGCGGATGTGGCGGCACCCAACACACCCAAGGCCAAGGCCGAGCGCCTGCTGAACCTGACGATGAGCCTGTTGTCATCTCGGATCCCCCTGCCCAAGCAGCGGATCCGTCAGCTGGTCGAGGCCTACCGCAGCGTCGAGTCCGACGAGGCCTTCGACCGCATGTTCGAGCGGGACAAGGACGACCTGCGCGCCATGGGGATCCCGCTGGTCACCGAGGAGATCGGGGTCTTCGAGGACGAGCTGGGCTACCGGATCGACCGTCGGGACTACGACCTGCCGCCGATCGAGCTCACTGCGCAGGAACTGGCGGTGGTGGGCCTCGCGAGCCGCGCGTGGGCGCACGCGGCGATGGCCGGGACGGCTGCGACGGCGTGGCGCAAGGTCGCTGCCGGTGACGAGCTGAGCGAGGACCCCTTCATCGGCCTGGAGCCGCACCTCGGCAGTGGCGAGAGTGCCTTCGAGCCGCTCAAGGACGCCGTCCTGACGGCGGCCACCGTCCGCTTCGACTATGCCCGCGCGGGGGAGGGGAAGCCCGGTCCCCGACACGTCGAGCCCTGGTACCTGACTGCATGGCACGGCCGGTGGTACCTCGTCGGTCACGACCTCGACCGGGCGGCGTCGCGCGTCTTCCGGCTCTCGCGCGTGACCTCCACGGTGACCACCACGGGTGAGTCGGCCACACAGGTCGTGCCCGAGGACCTCGACCCCGTCTCGATGATCGCGGCGACCGACGGCAGGGAACCACCCTCGAGCGCTGCTGTGCTGCGGGTCCGTGTCGGGACCGGGCACGTGCTGCGCCGTCGCGCCACTGCCGTGGCCGACATCGACGAGCAGTGGGACCGGGTCGACGTCGACCACGGTGACCCGACCGCCTTCGCCGCCGAGATCGCCAGCCACGGCCCCGACGTCGTCGTCGAGGAGCCCACTGCGCTGCGCGCTGCCGTCATCGACCGGCTCGAGGCCGTCGTCAGCGCACACCAGGAGGCCCCGGCATGACCCGCCAGCCCGTGGAATCGGCCACCAACCGTGTCGAGCGTCTGCTGACGATGGTCCCCTGGCTCGCCAGCCGCCAGGGGATCGAGATCGAGCGCGCCGCGGCGGGACTCGGCATCACCGAGAAGCAGTTGCGCGCCGATCTCGACCTGCTCTTCATGTGCGGGTACGGACCGATGCCGGACGAGCTCATCGAAGCCAGCTACGAGGGTGGACGCGTCTTTGTCAGCAACGCGGACGCGATCTCCCGCCCCCTTCGCCTGACCGTCGACGAGGCCACCTCGCTCATCGTCGGCCTGCGCTCCCTGGCCGCATCCGGCGCGGGGGAGTCCAGCGCCGTGGAGCGCGCCCTGAGCAAGCTCGAGGGTGCGGCCGGGGCCATCCCTGGCGTCGACCGCGTCCTCGTCGTCGAGGACGACACGCAGGCGGGTCACGTGCTCGCGGACCTGCGTGACGCCCTGGCCGCCGGCCGTCGGGTGCACCTGGGCTACCACGTGCCCAGCCGGGATGAGCGCACCGAGCGCGACGTGGACCCGATGCGACTGGCCCGGGTCGAGGGGCACTGGTACCTCGAGGGCTGGTGCCACCGTGCCCGGGACCTGCGCCTCTTCCGGATCGACCGCATCGAGGCAGTCGACGTCCTCGACGTGCCCGCCGACCCACCCGAGGGGCTCGCCGGCCGCGACCTGCGTACCGGCGTCTACCAAGGTGGCGCCGAGGACGTGGCGGTCCTGGTGCGTCTGGCACCGGGCGCGCACTGGGTCGCCGAGTACTACCCGGTCACCGATCGCACGCCGGACGGTGATCACCTCCTGGTGACCATGCCCTCGAGCACCGAGGGGTTCATGCAGCGTCTCGTGCTGCGTCTGGGAGGCGGCGTCGAGGTCCTCGAGCCCGCGTCGCTGCGGTCCTCCGTGGCCGCACACGCCCGGTCCGCACTGGCTGCGTACCGGACCTGAGAACCGTGCAGGGCGACGAAACCCCGAGTCGTACACTGGTGAGCAAACGTACCAACGCGAAAGGTGCCGTCATGCCCAGTCTGGGTCCCATGGAGATCGTCCTCATCCTGGTCGTCATCCTCCTGCTCTTCGGCTTCAAGAAGCTGCCCGATGCTGCGCGCAGCCTCGGCAAGTCGGCCCGCGTCTTCAAGGCCGAGGTCAGCGAGATGAAGGAAGAGGACCGCCAGCGTGAGGCGGAGAAGTCCGCCCGTGACTCCGGCACGGTCGAGTCGACCACGACCGAGCGCTCGCCCGCCGACGACGCGAAGCCGCGCACGGACAACGAGTCCGGCCCGGGTGCCTGACTCGCCCCCTTCGTCCACGCAACGCATGGCCCGACGTGACCGCATGCCCAAGGACCCCGAAGGGCGGATGCCACTCAAGGCGCACCTCCTGGAGTTCCGCAACCGGTTGATGGTCGCGGCCTCCGCGGTCATCGTCGGGGCGATCCTCGGGTGGGTGCTCTACGACGGGGTCACGATCGGCGGCTTCACCTACGCCGGGGTCTACGAGCAGCTGACGCAGCCCTTCGACCAGTACAAGGCGTCCAACCCGGAGAGCGCCGCTGCCCTGCTCAACTACGGCAACGCCACCTCCGCGTTCACCACGCAGCTGGGGATCTCGATCTTCACCGGTGTCATCATCTCCAGCCCGATCTGGGTGTGGCAGATCTGGGCCTTCATCCTCCCCGGGCTGACCCGCCGCGAGAAGCGGATGTCCCTCGGTGTCTTCTTCACGGCGATCCCCCTCTTCCTCACCGGGTGCTTCTTCGCCTACGTCACCCTGCCGAAGGCCCTGATCATTCTCTTCGGTTTCACCCCGGACGACGGCAAGTCGAGCAACATCCAGCAGGCGAGCGACTACTTCACCTTCGTCACCCGCTTCATCCTCGCCTTCGGGCTGGCGTGGCTGCTGCCCGTCTTCCTCATCGGGCTCGTGTCGATCGGTGTCCTCTCCGGCCGGACCCTGCTGAAGTCCTGGCGGGTGGCCATCCTGCTGATCTTCATCGCGTCGGCGATCATCACCCCGACCCCGGACCCGTTCACGATGTTCCTGCTCGCGGGCCCCCTGTGCGTGCTGTACTTCATCGCCATCGGGATCGCGCTGCTGATCGACCGGCGACGAGTCGAGCGCGGCGACGAGCCCGACTGGTCGCACCTGTCGGACGACGAGGCCTCACCACTGACGTGATCGTTCTGGCATAGCGTGGGGACATGTCCTCGCCCGCCGAACGCTATGCCGCTTCCCGCCGCAAGGGCCGAGGGGAGCTGGCGGCCTTCACCGCCACCTACGACTTCGACCTGGACCGCTTCCAGCTGGACGGGTGCGAGGCGATCGAGGCCGGCAACGGCGTCCTCGTCGCTGCACCGACCGGGGCCGGCAAGACGGTCGTCGGTGAATTCGCCGTCCACCTGGCACTCGCCCGCGGTCAGAAGGCCTTCTACACCACACCGATCAAGGCGCTGAGCAACCAGAAGTACCACGAGCTCGTCGCCACGCACGGTCACGACAACGTCGGGCTGCTCACCGGGGACGTCTCCGTCAACGGCGAGGCGCCGGTGGTCGTCATGACGACCGAGGTGCTGCGCAACATGATCTATGCGGGGTCAACGACGCTCGACACCCTGGCCTTCGTCGTCATGGACGAGGTCCACTACCTCGCTGACCGGTTCCGCGGCGCCGTGTGGGAGGAGGTCATCATCCACCTGCCCCGCTCGGTGCAGGTGATCTCCTTGTCGGCGACGGTGAGCAACGCGGAGGAGTTCGGCGACTGGCTCGCCGAGGTGCGCGGTGGCACCGAGGTCGTCGTGACGGAGGAGCGGCCCGTGCCACTGTGGCAGCACATGCAGGTCGGCCGGGACGTGCACGACCTCTTCGTCGACGAGGAGGGAGCGTCAGCAGGGGCGCCGACGAAGGTCAACCCCGAGCTGCTCCACGCCATCCGCGAGAAGGTTCGCGGTACCGAGGACGACCCGCGACTGCAGCGCGGTGGCGGCCGCGGGGGGCGCGACCGTCGCGGTGGTCGGGAGCGGCGTGGCGGCGGCCGCAACCAGGGCGGTCAGGGGCGTCAGCGCGGGGGAGGAGGCCGATTCGGCGGGGCCGCCTCCCGCACCGAGGTCATCCGCGAGTTGGATCGTGACGGCCTGCTGCCGGCAATCACCTTCATCTTCAGCCGAGCAGGGTGCGACGGTGCCGTGACCCAGCTGCTGGCCAATGATGTCCGCCTGGTCTCCGAGCGCGAGGGCGAGCGCAACCGCCGCACCGTCGAGGAGCGCGCGGCCGTGCTCGAAGGGGAGGACCTCGACGTCCTCGGCTACCACCAGTTCGTGGCCGGTATCGCAGCCGGCTTCGCCGCCCACCACGCGGGCATGCTGCCCCTCTTCCGCGAGATCGTCGAGGAGTTGTTCACCGCGGGCCGCATCCGCGCCGTCTTCGCCACCGAGACGCTTGCCCTGGGCATCAACATGCCCGCTCGCACGGTCGTGCTCGAGAAGCTGGTGAAGTTCAACGGCGAGTCGCACGTGGAGATCACGCCGGCGGAGTACACCCAGCTGACCGGTCGTGCCGGCCGGCGGGGGATCGACGTCGAGGGGCACGCGCTCGTGGTGTGGTCGCGCGGGCTGGATCCGATGGCCGTGGCCGGTCTCGCCTCGACCCGGACCTACCCCCTTCACTCCAGCTTCAAGCCGACCTACAACATGGCGGTCAACCTGGTCGCCCAGGTGGGGCGCCAGACGGCGAAGGAGGTCCTGGAGACCTCCTTCGCGCAGTTCCAGGCCGACCGGGCGGTCGTGGGCCTGGCGACGAAGGTGCGCGAGCAGCAGGACTCGCTGGACGCGTACGCCGAGGCGATGCACTGCCACCTCGGTGACTTCCGGGAGTACGCCGCGCTGCGGCGCCGGATCACCGACGTCGAGAAGGAGGGCAAGCGTCGCCGGGGTGCCAATCGTCGGGCCGAGATCGCCGTCTCCCTCGAGGCACTGCGCGTCGGGGACGTCATCCGCATCGGGGGACGACGCTCCGGTCTCGCCCTGGTCATCGCGCCACCGCGCTCGTACAAGGGGGAGGAGTCCGCGCCCACGGTCCTGACCGAGCACAAGCAGGTGCGCCGGCTCGTACCGGCCGACCTCGACGGACCCGTGGCCGCGTTCGGGAAGCTGACCATCCCGCGGGGCTTCAACCCCAAGTCCACCAAGCAGCGCACCGATCTCGCGACGACGCTGCGGATCAAGGCGCCCGACGAGCAGGCCCCGAGTGTGCGCACCCGGGCCACGGAGGCGGCGAAGGGGGAGGACGAGCACCTCGCGCAGCTGCGCCGGCAGCTGAAGGAGCACCCCTGCCACCAGTGCCCTGAGCGAGAGGTGCACGCGCGGTGGGCTCAACGGTGGTGGAAGCTGAAGCGGGAGACCTCGTCACTGCAGCGCAAGGTCGAGCACCGCACGAACTCCGTCGCCCAGACCTTCGAGCGGATCTGCGTCGTCCTGACGAGACTGGGCTACCTCGACGACGAGGGCGAGAGCGTGAGCGAGCTCGGCGGGCGACTGCGGCGGCTCTACACCGAGAAGGACCTCCTCGCGGCCGAGTGCCTGGGTGGGGGAGCGTGGTCGAGGCTCGACCCGGCCGAGCTGGCTGCCGTGGTCTCGATGCTCGTCCACGAGCCCCGCCGTGAGGAGCACGACCCCTTCCCCCGGCTGCCCACCGACGGGGTCTCGGATGCGTGGCAGGACATGCTGCAGCGGTGGAGCGAGCTGGAGGACCTGGAGAGCGAGCACGCGTTGCCTCAGACCGGTGAGCCCGACGGCGGTATCGCCTGGGCCGTGCACCGGTGGGCGAGCGGTCGCCGGCTCGACGAGGTGCTCAGCGGGTCGGACCTGACGGCCGGGGACTTCGTGCGTCGTTGCAAGCAGATCGTCGACCTGCTCGGCCAGGTCGCGGATGCGGCGCCGGAGCCACACCTGCGGACCGTGGCCCGCAAGTCCGTCGACAAGGTGCGTCGAGGCGTCGTCGCCGCCGACCGCCTGGACTGACACGTCCAGGGGCTCACGGCCGCAGGGCGACCTGCGCCCCCGGAGACCCCCGATGCCCCAGCGGAGGAGGGGCCCTCTAGAGCGAGCGAAGGGCGGTGCCCATCCGGTCGAAGGGGCCGGTGAGGGCGTGCTCGAGGGCGAGCCGGCTCATCGCGCCGGGGTCGGCGATGTCGTCCGGCAGGTGGAGGTCGAGGTCGCCGACCGGCACGTCGTGGGCCACCCGGACGACGAGTGGCGCGACGTCGAGGTAGTCGGAGGCCGCCTCGAGATTGGTGCGCCGGGCGCCCTTGATGCGCGGGTCACCCGCGGCCACGGCCGCGCGCACCCCGGCCAGCGAGCCGAAGTCCCAAATGAGGGTCGCAGCCGTCTTGTCGCCGATGCCCTTCACCCCGGGCAGGCCGTCGCTGGTGTCTCCGCGCAGCGCCGCCATGTCGAGGTATGCCTCGCCCGTCGGTACGCCGTACTTCTCCGCCAGGAACGACTGGGTGACGAGATCGGGCTGCCGGACCCCGCCGCGCGCGGTGTAGAGCACTCGCGTCCCCGACGCGTCATCGACGAGCTGGAAGAGGTCCCGGTCGCCGGTGACGACGTCGATCGGCATCTGCCCGCGGTGGCGCATCGCCAGGGTGCCGATGACGTCGTCGGCCTCGTAGTCCGCGGCCCCGATGCGCGGGATACCGATCGCCTCCAGGGCTGCGGCGATGACCGGGACCTGCGGCCCGAGCTCATCGGGTACGGCCTCGCCGTCGACGGCGTCCTCGGCGACGCGGTGTGCCTTGTACGTCGGGATCGCGTCGACCCGCCACTGCGGACGCCAGTCGTCGTCCCAGCAGGCGACCAGGTGGGTGGGCCGGTAACGGGTGACGAGGGTGGCGATCATGTCGAGGAATCCGGCGACCGCGTTGGTGGGGATCCCCGAGGGGCCGGTGCTTCGCGGCGGGACGCCGTAGAAGGCGCGGAAGTACAAGGATGCGGAATCGAGCAGGAGCAGGCGTTCACTCGCCGGGGCGGACATGCCTCGACGATACGTGTGTCGCATATGGTTCTGTCATGGAAGCGGCCGACCGACGCATCATCGACCTCCTGCGCCAGGACGGCCGGATGAGTTTCACCGACCTCGGCAAGGCTGTCGGGCTGTCCACCTCCGCGGCCCACCAACGGGTGCGACGCCTCGAGGAGCGGGGCGTGATCTCCGGGTACGAGGCCGTGGTAGACGCTGCTGCGCTCGGCACGCCGCTGACGGCCTTCGTCGCCGTCGCGCCGCTCGACCCGCGCGATCCCGACGACATCCCCGACCGGCTGCGTGGCATCGAGGCGATCGACGCCTGCTACTCGGTGGCCGGGGACTCCAACTACATGCTGCGCGTGCGCGTCGGCACGCCACAGGACCTCGAAGAACTGCTGGCCAGGGTCCGGGCGGCCGGTGGGGTCTCCACTCGCACGACCATCGTGCTGACGACCCCGTGGGAGTGAGCGCTCTGCCACTGCTCGCACGCCCGGTGCCCGCGCGCCTCCTGCTGGCCATCACCGGAGGACTCCTGCTGTGGCTGTCCTTCCCCGACCACGACGTCGCGGTGGCGGCCGTCGGGGGAGTGGTCCTCATCAGCGTGGCCATGTGGGACGTGCGCCCCCGCCTGGGCGCGCTGCTGGGCTTCCTGGCCGGCTTCGCCTGCTTCGTGCCCACCCTCAGCTGGTCGGGCATCTACGTCGGTGCCTTCCCGTGGTTCGCCCTGGCGACCTTCGAGTCGCTGTACGTGGCCCTGATGGGCGCGGTGCTCGTGTGGGTGCAGCGTCCGTTGATCCGGCGGGGCCGTGCCCTGCCCGCCGCCCTGCTCGTCCCCGTGCTGTGGGTGCTGCAGGAGCTGATGCGTGGGACCGTCCCCTATGGCGGCTTCCCCTGGGCACGGATCGCCTTCAGCCAGGCCGACTCCCCACTGGCGCGGTGGGCCGCGATCGGTGGTGCACCGCTGATCACCTTCGTCGTGGCCCTGGTGGCGGTGCCGGTGGTGCTGCTCGTGGTCACGCGCCGTCTGCCGAAGGTGGCCCTGGCACTCACCCTGGTCGTCGGGCTCGGATCATGGGCGGTCCCGGTGCCCTCCGGTGGCGACAGCAGCGCCCGGGTGGGGCTCGTGCAGGGCAACGTCCCCAGCCCCGGTCTGGACTTCAACGCCGAGCGTCGCGCGGTCCTGGACAATCACGTGGCCGGGACCCAGGAGCTGGCGGCGAAGCACGACGACCTCGACCTGGTGATCTGGCCGGAGAACGCCTCGGACATCGACCCCCTTCGCAATCCCGACGCGAAGGCGCAGGTCGCGCGCGCGGTCGAGGCGGTGGACACACCGCTCATCGTCGGCGCGATCCTCGACGAGCCGGCCCCGGCGGTCTCCAACGCCTCGCTGCTCTACCGACCCGGCGGCGGTGAGCCGGAGCGCTACGTCAAGCAGCACCCGGTGCCCTTCGCGGAGTACGTGCCGCACCGTGACTTCTACCGCCACTTCAGCGACAAGGTCGACCTCGTGCGGGTCGGCTTCGCGAAGGGGGATGCGCCCGCAGCCTTCCGCATCGAGGGCGACGACGGCACCTTTTCCGCCATCCCCACGATCTGCTTCGAAGTCGCCTACGACGGGTTGATGCGCGGGGCCGTGCGCAACGCCGACGACAAGAGCCGGCCCAGCCTGCTCGTCGTCCAGACCAACAACGCCACCTTCGGCTACACCGCTGAGTCGACGCAGCAGTACGCGATCTCCCGCATCCGGGCCATCGAGCACGGACGCAGCGTCGCGCACGTCTCGACGGTCGGAGTCTCCGGATTCATCAACCCCGACGGCACCTCGACTCCCACGACCGGGTTGTTCACCGCGGCGCAGCCCGTCGACGAGGTGGTGCTGCGCAGCGGATTGACCGTCTCCGACCGCCTGGGACCATGGGTCGAGTGGGTCTGCGGGTTCCTGCTCATCGGTGCCGGTGCACTTCGTGTGCGCAAGCGACTCGCGGGTAGAATGGGGGGTCGTCCCTCCACCCCGCAGACCGAGGATGTCACCACCGGTGCCTGACCGCCCCCGAGAGCCGCGCCCGCCGATCGAGCGAATCGCCGTCCTCATCCCCACGTACAACGAGCGCGAGAACCTGCCCGGCATCGTCGAGCGGGTGCGGGCCACCGTGCCCGATGCCGACGTGCTCGTCCTCGACGACAACTCACCGGACGGCACCGGCCGGGTCGCCGACGAGCTGGCCGCGGCGGACCCACGCGTCCTCGTCCTGCACCGTGAGGTCAAGGAGGGGCTGGGCGCTGCCTACCTCGCCGGGTTCCGCTGGGCTTTGGAACGCGACTACGACGCGGTCGTCGAGATGGACGCCGACGGGTCGCACCGTCCGGAGCACCTTCCCGTGATGCTCGAGGCCGCCGCGCAGGCCGACCTCGTCATCGGTTCGCGATACGTACCCGGGGGGCAGGTCGTCAACTGGCCGGTGGAGCGCAAGGCGATCAGTGTGGCCGGCAACGTCTACATCAGGGCCATCCTCGGGATGCCGGTCAACGACGCGACGGCGGGCTACCGGGTCTACCGGTGCCAGACCCTGCGCACCATCGGTCTCGACGACGTGGAGAGCGCGGGCTACTGCTTCCAGACGGATCTGACCGTGCGGACGGTGCGTGCCGGACTGACCGTCGTCGAGGTCCCGATCACCTTCGTCGAGCGGGAGATCGGCGACTCCAAGATGGACGGCGACGTCGTGCGGGAGTCGATCACCCGGATCACCACGTGGGGTGTGCAGCACCGGTTGGCCCAGGCCCGCCGACTCCTCGAGCGCGAGCCGAGGTGGCACCGGCTGTGACCCTCCCACCCGGCAACCGCACAGGGCGACGCAGGATCCGCTGGATCCCACTGGCCATCGTCCTCGTCGTGATCCTGGAGATCGCGGTCTTCGTCGGCGTCGCCCGGCTGATCGGCGTGCTCCCGACCGTGATCGTGGTGCTGACGCTCTCCACGCTCGGGGCCTTCCTCGTGCGCAGGGAGGGACGACGCACGTGGCGGGCACTGGAGCAGGCGCTGCGCTCGGGCAAGATGCCCAACCGCGAGATCGCCGACGCCATCCTCGTCGTGGCCGGGGGAGCGCTCCTCTTCATACCCGGCCTCGTCACCTCGGTGGTCGGGTTGGTCTTCGCGCTGCCCTTCACCCGGCCCGTCGCCCGGATCGGCCTCGAGGTGGTTGTCGCGCGGCGCCTGCTGGCCGCGGGTGTCGGGGGAGAGGTGCGGGTGCGTCGTACGCGTCCCAGGGGCGAGGACGACGTCGTCGAGGGCGAGATCATCGACGACGACGAGTGAGCGTGCAGGCATGACCCTTCGAGGCTCGTGCCTCGCACCTCAGGACAGGCGAAGGGGTTGCCCGCCATCGGCGGGCAACCCCTTCGTTCGTGGACCGCGGAGGTTAGGCGCTGCGCTTGCGTGGCTTCTCGCCACGCTTGGCGCGCAGCAGCGCCAGACGCTCGTCGAGGAGCTCCTCGAGCTCGGGAATGGAGCGACGCTCCAGAAGCATGTCCCAGTGCGTGCGCACGTGCTTGGCGGGCTTCGTGTCCGGCTCCGGCCCGTCGACGAGCTTGCCGAACTTGCCGCAACGGCACTCCCACGTTCCCGGGATGTCGGCCTCGACGGAGAAGGGCAACTCGGTGCGGTGGCCGTCGTCACAGACGTAGGCCGTGATCTGACGGTCACTCGGGACGACGTTGTCCGTCGTCTCCATGCTGAAGCTGACCATGCGCGTGCCGCGCAGCGTGCGCTCTGCCATGTTGCAAGTCTCCTGGTGTCTCTCGCGATGTTCACGCCCCTGCAGCGCGGACCTTCACGTGTGTGTCAACGCCCGGTGGGCACCGGTTGTTCCACACGACGCGTCGTTGCGGTGGTGAGGTCCGTCTCCTCCCGGCCGGATGCGGCCCGGCTGTGGTCAATACGTGGTTGACCATGGAGCGACCCCACAGGATAGCGCGAACCACCCCGGTGACGCACATCGTGTCCCTGCCGCGGGTTACTCTCGGTTCGTGACCGCCTCGACACCTCCCGCAGCCGAGCCAGAGACCGCCCTTCGAGCACGGGGCGAGGGTGGTCGTGGGCGCATCGTCGCCTGGGCGATGTGGGACTGGGGTTCACAGCCGTTCAACACGGTGATCACGACGTTCGTCTTCTCGGTCTACCTGACCAGCGAGAGCTTCGGCAGCACCAACACCACGTCGACGGCGTTGGCTGTCGCCACGGCGATTGCCGGACTCCTCGTGGCCCTGCTCGCGCCGGTACTGGGACAGAACTCCGACCGGTCGGGCCGGACCGTGCGCAACCTGCGCATCCAGACCTGGATCCTGGCCGCGCTGTCGGCCTCGCTCTTCCTCGTCAAGCCCGACCCGTCCTTCCTGGTGCTGGGTCTGGTCCTCCTGGGAGCGGGGTCGATCATCTCCGAGATCGCCGGGGTCAACTACAACGCCTCCATCGAGCAGGTCGCCTCACCGAGCAACGTCGGTCGGGTCTCCGGCTTCGGCTGGGGGATGGGTTACCTCGGTGGCATCCTCGTCCTCCTTCTGCTGTTCTTCGTGTTCATCCAGCCCGAGGTCGGCCTCTTCGGCGTCACTGACGACTCGGCCCTGGACATCCGGGTCTCGATGCTCGTGTGCGGCCTGTGGACGCTGCTCTTCACCGTGCCGACCTTCCTCGTGCTCAGGGACTCGCCGCGCGAGCGGGCACCCCGAGTCGGGATCATCGACTCGTACAAGCTCGTGTGGGCGTCACTGCGTAGGCTGTGGGGCAGGTCCAGGCACACCGTCTACTTCCTCGGTGCTTCGGCACTCTTCCGGGACGGACTCGCCGGTGTCTTCGCCTTCGGTGCCGTGCTGGCTGCCGGCACGTTCGGGATGTCTGCCGGTGACGTCATCATCTTCGGTGCCGCGGCCAACATCCTGGCCGGGGTGAGCACCATGGCCTTCGGCCTGCTCGACGACCGGTTGGGACCGAAGCAGGTGATCGTCATCTCCCTGAGCGCGCTGGTCGTCCTCGGCCTGGGGGTGTTCCTGCTCCACGACGGCGGCACGATCGTCTTCTGGACCCTCGGCCTGGCCATGACGGCCTTCGTGGGGCCGGCCCAGGCGGCCTCCCGCAGCTTCCTCGCGCGGGTGATCCCCGAGGGGCACAGCGGTGAGATCTTCGGCTTGTACGCCACGACCGGTCGAGTCGTCTCGTTCCTGTCGCCGGCCGCCTTCGCGCTCTTCATCTGGCTGGGGGCAGTGTTCACCGGCCGGGACAACACCCAGTACTGGGGCATCCTGGGCATCGCCCTGGTGCTCGTCGCCGGGCTCGTGGTGCTGCTGCCGGTGAAGTCTCCCTCGGGGGCTCCCGGCCGCTGAGCGACCTGCGCCCCCGAGTCCCCCCGAAGTGCCCGCACTGCCGCCACGAGCCACGGGGTCAGCCCGAGAACTCCCAGTGCCATGGCTCGGGGAGGGAGCCGCCCGCTGCAGCCCAGGACGGGTGGAACCAGCCGTACAGGGGTGCGTTCTGCTGCATCCACAGATGCGCCGGATGGCCGAAGCTGTTGACCCCGCCGCACAGGTCGAGGGCCATGCCGACACCGTGGTTGCTCGTGCCGGGAGCAGCCGCCCACTGTCCGCGTGAGGCCTTGGTGACCACTTGGTTGGCATACGAGCGGTAGCTGTCGGTCACGCAGAGCAGGTGCCCGGTGTCGCGTTGGTAGGCCAGGCTCATCGAGTTGAACGCGGCAGCCGCCTGGGGTCGAAGTGACTCGCTCGGAGCGCCCAGGAGCGGGCACAGGGCGGCCGGTGGGATCTGGCCGTTGGGGTAGGACATGGTGTTGGTCGAGCACGGCTCGGCGCCCTCGAACTCCGAGACGTCCTGGCCCAGGTCCTGCAGCGTCTCGCTGAGCTGCTCACTTGCGCCCTGGGCGGCACCGTTCGGCTGACCGATGAGCGCAGTGATGACGGGGCCGGCGTTCGCCAGGTCCTCGGAGTGCTTCTCCCGCAGCTCGTCCAGCGACGCCTTGCGCTCCTGGAGCACCTCGTCGGCGTCATCCTTGGCCTGGGCGGCCTCGTTCTTGGCCTGGGAGGCTTCCCGGACGGCCGACTCCTTCCTCTTCGTCAGCTCGGCCTGGATGTCGGTCTCCTGCTGCACGACGTCCACGGAGCGGATCCGTTCGTTGGTCAGGTACCGCAGGTCGCCGGCGCTGTTGCTGCCGCTGTCCGGCGCCTTCGCCAGCGTCCCGAAGAGCTCCAGCGTGTCGTTGTAGCCCCCGGACTGCGTGTAGGTCTCGAAGGCCCAGTCCCGCAGATCAGCCTCGCCCTCGGCGAGCCGTTCCTGGAAGTGCTCGAGCTGTGTCTGTGCCTTGTCGACGTCGCGCTTGGCCTGCTCGTACTTCTCGCGGGCCTCGGCCTGGCGCTGCAGCAAGGTGTTGACGCGCTTGGAGTACTTCTCCAGGCCCTTGACCGCGGCGGCGATCTCCTTGTTGTCCTCGGTCAGGCTCTTCGAGAGGCGCTCGGCCTCGGCCACCTGCTCATCGAGGCTCTTCTCGCTCAATGGCGTGCCGTGGTCGCCCTCACCGGGGTCGTTGTCGGCGCTCCACGCGGTGCTGGGGGATGGGTCGTCCGACGGACCCGTCGCCAAGGCCGGCGGTGCGAATGCGATGCCTGCGGACAGGCACAGACCGACAACTGTCCAAACAGTGCCGTTCGGACGTCGACGACGCTGGGTCATTGAGTCTCCTGAGGGGGTGGACCAGCGAGCAGTCTAGAGGCGCTTGTCACACTGCGGAAGGGGATGTGACGGGAAGCGCGGACCGCAATGCCTCTCGATGAGGTCGTTACGCCCGGATCACGGCTTCCCCGAGGTCTTGACCGTGGTCTTCTTCTTCGCCGTGGTCGTCCTGGGCGTGGACTTCTTGGCGGTCGACTTCGCGGGTTCCGCTGTCTTCTTCGACGTGCTGGCCCCGCCGCGCCTGGTCCGCAGCCGTACCTGGATCATCGACGACTCGTTCCTCGTCTCGAGGTAGGGCTGCTCCTCGACGAGCGTGGACAACTTCTGGTGGCCGAAGGCCCGCGGGTCGAAGTCGGCGTGCGCCCGCGACAGGTGCTGACCGAGGGTGCCCAGCGTGCTCCACCCGTCGTCGCCGGAGGTGGCGTTGATGGCCTTGGTCAACGCCGACTGAAGGTTGATCGACGTCTCGGGGGCCTCGTGGTCATCGGCCGAGGTGGGTGTGCTTGCCCGACCGCCGCTTTCCACCCGGTCGGTCTCGTCGCGGGACTGCTCCTGCAGCAGCTCGAGGTAGATGAACTGGTCGACGGCTCGACGAAGGGACTCGGGCGTCTTGCGCATGCCCAGTCCGTAGACGCGCTTGCCGGACTCGCGCAGACGGGTGGCCAGACGGGTGAAGTCGGAGTCGGACGAGACGAGGGCGAAGGCCTCGACGTGTCCCTGCCACAGCAGGTCCATCGCGTCGATGATCAGCGCCGAGTCAGTCGAGTTCTTGCCGACGGTGTAGGCGAACTGCTGTACCGGCTGGATCGCGTTGCGCTGCAGCTCGCCCTTCCACCCACCGAGCTGGGTGGTGGTCCAGTCGCCGTAGGCACGCTTGACCGTGGGCGTGCCGTACTTGGCCAGCTCCTCAAGGACCGCTGCTGTGTGCTTGCTGGAGACGTTGTCGCAGTCGATGAGCACGGCGATGCGGGTGGAGGTACGGGGGTCGGCATCCATGTCGGCAACCTACCGCCGGCTCAGCGCGCCTGCCCCGCCAGCCACTCGCTGAATGTCTGTCGGCCCAAGGTCGTGCCCGCACGGGCAATGAGCGTGCCGTCCCGCATCGCCCGACCGAAGCCACCGGGGAAGGGCACCTCGATGACGCGGCTGCGCCCCCCTTCGTGGTCGATCACCCGGCGGGCCAGGTCCGCCACCCTCAACTCCTGCGGGCCGGCGATCTCGGGGCCGACGCCCTGCGGTTCCTGCTCCGCCACGTCGACGAGCAGGCCGGCGACCTCACTGGCCGCAACCGGCTGGGAGCGCATCCTGGGGATGGCGTAGACCGGCCCCGCCTTGGTCCGGGCCATCATCTGCTGCGCGAACTCGTGGAACTGGCCGGCTCGCACGACGGTGCCGATGGTTTGGTCGAGGACGAGCTCCTCCTGGACCCGCTTTCCTGCGTAGTAGGAGAAGGGAGCGGTTTGGGCTCCGATGACAGAGATGGCGATGTGGTGGCGCACCCCGCATCGCCGACCGGCAGTCACCAGGTGCTGTGTGACCGTGCGGAAGAAGTCGATGGACGTGCGGGCCGAGATCGTCTGCACCGAGGTGGCGTCGATGACCGTGTCCACTCCGGTGAGGCGTTCGTCGATCCCGGTGCCCTCGTAGAGGTCGGCTCCGGTTCGTCTGGAGAGGACCACCGTCTTGTGCCCACGAGCGCGTGCAGCGGCGACGACGTGGTGGCCGACCACGCCGGTGCCTCCCGCGATGGCAATCCTCATGGGTCCATCCTCCTGCCACGGTGGCTTCCTGCCAACGGGTGCTAGTCGTCCCTCGGCGTCGCTCTGTTCTGCTTGATCACTGCCCGCCGACGCTTGGCGGCCAGCCGGCGACGCTGGGAGCCACGGGTGCGTTTGGTCGCGCGCCGTGATGGGGGAGGAGGTGCGAGAGCCTCGCGCAGCAGGGAGGCCATCCGCTCCCGTGCGGCCGTGCGGTTGCGGCGCTGGGACCGGTGCTCCGCAGCGTCGACGGTCAGGACCGTGCCGACAAGGCGGCTCGAGAGGTGAGCAAGGACGCGGTCGCGTTGGCGATCGGTCAGGGCGCTTGCCGTTCCCACATCCAACGAGAGCTGGACACGCGAGTCGGTGGTGTTCACGCCCTGACCTCCGGGCCCGCTGGCCCGGCTGAACTGCTCGGACAGGTCCGAGCCGGGGATGGCGATGCCGTCGGGGACCCCCGGACCGGGAGGGACGCGGAGCTCGTTCACCTGGTCAGGATGTCACTCCTGCACCAGCGCGACCTCGAGCGGAGGCGGGGCGTGCAGTGCGCGTCCCAGGTGCCGATCGCGCCGGTCATCGGGCGGCGCCGACGAGCTGGTCGGCGGACCGCAGCTCCTCGGGCAGGTTCTTCTCGAGCTCGCGCACGATCGGGATGACCTGCCTGCCGAAGTGCTCGACGTCCTCCCGGACGTGGAGGAATCCGGTGAGCATGAGGTCGATGCCGACCTTCCTGTACTCGATGATCCGCTCGGCGACCCGCTCAGGAGTGCCGATGAGGCCCGTCCGGAACCCGTCGTTGTACTGGACGAGGTCCTTGAACTCGCTGTCGGCCCACATGCCCTTCTTGTCGGCCGTCGCACTGCCCGCCTGCTTCACGGCCTCACCGAAGTCGTTGACCTTGTCCACGTTCGCCTTGGCAATGATCTCGTCGACGACGGCCAGGGCCTCCGCCTCGGTGTCGCGCACGACGGCAAACCCGTTGAGCCCGAAGCGCACTCGTCGCCCGTGCTTGGCGGCCTGCTCGCGCACGGACTGGACCTGTTCGGCGGCGCCCTCGATGGTCTTGCCGTTCATGAAGTACCAGTCGGACAGTCGGCCGGCCATGGCCTGGGCCGAGGTCGAGTTGCCGCCCTGGAAGATCTCCGGGTTCGTCTGCGGCTGCGGCCGGAAGGTGACGTCGCGCGTGCGATAGAAGTCCCCGCGGTAGGTGAAGTCCTCCTCGTCCCACAGCCCACGCAGGACCTCGATGAACTCCTCGGCCCGGCGGTAGCGCTCCTCGTGGTCGAGCCAGTCCAGACCGAGGTCGGTGTACTCCTTCTTGAACCAGCCGGAGACGACGTTGAGAGCCAGTCGGTTGCCGCTCGTCGCCTGGCCCGTCGCGGTCAACTTGGCGAGGAGGTGGGCCGGCCACTGGCCCGGGTGCACGGCGGCAATGACCTTCAGCCGCTCCGTGGCGGCCAGCAGGTCGAGGGAGAAGGAGACGGACTCGTGCTGGGCATCAGCGCCGTAGGACGCGAGGTAGCGCACCTGGGTCAGGGCGTAGTCGAAGCCGACCTGCTCGGCGGTGCGGGCCACATCGCGGTTGTACTCGGGGGAGTGGTCGGTGCGCTGCTCGATGTCGGAGACGACGAGACCGCCAGAGACGTTGGGCACCCAGTAGGCGAAGTTCAGGGGGTCGGAGGAGGTCATGGTCAGGCTCCGTTCGGGGTCGTGGTCAGCGTGGTCAGGGGGTAGTAGCCACCGGCGTGGTGCACGAGTGGCCGGCGGTCGGTGATGTCGGCGGTGTCGACGCGCGCGACGGCGATGAAGCTGTCGCCCACGTCGACGAGGTCGACGAGATGGGTGACGAGGCGGGCTGCGACGCCGTGGACCTGGGGGAGGCCTCCGCCGTCCAGGGACCACGTGCCGTCGTCGATGAACCGGCGGTCCCGGTCGCTGGCGAACCGACTTGCGACAGAACGCTGCTCGTCGGACAGTAGGTGCAGTGCGGCCCTGCGGGAGCGGCTGATGGGCGCCAGCGAGCTCGACGTCTTGGAGATGTTGAAGCTCACGAGCGGTGGATCGACCGAGACGGAGACGATCGAGATGGCGGTGAAGCCGACGTGTCCGGCGGTGGAGCTGCCGGTGACGACCCAGGTGCTCGCGGCCGCGCCGCGGAAGGCATCACGCAGATCGAGTGGCTCGAGGACGTCGGCGAGGGGCGTGCTCATGGTTCCTCCTCAGGAGGTGTGGGTAGGCAGGCATGGTTGCGGCGTGGCCGGGCCATGTCAGGACGAAGGGGGCTGCGCAGCGCGGTCGAGGCGGCAAGAGGGCAGCGGGGGCGGCTGTTGTCAGACGGCGCGACAGGCGCTGACGCCGCGTCGCATCAGGTCGACGGCGCGGCGACTGAAGAGCGCCTGCCCGTGGGCAGGACGCAGGGGAGTGGTCACAGCGGACACGGAGTGGTGCATCGATCCTCCATCGATCCTGGCGTGAGCACCTGCCCCCGGAGGGTGGTTGCTGCGGCGTCGTCGAGCCAGATCTCTCGGCCGCTCTGGATGGGTGCGTCCAGTAGAAGCCCACAACGGCTCGCTGGTCAACTCGTGTCTCGTCAGGTGGGCCGGGGACCCACCGCCGGACAGTGATCGCGTCATGCTCCGCAGGATTCTCGACGGCCCCGCGAAACCGTTGCGGCGCAACGATGATGGCTGGACACCGACAACCCATAGCGAGGGAGTGGCATGGACCGAGGCATGACGAATCACGACGTCGACGGGACCAGCCACATCGAGCTCACCGGACGGAGCAGCGGTGCGCCCACCGCACGAGAGCTGCCGGTGCCCGAAGGTGATCTCCGTTGACGGACAGACCGCTCGTGCGCAGCCTGTCGGCACGTTCTGCGGAGGCGACGACGAAGGTCTTCAGACCACCTTCGATGAAGTGCGCCGCGTACATGGCTACTTGGCCAGGCGACGAACAGGGGGGCCGGGACAGGATCAACTCACATCAATAATGACATAATGTGGATTATCGGCGTTACGTCGACGTGGGCTCGGATTCCGTTACTGCCTCAGCACGACGACAGGACGCTGCGCCTTGTCCTGGCCCTCAGAATCCGTCAGGCGTGAAATCGACCTGCGTCGGCGGAGCCAGCGCCTCCTTCGACACGATCCGCCGAGCCGATGCGTACAGGCCCATCACGGAGTCATCGTCCGGGGCTTCACCGCGAGTCGCTGCCGTCAGGATCTCCGCGGCCTCGGCCTCCATCGTGCGGCCGTGGCTGTTCGCGAGTTCGGTGAGCTTGCTCTCGACGCCGTTGTCGAGGTTCTTGATCGTGAATGTCATGTAGATCACCACCTGACGACCAACCTACCTGTACCGGATGCGCCTGTGCCCCCTTCTCGGCGCTGCCACGCCCGGACCCCGAAGACGAGGCCCTCCGACACCATCATCGATGGAATCAATCCCCTCGCTCCTTGCTGACGATGGGTGCCATGGATGTTGCTGTCGTCATCGCCATGGATCGACGAGCTCGAGACCCAGACCCCCGAAATCGCGGATGTTGCGTGTAGCCAGTCCGACGTCATGTGCAAGGCAGGTGGCCGCGATCAGCGCGTCCATGGTCGCGATGGGCCGTCCCGCCCGACTGCGAGCGCCCATCACGCGCCCGAACTCGACGGCCGCACGCGCGTCGAAGTGGAGCATGCGCTCATCGCCCACCCTGCGGAAGAAGGCGTCAAGTGCGAGCTCAAGCCCGAAACGGCGCGATCCCCCGGGGAGGCGTTCGACCCCATGGAAGAGCTCTGCTGCCGCAACGGTGGGCACGGTGATGTCCCCATCGTCAACGAGGGACCCCCAACGAAGCACCTGGCTGTCCGGGTGAACCTTCATCAGCTCGGACACGACGTTGGTGTCGACTGCGATCATCCGAACTCGTGCCCCGAGAAGTCGACCCTCAGCGCCTCAACTTCACGATGTGGCAATTCCAGATCAACCTCAACATCGACGCCGCGTCTGGCCCAGTAGAGGTCCATGAGCGCATTCGGGGAGCGCTCCCCCCGGCCGGCGGCTGCCGCGAGGATGGTGCGCACCTCAGCCTCCATCGACCGCCCATGACGGGCAGCCAGGAGCCTCAACTCGTCGCGCACGGAGTCGTCGAGATTTCGAACCGTAATTGACGCCACTGCAATCACTCCCTGACAGCAATGCTAGCACTTGACTCCGGTGCGCCTCAGACCCGACGCCACATCTCCCACGCCGTGCCCCGGCGCCTTGTGCCGGCGAGCGACTCGACGTGCTCGATCAGACGACTCGTCCGGTCCGCCTCCCCATCGCCGGTCACCGCTCCCCCTTCGCCCTTGGCCGTCATCTCAGCACTCGAAGACCGACCAGCAGATGTCGTTGCGCCTGTGCTGGTCCTCGAGCACGAGCGCACGAATGTCGGTGTGCAGCTGATCGCGCTGCCACGAGCACTCCCGGCGACCGGCCCGGTCGGCTTCGCCCTCGGGCACTGCTGCCCGCACGGCCTTGATCGCATAGGCAGCCGCCCCGAGGTCGTGCTCCGCGACGTGACCGACGCAGGCAGCCTGACCGGCGGCGTAGGCCGCGAACCGGGCCGCTCCGGTCAGGTCGCGTGCAGCACCCATCGCGTGTCCTCCCGCCGCCCGAGCGTCCATCATCGGCAGCTCCCCGCGGGTCCACGCCCGTGCCGCCGCGATGGCCTCGCGCGGGCGAACGTCATCCGGACGAACTGCTTCGAAGAGATGCAGGACGTGCTCGGCGCACGCAGCGGCCCACAGCGCCAGCAGGTGGTGATCGGCGTCCGCGAGCGTCCCACCACGACGGATCGTGACCATCCGTGGGTCCCGCACCTGGGGCAGGATCACCGGTGGCCCTTCGAGATCATGACTCCGCGACCTCCCGGGCCGAGCGCAGGATGCAGAACTCGTTGCCCTCCGGATCGACGAGGACTACCCAGCCAGAACCCGGCCCGTACTCTCCGCGGAGGTCAGCGATCAGCGTGGCTCCGGATGCCTTCACCCGCTCGACCTCCTCGTCACGGGACACGTCCCGTGGACGCAGGTCGAAGTGGAGTCGGTTCTTGACCTCCTTCGCCTCCGGGACCTCGATGAAGAGGATCGTGTGTCCCGTCCGGGGGTCCTGGATCATGCACTCCTGGTGACCGGGCGCGTTGGGGTCGCCCTCGATGTCGGTGTAGCCGAGCAGGGCCTTCCACCACTGCGACAGGTCATAGGCGTTGCGGCAGTCCACGGACGTGTGCGAGACAAGACAGCTCATGAACTCATCCTCACCGGCACGGTTGATTCGGGACAGCCATTTTCATTCAGCCGAGGTGTCGATGACGCAGAACAGATTCCCAGCCGGGTCGGTGAGGACGACGAAGTCGGCGTCGTCGGGGTACTCCCACTCAACTCGTGCGGCTCCGAGTGAGACCAGTCGTTGAACCTCCTCCTGCTGTTCCTCGGCACTGTCGGTCCACAGGTCGAGGTGAGTGCGGTCGTTCTCGTCCAGATGCACTCTGGTGGAGGCGGACCCCACAGGTCGGAGGAAGTCCGGGTTGGCCTCGTACTCGTACCCGAGCGCCTCGCTCCAGAACGCGGAACCGCGCGTGGAGTCGGACACGTGCAGGACGATCGCGCCGATGCGAAGCATCCTGCGACGCTACTCCCCCACTCCCCTGCTTTGGGCCCACGTGCAGCTGCCCCAGTACTCGGGCGACGGCCCGCTCAGACCGTGGCGCCGACGTAGTCGGCCAGGTGCTCCCCCGTGAGCGTCGCGCGGTCCTCGACGAGCTGGCGCGGAGTGCCCTCGAAGACGACCCGGCCACCGTCGTGGCCGGCCCCCGGCCCGAGGTCGATGATCCAGTCCGCGTGGGCCATCACCGCTTGGTGGTGCTCGATGACGATGACGGACGTGCCGGAGTCGACGAGTCGGTCGAGCAGACCCAGCAGGTTCTCCACGTCGGCCAGGTGCAGCCCGGTGGTCGGCTCGTCGAGGACGTACACCTCCCCCTTCTCCCCCATGCGCACGGCGAGCTTCAGGCGCTGGCGCTCACCGCCGGACAGGGCGGTCAGCGGCTGCCCGAGCGTCAGGTAGCCCAGGCCGACATCGACCAGGCGGGTGAGGATCGTGTGGGCGGCCGGCAGGCTCGTCGGTCCGTCCTTGGCGAAGAAGGCCTCGGCCTCACTCATCGACAGCTCGAGAACGTCGGCGATGTTCTTGCCGGCCAGCTCGAATTCCAGGACCGCGTCCTGGAACCGCCGCCCCTCGCAGTCCTCGCACGGCGACTCGACCGTCGCCATGACCCCGAGCTCGGTGAAGATCACGCCCGCGCCGTTGCACGTCGGGCAGGCGCCCTGCGAGTTCGAGCTGAAGAGCGCGGGCTTGACGTCGTTGGCCTTGGCGAAGGCCTTGCGCACCGGCTCGAGGAGTCCGGTGTAAGTCGCGGGGTTGCTGCGCCGCGAGCCCTTGATCGCGGCCTGGTCGACGATGACGATGTCGTCGCGGTGATCGAGGGCGCCGTGGACGAGCGAGCTCTTGCCCGAGCCTGCGACACCGGTGACGACGGTCAGGACGCCGAGCGGGATGTCGACGTCGACATCCCGGAGGTTGTGGGTGTCGGCGCCACGGATCTCCAGCGCATCCGTGGACCCGCGCACCGTCTCCTTCAGCCGGACCCGGTCGTCGAGGTGCCGACCGGTGAGCGTGTCGCTGGAGCGCAGCTCCTCGACGCTGCCCTCGAAGTTCACCTCTCCCCCCTTCGACCCCGCCAACGGACCGAGGTCGACGGCGTGGTCCGCGATCGCGATCGTCTCCGGCTTGTGCTCGACGACCAGGACGGTGTTGCCCTTGTCCCGCAGGCGCAGGAGCAGGTCGTTCATCCGGGCGATGTCGTGCGGGTGCAGCCCGATCGTCGGCTCGTCGAAGACGTAGGTGACATCGGTCAGGGACGAGCCGAGGTGGCGGATCATCTTCGCGCGCTGCGCCTCTCCCCCGGACAACGTTCCGGCCGGCCGGTCCAGTGACAGATAGCCCAGGCCGATCTCGGTGAAGGAGTCGAGCAGGTGGCGCAGGCCCTTCAGCAGCGGCTCGAAGCCCGGCTCGTCGAGGTCACGCACCCACTGGGCCAGGTCGTTGATCTGCATCCGGCACAGGTCGGCGATGCTCTTGCCGTTGACCGTCGACGACCGGGCCTCCGGCGTCAGGCGCGTGCCCTCGCACTCCGGGCAGATCTGGAAGGTCACCGCCCGCTCGACGAAGCGACGCACGTGCGGCTGCATCGCCTCGTGGTCCTTCGAGAGCATCGACTTCTGGATCTTGGGGATGATCCCCTCGAAGGTGAGGTTGATCCCCTCGACCTTGATCTTGGTCGGCTCGGACCAGAGCATCGTCTCGAGCTGTTTCTTCGTGAACGTCGCGATGGGCTTGTCCATCGGCAGGCCCATGCCCTCGAAGAGGCGCCCGTACCAGCCGTCCATCGAGTAGCCGGGGACCGTGAGTGCACCCTCGCGCAGCGACTTGCTCTCGTCGTAGAGGGCGGTGAGATCGATGTCGCTCACCTGCCCCATGCCCTCGCAGCGCGCGCACATGCCACCGAGGTAGACGGCCTGCTTGACCGCCTTCTTCTCCACGCGCCCGCCGGACTTCTCCGTCGACATCATGCCGCTCGCCTTGCGAGTGGGGACGTTGAAGGAGAAGGCCGTCGGCGGTCCCACGTGCGGCTGCCCGAGCCGGGAGTACAGGATGCGCAGCATCGCGTTGGCATCCGTCGCGGTGCCCACGGTCGAGCGTGGGTTGGCGCCCATCCGCTCCTGGTCGACGATGATCGCCGTCGTCAGCCCCTCGAGGTTGTCGACGTCCGGCCGTGCCAGTGAGGGCATGAAGCCCTGCAGGAAGGCGCTGTAGGTCTCGTCGATCATCCGGCGCGACTCCGCCGCGATCGTGCCGAAGACGAGCGAGCTCTTGCCCGAACCCGACACCCCGGTGAAGACCGTCAGGCGCCGCTTCGGGATGTCCAGACCGATGTCCTTGAGGTTGTTCTCCCGAGCCCCCTGGACACGGATGAGGTCGTGGCTGTCGGCGACGTGCGTCATGGTGTCTCCAGACGAAGGGGACGGGATTACTCGTCCGATCCAAGCAGATCGGCGCCGCCCTCCCCCACCAACGAGGCGACGAGGGTCCGGGCGACGAGCTCGCCGCGGGCGATAGCGGTCTCCTGGTCGCCACGCAGCATCCCGGTGATCGTCCCGAGGTAGGCGACGGCGACCTGGTCGGCCAGGTCCTGCGCTCGGTCCTCGCCGGCGACCTCGCCCGCGAACGCGCGCAGTCGGGCGTGGAGCAGCTCGTCCTCCGCCTCGAGCATCTCCACGATCTCCTCCGAGGGGCGATAGATCGCGGCAGCGGTCCCACTGAATGCGCACCAGCGCTCCGCGAGCCGCTCGCGCTGGTACGTGCGCAGCGCCGGGAAGATCGCGAAGAGACGGCCGGTCGGCGAGTCGGCCGCCTCGATCGCCGCATCCCACGCCTGTGTCCAGTCCGTCAGCCGGCGCTCGAGAGCTGCCGCGATCAGACCGTCCTTGTTGCCGAAGTTCGAGTACAGCGTCGCTGCCGAGGCGCCCGCGCGCTTGAGCACCACGTCCACGGGGGTGAGCACGACTCCGTCGACGAACATCAACTCCTCGGCCGCGGCGAGCAGGCGCTCCCGGGCCGGGCGCTTGCGGGCGTGGCTGATCATGGACACACCCTAACCGTAACGCGCGTTTCGATTAATAGTGAAACGTGCGTTACGGTCGACGAGTTCCCGAGCCGACCCAAGGAGTCCCCATGACGACGCTGCACATCGCCGGCGAGTGGCGCACCGCCGCCTCCGGTCAGACCCGAGAGATCACCTGCCCCGCGGACGGGTCCGTGGTCGTGACCGTGGACGAAGGGGGCGTGGCCGACACCCAGGACGCCGTGAAGGCCGCACGGGTTGCCTTCGACAACGGCCCGTGGTCGAAGACCCCGGCCCCCGAGCGGGCCGCACTGCTGCACCGTCTTGCCGACCGCCTCGAGGACGAGCTCGACGACGTCGCTCGCCTGGAGTCCCAGGACACCGGCAAGCGGCTCGTCGAGGCCCGCATGGACATGCAGGACATCGTCGCGGTCTTCCGCCACTTCGCCTCACTGGCGCAGGCCGAGGCCGGTCGGGTCGTCGACCCCGGCACCGCGGACGTCTCCTCCCGGATCGTCCACGAGCCCGTCGGTGTGTGCGCGCTGATCACGCCCTGGAACTTCCCGCTGCTGCAGACGGCATGGAAGGTCGCGCCGGCGCTGGCCGCGGGCAACACCTTCGTCCTCAAGCCCAGCGAACTCACCCCGCAGACCGCCATCTGGCTCGTGCGCACGCTCGTCGAGGAGGGCCTGCCCGACGGCGTGGCCAACCTCGTGCTGGGCCCGGGCTCGACGGTCGGCGCCACCATGACCAGCGCGCCGGAGGTCGACCTCGTCTCCTTCACCGGCGGCCTCGCGACCGGACGCACCATCATGGCGGCCGCCGCAGCCACGGTGAAGAACGTCGCGCTGGAGCTCGGTGGGAAGAACCCGAACATCATCTTCGCCGACGCCGACATGGACGCCGCGATCGACAACGCCCTCACGGCGATCTTCCTCGACTCGGGGCAGGTCTGCTCGGCCGGCTCCCGCCTGCTCGTGGAGGACTCCGTGCACGACCGGGTCGTCGACGAGCTCGTGCGTCGCGCGAAGACCATCCGGATGGGTGGTCCCTTCGACGAGGCCGCCGAGACCGGACCGCTCATCAGCGAAGAGCACCGCCGGAAGGTCGAGGCCTACGTCGAGGCGGCTCTCGCCGAGGGCGC
Source organism: Janibacter cremeus (assembly GCF_013409205.1). Classification (NCBI taxonomy): domain Bacteria; kingdom Bacillati; phylum Actinomycetota; class Actinomycetes; order Micrococcales; family Intrasporangiaceae; genus Janibacter; species Janibacter cremeus. Next base: position 42,900 of record NZ_JACCAE010000001.1, read on the forward strand.
CGTGCTGCGCTGCGGCGGCGAGCGCCCCGGTGGCGACCTCGCCGTCGGCAGCTACTACCCCCCGACGATCCTCGACGGGTGCACCGCCGACATGTCGTGCGTCCAGGACGAGTCCTTCGGGCCGGTCCTGACCGTCGAGACCTTCACCGGGGACTCCCCCGAGTCGGTCGAGGAGGCTGCCGTCTCCCTCGCCAACGACACGATTTACGGGCTCGCCGGCGCTGTGTGGACGCAGAACGCCGGCCGGGCCGAGCGGGTCTCGCGCCGACTGCGCCACGGGACGATCTGGATCAACGACTTCCACCCCTATGTCCCGGCAGCGGAGTGGGGAGGCATGAAGCAGTCCGGCATCGGTCGCGAGCTCGGTCTGACCGGCCTGCACGAGTACCAGGAGAGCAAGCACATCTGGCACAACTCCCGACCGGCCACCACCGGTTGGTTCGGCAACGACCAGGACTGACCAGCCCGAGAAGCACTGACCACACACGCGTTCGCCACACGCACGACACGGGAAGGACCCCATGAATAAGCGCTACGACTACGTCATCGTCGGAGGAGGATCGGCCGGCTCCGCCCTGGCCAACCGCCTCAGTGCCGACGAGAGCACGAGCGTGCTCGTCCTCGAGGCAGGACGGGCCGACTTCATCGCCGACCCTCTGATCCACATGCCGGCCGCCCTGATGTTCCCCGCCGGCAACCCCCTCTACGACTGGGCCTATGAGACCGAGCCCGAGCCGCACATGGGCGGCCGTCGCGTCAAGCACGCCCGGGGCAAGGTTCTCGGCGGCAGCTCGAGCATCAATGGCATGATCTTCCAGCGCGGCAACGCGGGTGACTTCGACAAGTGGGCCACCTTCGAGGGCATGGACCACTGGGACTACGCCCACTGCCTGCCCTACTTCAAGCGCATGGAGACCACGACCGCCGGTGCCGACGCCTGGCGTGGTGGGGCCGGTCCGCTCACCCTCGAGCGTGGGCCCGCCTCCAGCCCCCTCTTCCAGGCCTTCTTCGAGGCGACGGACCAGGCCGGGTACGCCCGCACGGACGACGTGAACGGCTATCGCCAGGAGGGGTTCGCCCCCTTCGACCGCAACGTCTCCAAGGGCAGCCGGATCTCGGCCTCCCGCGCCTACCTGCGGCCCATCCGCGACCGCAAGAACCTCGATATCACCACCCTGGCGACCGTGACGAAGCTGCGCTGGCAGGGCACTCGCGTCACCGGTGTCGACTTCCTGCGCGCTGGCAAGCGAAAGCACTCCGTGGACGCCGGCGAGGTCATCCTCTGCGGTGGGGCCTTCAACACGCCACAGCTGCTGCAGCTGTCCGGTGTCGGTGACCCGCAGACACTGCGTGCCGCGGGCATCACTCCGCACGTCGACCTGCCCGGTGTCGGTGAGAACCTGCAGGACCACCTCGAGGTCTACCTGCAGCACGAGAGCCTGCAGCCGGTCTCGATCGCTCCGTGGCTGAAGAAGTGGAAGGCGCCCTACATCGGCGCAGAGTGGCTCTTCCTCAACCGTGGCGTCGGTGCCTCGAACCACTTCGAGGGGGGCGGGTTCATCCGCACCAACGACGACGTCGCCTACCCGAACCTGATGTTCCACTTCCTGCCGATCGCGGTGCGCTACGACGGCACGGCCGCGGGCGGGAAGCACGGCTACCAGGTGCACATCGGCCCGATGAACTCCGATGTGCGCGGTCACGTGCGGATCAAGAACGACGACCCGTTCACCAAGCCCGGCATCGTGTTCAACTACCTGTCCACGGAGCGTGACCGCCAGGAATGGGTCGAGGTCGTGCGTGCCGCGCGGCACATCCTCGACCAGCCGGCCTTCGCCCCCTTCGACGGGGGTGAGCTCTCCCCCGGCCTGGGTGTCGAGACCGACCAGGAGATCATCGACTGGGTCGCCCAGGACGCCGAGACGGCCCTGCACCCGTCCTGCACCGCAAAGATGGGCACCGACGAGATGTCCGTGGTCGACCCCTCGACGATGAGGGTGCACGGCACGCAGGGCCTGCGCGTCGTCGACGCCTCCGTCTTCCCGACCATCACCAACGGCAACATCTACGCGCCGGTGATGATGGTCGCGGAGAAGGCTGCCGACCTGATCGCCGGCAACACTCCCCTGGCCGCCGAGCACCCGCCGGTCTACCGCGCGGGTGAGGGCATGCCACTCCACCCCGAGGGCGACCCGCGCAACACCGCCTGGGACGCCCGTGATCACCTGCCGAGCGCCCTGCGCGCCATGCAGACTGCTCCGACGAAGGGAGATGACCAGTGAGTGCGAACGACACCTCGATCGACCCCCAGCTGACTGCGGAACGCCCCAGCACACCCCGCCTGAAGACCACCGTGCTCGCGGTCTCGGGAGTGATCATCGCCCTCATCGCCGCTTGGGCGCTGATCGCCCCGGGTGCGGCGGAGAGCACCTTGGGGAGTCTGGTCACCCGTATCGGTGATTGGTTCGGCTGGTTCTACATCACACTGGCGACGGTGGTGCTCGTCTTCGTCATCTACGTCGGCGTCCGCTACGCCCGCGTGCGGCTGGGCGATGACGACGACCGACCCGAGTTCTCCACCTTCGCGTGGGCCTCGATGCTCTTCGCCGCCGGCATCGGCACAGACGTGATGTTCTTCGCCGTCGCCGAGCCCGCCTCCCAGTTCCTCGCCCCCCCACAGGGTGAGGCAGGGAGCGTGGATGCGGCGCGGGAGGCGACCGTGTGGACCCTCTTTCACTACGGCATCACCGGCTGGGGCATGTACGCACTCATGGGCATCGCCCTGGGCTACTTCGCGCACCGCAAGAAACTGCCCCTGGCCGTCCGCTCCGCGTTGTACCCGATCTTCGGCAAGCGCATCCGCGGACCGATCGGTGACACGGTCGACATCGCCACCGTGCTCGGCACCATCTTCGGTGTCGCCACGTCCCTGGGCATCGGTGTCGTCATGCTCAACGTCGGTCTGGGCGTGATGTTCGACGTCCCGCAGGGCATCCCCGCACAGGTGGGACTCGTCGTGCTCGCTGTCGCCGTGGCCACCGTCTCCGCGACCACGGGCGTCGACCGCGGTATCCGCATCCTCAGCCAGCTCAACGTCATCCTGGCCATCCTGCTCGCGCTGTGGGTCCTCGTCACCGGCAGCACGACATTCCTGCTGCGGGCGATCACGATGAACGTCGGCGACTTCATCTCCATGTTCCCCGGGATGACCCTGGACACGATGGCCTACGACCACCCGGCCGAGTGGATGAACCTGTGGACCCTCTTCTTCTGGGCATGGTGGGTCGCCTGGGCGTCCTTCGTCGGGATGTTCCTCGCCCGCATCTCCAAGGGCCGCACCATCGGACAGTTCGTGTTCGGCACCCTCACCATCCCCTTCAGCTACATCGTCATGTGGGTCTCGATCTTCGGCAACTCCGCCGTCAAGCAGATCGCCGACGGCGATGCCACCTTCGGCGAGCTGGCGATGAACCAGCCCGAGCAGGGCTTCTACACCCTGCTGCAGCAGTACCCGGGAGCCTTCTTCCTGGTCGGGCTCGCCACCTTCGTCGGGCTGCTCTTCTACGTCACGTCCGCCGACTCCGGTGCGCTCATCATGGCCAACCTGACGTCCGACCTTCCGGACAGCCAGACGGATGCTCCGGCGTTCCTGCGGGTCGTGTGGGCGGTCGCGACCGGCGTCCTGACCATCGCGATGCTCGTCGTCGGTGGGATCGTCGCCCTGCAGTACGCGACGATCATCATGGGGCTGCCCTTCGCGATCGTGATGATCCTGGTGATGGTCGGCCTGCACAGGGCGCTGGAGGTCGAGCGGACCAACTTCGACGCCGCCCGGCTGTCACTGGCCACGCATCTGGCCGGTCAGGAGATCCAGCACCAGCTCTCCTGGCGCCAGCGGCTGTCGCACGCCTTCGGCACCGTGAGCATCCAACGGGCCAATGAACGTCTGGCGAGCGTGGTCGTCCCCGCGTTGGAGGAAGTCGTCACGGAGATGGAGTCGCAGGGCCGTCTGGCCCACCTCGAGGTTCGGCACGGGGACGCGAACACCCCCTCCTCGGCGGAGCTGGTCATCGGCGAGGGGGAATCCCCCTTCGTCTGGTCCGTGCGCGCTCGCCCCGGGCCGGCGCCCTCCTACGGCGTGCGCATGATCGAGGCCGACGACCGCACGACGCGGCTCGACGTCGCGCTGCCCAGCGGCGGCGGCTACGACGTCTTCCCCTACAGCGGTGAGGAGATCTGTCACGACGTGCTGGATCACTTCGAACGCTGGACCGTTGCGGGGACGTTGACCGAACAGATCTGAGCCATCTCCCGCCGGGACCGGGGCAGTGACCACGACGTGGTCACTGCCCCGGTCCTCTTCGTGCCCCGGCTCTCTGCGCGGCGAGCTACTCCCCCGAGCATCGGCAGGGAGCGTCGAATTGCATATACATAGGACCCCTATGTAACGTTGACGCGTGCCCCACGACGAGTTGTCCACCGCCAGCGATCTGGTGACCCACGCAGCGCGCCTCGTACGCGCATCGCGACAGCACATCCACTCCACTCCCCCGGCCGGAGTGCGCGTCCTCTCTCTCCTGGACGAGCACGGGCCCTGCGGCGTGGGTCAACTCGCGCAGCTCGACCGCACCTCCCAGCCGACGATGTCCGGCCTCGTCAGGACGCTCGTCGAGCGCGGCTGGGTGACCAAGGAGAGCGACCCCGACGATGCGCGGGCCACCCTCGTGGCCTTCACCCCGGCCGGTCGTGAGGCCTTGGCCGTCATACGCGAGCGCAACGCGATGGCCGTCCTCACCGCAGTCCGGGAGCACCCCACACTCACCCCCGAGGACCTCACCACTGCAGTGAAGGTGCTGCACGAGGTTCTCGAGGCCACCGCACACCAGCAGGAAGGCCAGCAGTGACGTCCCCAGCAACACCCTCGACCGAGAGCCCCTCGATGTGGAAGCAGCCACGCGCAGTGTGGGCCGTGGCCTTCGCCTGTGTCATCGCCTTCATGGGCATCGGCCTCGTCGACCCCATCCTCAAGCCGATCGCCGACGAGCTGGGCGCCAGCCCGAGCGAGACCTCGCTGCTGTTCACCAGCTACATGGCGGTCATGGGCGTCGCGATGCTCATCGCCGGCTTCATCTCCTCTCGCATCGGAGCCAAGCGCACGCTCCTCGCCGGCCTCGCGCTGATCATCGTTTTCTCCGCACTGGCAGGGATGTCGGACTCCATCGGTGCCATCGTCGGCTTCCGTGCCGGGTGGGGCCTGGGCAATGCGCTCTTCGTCGCCACCGCACTGTCGACCATCGTCGTGGCCTCCGCCGGCAGCGTCGGCCAGGCCGTCATCTTCTTCGAGGCGGCCCTGGGTCTCGGGATCGCCGTGGGGCCGATCGTCGGCGGCCAGCTCGGCGCCATCTCCTGGCGCGCCCCGTTCTTCGGTGTCGCGGCCCTGATGGTCATCGCGATCGTCGTGACCGCCTTCCTCCTTCCGCCCACTCCCCCGTCGGGCCGGCACACCTCCCTGGCCGACCCGATCCGGGCCCTGAAGCACCCGGGTCTGCTCACCGTGGCCCTGACCGCGCTCTTCTACAACATGGGCTTCTTCACCCTCCTCGCGTTCGCCCCGTTCCCGCTGGACATGGGCGCCTCGCAGGTGGGCTGGATCTTCTTCGGCTGGGGTCTGTTGCTCGCCATCAGCTCGGTCCGGACCGCGCCGTGGCTGCAGCGCCGCTTCGGCACCATCCCCTCGATCCTGGGTGCCCTGACGTTCTTCGCCGCCGACCTGGCGATGATGGCCCTCTTCGTCGAGTCCACGACCGTCCTGATCATCGGGATCGTCATCGCCGGTGCCTTCCTCGGTGTCAACAACACCCTGATCACCGAGGCCGTCATGGGCTCGGCGCCCGTCGAGCGCTCCGTTGCCTCCTCGGCCTACTCCTTCGTCCGCTTCTCCGGTGGCGCCGTTGCCCCGTGGGCGGCCGGCCGACTCGGCGAGGAGGTCAACATGAGTGCTCCGTTCTGGATGGGCACCATCGCCGTCCTCATCGGTGTCGCGATCTTCGCGTTCGGCTCACGCCATCTGCGCCCCGGGCCAGCACCGACGGCGCACAGCGCCACCGAGGGTGAGGCCGTGCTGGTCGGCGACGCCGACTGAGACGGGCAGATCACGCATCGGGCAACCACCCCGGCACGAGTGGCAAGGTTGGGGACGTACCGCATCGTCGCGAACACGCAAGGAGTCGTTGTGACCGCACCCGCACACCCCTCGTACACCTCGGGCATCTCGAACACTCCCCTGCTCGGGGACACCATCGGGGCCAACCTCGAGCGCACCACCGCCACACACGGCGACCGGGAGGCCATGGTCGACGTGCCCTCCGGCCGTCGCTGGACGTACACGCAGCTGCTCGCGGACGTGGACGCACTCGCCAAGGGCCTGATGGCGAAGGGGGTGGTTGCCGGTGATCGAGTCGGCATCTGGTCGCCGAACTGCCCCGAGTGGACGCTGCTGCAGTACGCCACGGCGCGCACGGGCGCGATCCTGGTCAACGTCAACCCGGCCTACCGCTCGCACGAGCTGACCTACGTGGCCCAGCAGTCGGGTATGCGGATGCTCGTCAGCGCCACCACGCACAAGACGTCCGACTATCGATCGATGGTCGAGGAGGTGCACCCGCAGGTGTCCTCCCTGACCGAGATCGTCTACATCGGTGACTCGTCCTGGGACGACCTCGTCGCGGCCGGCGGCGCGGTCACCGACGAGGAACTGGCCGAGCGTGGGGCGGCTCTCACCCCGGACGACCCGATCAACATCCAGTACACCTCGGGCACCACGGGTTTTCCCAAGGGCGCGACCCTGAGCCACCACAACATCCTCAACAACGGCTACTTCGTCGGCGAGATGATCGCCTACACCGAGCAGGACCGCATCTGTATCCCGGTGCCCTTCTACCACTGCTTCGGCATGGTCATGGGCAACCTCGCGGCCACCTCGCACGGTGCCTGCATGGTCATCCCGGCCCCCTCCTTCGACCCGGTCGCGACCCTCGATGCGGTCGTGCAGGAGCAGTGCACCTCCCTGTACGGCGTGCCGACGATGTTCATCGCCGAGCTGGACCTGCCGACCTTCGCCGACTACGACCTGGGCAGCCTGCGGACCGGGATCATGGCCGGGTCCACGTGCCCGGTCGAGGTCATGAAGCGTGTCGTCGCCGAGATGAACATGTCCGAGGTGGCCATCAGCTACGGCATGACCGAGACCTCACCGGTCTCGACGATGACCCGGATGGACGACGACCTGGCCCGGCGCACCGAGACCGTCGGTCGCTCGATGCCGCACATCGAGACCAAGGTCGTCGACCCGGTGAGCGGCGTACCGCTCCCCCGCGGCGAGGCCGGTGAGCTGTGCACGCGCGGCTACAGCGTGATGCTCGGCTACTGGGAGCAGCCGGACAAGACCGCCGAGGCGATCGACGACGCGCGGTGGATGCACACGGGTGACGTCGCGACGATGGACGAGCACGGCTACGTCAACATCGTCGGGCGGATCAAGGACCTCGTCATCCGAGGCGGGGAGAACGTCTACCCCCGCGAGGTCGAGGAGTTCCTCTACACCCACCCGTCGATCGCCGACGTGCAGGTCATCGGCGTCCCCGATGACAAGTACGGCGAGGAGCTCATGGCGTGGGTCGTCCTCACGGCCGGTGCGGAGTCGCTCACCGCCCAGGAGGTGCGCGACTTCGCCACCGGGAAGCTGGCCCACTACAAGATCCCCCGGTACGTGCACGTCACCCAGGAGTTCCCGATGACGGTCACGGGCAAGGTCCGCAAGATCGAGATGCGCGAGCGTGCGGGCGAGATCCTCGGGCGGGAGTAGGCACAGGAGGAGGGGAGCCTCCCCGCGGAGGCTCCCCTCGTGCGTGCCCCGGCACGCGCGAAGGGCGGGCACCGGGACGAACCCGGCACCCGCCCTTCGTCAGGTGCGGCGGATGATCAGAGCTGCTGGTCATCCTTGCGCGACTGCGCCTCGGCGTTGGCCGAGACACGGTCGAGCTGACGGGCGGCCGCGTCGCGACCACCCAGGCCGAAGGCCAGGGCCGCTGCTGCAGCGCCACCGACGACGAGGGCGCCGAAGCCGAGCTCGATGATCGAGTCGGCGATGCCCATGTACTTCAGGCCCATGGCGACGAAGAGCACGATCGTGGCGTACTTGACGATCGTCGCGCCGATGCCGGAGAGCAGCTTCGCCAGCAGGCTGGCGATGAAGAAGCCGGCCGCGATGATCGCGCCACCGAAGATGACCTTGCCGCCGAGCTCGATGACCTCGCTGAGGAAGCTCGTGATCTGCGGGAAGTGCAGCAGCTCCGCCGCCATGACGGCGAAGAACAGCACGATGCCGATCTGGGCGACCTTGGCAATGGTCGGCACGACCTTGGTGCCCTCGGGCAGGACATCCACGGAGGCCAGCTGACGGTCGACACCGACACCGTCGAGGACCTGCTGGAGCAGGTCACCGGCGAAGCGCGCGATGAAGACACCCAGGGCGAGCACGATGCCGGCCGCGAGGACGTTCGGGATGGCGTCGAAGATCGTCTGGAGCATCTGCTCCGCGGGCTGCGAGATGGCCCGGATACCCAGGATCTGCAGGGCGGAGATCGCGACGACGATCATGATCAGCGCGTACAGGACGGTGCCGATCGTTTTCGGAAGGGAGCTGGCGATGCCGTCACCGGCCGGCTGCGCGTTGGGCGGGGGCGGCGTGGCGCCCTCGGTCTGGGCCGACGGGCTGCCGGGGATGTTGCTGGCGGTCGACCCGGCCTTCGAGAACCACTTCTCGAACGGGACGGCGCCCAGTGCTGTCTCGACGAGCTGGCGCACGACCTTGGCCAGGAGTGCACCGACGACGAAGACGACGATGGCGCCGATGAGGTTCGGCAGGAAGCCGAGCACACCATCGAGCAGCGACTGGATCGGTGCGAGCGCGGCGCTGAGGCCGAGGAGCTGGAGCAGAGCCACCAGGCCGAACATCCAGGCCAGCAGGGATCCGATCGAGCCGAGGGTGGATCCGATGCTGGCGCCGTCGGCGCCGGACTTCTGCAGGGCAGGCACCTTGGTCGCGAGCTTGGTGAAGACCGACTTGATGACCATGGCGATGATCCACGTGACCACCAGGATGGCCACGGCGGCGAGGACCGTGCCGAGCAGGGATCCCCAATCAGTATCGTCGAGGAAATCCATGATTGAGCTCCTATGTGACGTGGGTTTGAACACCGCGACCGTATATGCCGCCAAGCCCCGCATGTCCAATCACAGACCCGCCGATTGCGCTTCCCCCGTACCCTGATCAATCGTGGAGTGCACCCATTTCGACGCCGATTCCTGCCGTTCATGCGCCCTGATGGGGATTTCGTATGCCCGCCAGGTGAGTGATCTATGCTGTGAACTGGCTGAGAATCTGCATCCTTTCGTTATCTCGCAGGCGTGGGCATCGCCCTTCTTGGGACCCGAATCCGCTTTTCGCAACAAGGCGAAGCTGGCCGTCGGAGGAACGAAGTCATCACCGACATTCGGGATCCTGGACGCACAATTCAATGGTGTCGACCTGCGCGATTGCGGCCTGTACGAGCCGGCACTGGCCGCGGCTCTGCCAGCACTGACCGGCCAGGTCGCCGCACTTGGGCTGATGCCCTTCGACGTGCCGGCGCGCTCGGGTGAGCTGAAGCACCTCATCGTCACGGCCAGTCCGGACGGTGAGCTGATGGTCCGCTTCGTCCTGCGCTCTCCCGGCCAGTTGCCACGGATCCGGCGGGGGCTGGACTCCCTTCGAGCCGCTGTCCCGGCAGTGCGCGTGGTCTCGGTCAACCTCCAGCCCGAGCACAAGGCCGTCCTCGAGGGCGAGGAGGAGATGGTGCTCACGCAGGACGAGTCCTTGGCGATGCGGTTGGATGACATCACCTTCCGGTTGCGTCCGGGCAGCTTCTTCCAGACCAACAGCGTCGTCGCGGCCGGCCTCTACCGGCAGGCGCGCGAATGGGTGAGCCAGGTCGACCCGGACAGTGTCCTGGACCTGTACTGCGGGGTCGGCGGCTTCGCGCTCAACGCCGCGATGGCGAAGGCGGCGCACACACGGCGAGTCGAGGGGGTCGAGGTCGCGCCCGAAGCCGTGGCGAGCGCGCGCACCGCGGCTACGCAGCTCGGGGTGGCAGCGCACTTCCGCATCGGGGATGCCAGCGCCCTCGAGCGCGTGGCCGCGGACCTGGTCATCGTCAACCCACCGCGTCGTGGCATCGGGGCCCGGCTCTGCGCCGCCCTGGCCTCAGCGGCGCCGGCCCACATCATCTACTCCAGCTGCAACGCCACCAGCCTGGCCCGTGATCTGGGGGACCTTCCCGGGTACCGCGTCGAGCGGGCCCGCCTGTTCGACATGTTCCCCCAGACCCGCCACCACGAGGTGATGGTGTTGCTGTCCCGGCGGTGAGGTTTCTCCCCCTTCGCGATGGTCGCTAGTGTCGTGACGACGGTCACCCCCGTAGCCACGACAGGAGAACGATGCGCGCACTGGTCAAACCCCGCCCCGGCCCCGGTCTGGAGCTGGCCGATGTCCCCGAACCCACCCCGGGCGCCGACGAGGTGAAGATCCGGGTGCTGCGGGCCGGTCTCTGCGGGACCGACCTCCACCTGCACGGCTGGGACGAGTGGGCGGCGGGCGCCGTGCCCACGACGCCGCAGGTGATCGGGCACGAGTTCTACGGCGAGGTGGTGCAGGTGGGCTCCGCGGTGACGAGCGTCGCGGTCGGTGACCGCGTCTCCGGCGAGGGCCACCTGGTGTGCGGCTCGTGCCGCAACTGCCGAGCAGGTCGACGTCACCTGTGCATCAACACCGTCGGTATCGGCGTCAACCGTGACGGGGCCTTCGCCGACTTCGTCGTCATCCCGGCCGCGAACGCCTGGGTGCACACCAACGGTATCGACCCGGACCTCGGGGCGATCTTCGACCCGCTGGGCAATGCCGTCCACACGACCCTGTCCTTCCCCCTGGCGGGCGAGGACGTCGTGGTCACCGGTGCCGGGCCGATCGGGGTGATGGCGGCCGCCATCGCACGGCACGTGGGTGCCCGCTACATCGCCGTGACCGACCTGTCCGACCATCGTCTGGAGCTGGCGCAGGCGGCGGGAGCCGACCTGCTCGTCAACGCCGCGTCCTCCGACCTCGCGGCCGCGATGCGCGAGCTGGGCATGAAGGAGGGCTTCGACGTGGGGCTGGAGATGTCCGGCGCTCCCCCGGCGGTGGCCGACATGCTCGACAACCTCAACCACGGGGGTCGCATCGCGATGCTCGGCCTCCCGAAGGACCCCTACCCCATCGACTGGTCGAAGGTCATCACGCACATGATCACGATCAAGGGGATCTACGGCCGCGAGATGTACGACACCTGGTACACGATGAGCGCGATGCTCTCGACCTCTCCCGCTCTGCGCGAGACCATCTCGTCGGTCATCACCCACCGCTTCCCCGCGCAGCAGTGGGAGGACGCGTTCGCCACCGCCGCCTCGGGAGAGTGCGGCAAGGTCATCATGGACTGGAGCTGAGATGTACGGATTCAAGGACGAGCTCACCGCGACCCTGCAGCAGATCCGAGACGACGGGCTGTGGAAGGACGAGCGCGAGCTGACCAGCCCGCAGCAGGCGCACATCACGACCACCAAGACGCAGGCACTGAACTTCTGCGCCAACAACTACCTCGGTCTCGCCGATCACCCGGAGGTACTGACCGCGGCCACCGATGCGCTGCAGCAGTGGGGCTTCGGCATGGCCAGCGTGCGCTTCATCTGCGGCACGCAGGAGCAGCACACCCGGCTCGAAGGTGCCCTCTCCGACTGGTTCGGGATGCAGGACACGATCCTCTACTCCAGCTGCTTCGACGCCAACGGCGGCGTTTTCGAGGTGCTCTTCGGCGAGGGCGATGCGATCATCTCCGATGCGCTCAACCATGCCTCGCTCATCGACGGGATCCGCCTGAGCAAGGCGGCCCGGTACCGGTATGCCAATGCCGACATGGATGACCTGAGGGCACAGCTCGAGGCGGCGAAGGGGTCCCGTCGCACCGTGATCGTCACCGACGGCGTCTTCTCCATGGACGGCTACCTCGCTCCCCTGGAGCAGATCTGCGACCTCGCCGAGGAGTACGGGGCGATGGTCCTCGTCGACGACTCGCACGCGGTCGGGTTCATCGGCGACGGCGGCGGTGGCACCCCCGAGGCCTGCGGCGTCGCCGACCGGGTCGACCTGCTCACCGGGACCCTCGGCAAGGCTCTTGGTGGTGCCAGCGGCGGGTACGTCTCCGGCCCGGCGGAGGTGGTCGCCCTGCTCCGTCAGCGCTCCCGGCCGTACCTCTTCTCCAACGCCGTCGCCCCGGTGGTGGCCGCGGGCTCCCTCAAGGCCATCGAGATCGCCCGGACGTCAGCGGATGCCCGGGCGACTCTGCGGCGCAACACCGCCCTGTTCCGGGAGCTGATGACCGACGCCGGCTTCGACCTGCTCCCGGGTGATCACCCGATCGTGCCGGTGATGTTCCCCGGCGAGGACGGAGCCCGTCAGGCGGGGCAGATCGCCGAGGCGATGCTCGAGCACGGCGTGTACGTCATCGCCTTCTCCTACCCCGTCGTGCCCAAGGGAGCCGCCCGGATCCGCGTCCAGCTCTCTGCCGCCCACAGCGAGGAGGACGTGCGCACCTGCGTGGCCGCCTTCGTCACGGCCCGGACCGAGGTACTCGGCAACTCCTGATCACGGACGCCGCCGCTCGACTACTCGAAGGGGGTCGCGTCGCCCGCGCCGTAGCGGGCGATCTCGGCGCCGTCCCCGGAGAGGTCGACCACGGTGGTGGGCTCGGTGGACACCTCGCCGGCGTCGATGACGATGTCGACCTGGTGGTCGAGGGCCTCCTTGACGTCCCAGCCGAAGGTGGGGGTGCGCTCCTCACCCGGGAACAGCAGGGTCGAGGTGAGCATCGGGTCGCCGAGTCCCTCGAGCAGCGCCCTGGTCAGCGGGTTGTCCGGGATCCGCACCCCGACGGTCTTCTTCTTGGCGTGCAGCAGGCGGCGCGGCACCTCCTTCGTCGCCGGGAGGATGAAGGTGTACGGCCCCGGGGTGGCCGCCTTGATGGCACGGAAGACCGAGTTGTCGATGTGCACGAGCTGGCCCAGCTGCGCGAAGTCGGCGCACAGCAGCGTGTAGTGGTGCCGGTCGTCGAGCCGACGAATGTCACGGATGCGGTCCTTGATCTGCTGGTCATCCAGTCGGCCTCCGAGGGCGTAGCCGGAGTCAGTGGGGAAGGCGACGAGGGCGCCCTCACGCAAGCGCTCGACGACCTTGCCGACGCTGCGTGGCTGCGGATTGTCCGGGTGAACTTCGACGAAGGTTGCCATCGGCCCAGCCTAGGATCCTTCGCCTCTGGTGGCCACGGTGCGGCCGTGTCGACGTCAGGACCCGCCGAGCTCGACGGCCAGCCGGGCAACGAGGGACCTGGCCGTGCGTCCGACCCCGATGAGCGTGGCGGACGCCGGCCCCGTCCAGTCCCCGTAGCCGACGAAGCACACCCGCGGGTCCTTGACCGAGCGGTTGCCGGCCACCTCCGGGATCCCCCTCGCCGTGCGCAGCCCGAGCGATCGCAGATGCCGCAGGGCCGGTCGGAAGCCGGTGCACCAGATGACGGCGTCCACGTCGAGGTGCTCACGACCGATGACGCCGCCGTGCGGGGTCATCCGGTCGAACATCGCCCGCAGCTGCAGCGCCCCCTTCGCCCGGGCGGCCCGCACCTGCGGAAGAGCCACGATGTTGCCGACGAAGGCCGCCTCTGCGTCCCCCTCGTCGAGCCTGGCGGTGGCCTGGTCGAACAGGTGTCGTCCGTCGACGTCGTCGGGCAGGAAGCGCAGTCGGCGGGCCGAGACCAACGAGACCTCCTCTGCGTGGTCGACCAGGTCCGCGGTGATCTGCACTCCGGAGTTGCCGCCACCGACGACCGCGACACGCTGACCGTCGAAGGCGTGCGGGCCGCGGTAGTGGGCGCTGTGCAGCTGCAGCCCCCGGAAGTCCGAGGCGCCCTCCACCTGCGGGACGAAGGGCGCTGCCCACGTCCCGGTGGCGTTGATGACGTAATTCGCCCTCAGAGTCCCGTTGTCGGTGATCACCGCGAGCCCGTCGTCGAGCGAATGCACATCGGACACCCGCACGGGGCGCTCGATCGGAAGGTCATAGCGGTGCTCGTACTCGGTGAGGTAGTCCAGCGCGTGGTCGACCGGCGGGAACGTGTCCGGGTGTGGCGGCATCGGTCGTCCCGGCAACGACGAGTGGATCGACGAGGAGAACAGGCGCAGTGAGGGCCACGTGGCCTGCCAGGCGCCACCGGAGGACTCCTGACGGTCGAGGATGACGTGGTCCAGACCGGCCCGGCTCAGGTAGTAGCCACAGGCCAGTCCCGCCTGTCCCCCGCCGATGACAGCGATGTCGACGTCGGTGCGCATCGCCCTCCTACGAGTCCTGCGCGGTCATGGCCACCGGCATCCCCAGCTGGACCGTGCGGGAGACGGTGCACAGGCGGTCCCGGGACTGGGCCACGGAGCGGGGGAAGGCGGCTCGGGCCGAGTCGCCCCCTTCGCCCTCGGGGAACCCCAGACGGAAGGTGACCTCGAGGTCCGTCATGTGGTTCCCGGCCTCCGGCGTCGAGGCCTTCCCCCCCTCGGCGACGACGACGAAGCTCTCCGGCTCCGCCCGGCGGGAGGTGATGTGGTCGACGTCGACGGAGCTGCACCCGGCCAGCGCAGCCAGGAGCAGCTCGACCGGGGTGAAGTCGTCGGTACTGCCGTCGCCGATGGTGATCGTGCCTCCCCGGGCATTACGGATCTCGTACCGCCCCAAGGCCTCTCGGGTCAGCTCGACACTGCGGTACCCGGGCCCGGTACCGCCGGTCGATTCGTCCGTGGTGGTGGTCTCATCGGCAGCCATGGCCTCAGGGTAGTGGCCAGGTGTGGACCGGTTCGTTGCGGCTCATCAGATCGCGGTAGCGACCGACCATGTCGGCCAACGCGGCAGCACGCTCCATGCCTCGCTCCTGAAGGCGGGCAACGCATTCGGTCTGCCACACGGCGCCGTTGACGCCGGAGGTGCACCGCCCCTCGATGACGTCGAGGTACCTCGAGATCACCGTCGAGGACACGCCCCAGTCCTCCAGGCCGCTGCGGGCCATCGGCAGCAGGTGGCGCACGGTCAGCTCGTCAGCCGTCAGCTGCCCGAGCCCCGGCCAGTACAGGCGGGCCGTCAGTCCGTCCCGGGCGGCCGCCTCGAAGTTGGCCTGCGCAGCGGGGAAGGACATCTGGGTCCACACCGGCCGGTCCTCGTTCGCGAGAGTGCGCACCACGCCGTAGTAGAAAGCCGCGTTGGCCAGCACGTCGACGATCGTCGGCCCGGCCGGGAGGACGCGGTTCTCCACGCGCACGTGGGGGGTGCCGTCGCCGGGTTCGTAGATCGGGCGGTTCCACCGGTAGACGGTGCCGTTGTGCAGGTTGAGCTCCCCGAGCTGCGGGGTTCCGCCGGCGTCGAGGACGGCGATCGGGTCCTCGTCCGTGGCCTCGGCGAGCAGTGCCGGGAAGTAGCGCACGTTCTCCTCGAAGAGGTCGAAGATGGAGGTGATCCACCGGTCCCCGAAGAACACGCGTGGGCGCACCCCCTGGTTCTTCAGCTCGATCGGCCGGGTGTCCGTGGCCTGGGAGAACAGCGCGATCCGGGTCTCGGCGTGCAGGCGCTTGCCGAAGAAGAACGGCGAGTTGGCCGCGAGCGCGACCTGGACGGCCGAGATGGCCTGCGCGGCGTTCCAGTGGTCGGCGAACTGGGTGGGCCCCACCTGCAGGTGCAGCTGCACGGAGGTGCAGGCCGACTCCGGGGCGATGGAGTCGGCGAAGCAGTTCAGCCGTTCCCCGGTCGGTCCCTCGATGTCGATGACGACGTCCTCACCGCGCGCGGTGAAGATGGAGTCGTTGAGGGCGGTGTAGCGGTTGTTGGCGCTGATCCACTCCCCCTGGAAGTGCTCCGGTCGAATGGTGGGCAGGATCCCGATCGGGACAAGTCTGGCGCCGCGCTCGGCCGCCTTCTCGTCGGCCCGGTTGAGCGAGTCCCGCAGCATGGTCTCCAGGTCCAGGGCGGAGTCCCCCGGCAGCGGCCGGGGCGCGACGTTCAGCTCGATGTTGAACTGCGCGAGCTCGGTCTGGTAATCGGGATCCGCGATGGACTCGAGCACCTCGTCGTTGACGAAGGCCGGCTGGTTGTCCTCGTCGACGAGGTTGAGCTCGATCTCCAGGCCGGTGAGGGGCACTGCGTCGTCGAAGACGCTCTCGGCCAGCATCCGCTCGAAGACATCGAGGTTCTGGCGCACCTTCTCCCGGTAGTGCTGGCGCTCCTCGCGTGTGTAGCTCTGGGTCCTGACTTCCTTGCCCATGGGACTCCACCTCTCGCCGAGGGTCGGCTGTGTGATGAATCTACCGAGGGAATGCCGGTGCCGACAGAGTCAGACCGTGGTCGGATGCGCAGTCCACCGGCCTTGCCTAGGCTCACCGGGTGATCGTCGACGCCACTGCCCCGCTCCGGGCTCCCTTCGTCCGGGGCCAGGAGTGGTTCCGGGCGCACCGCGGCCTCGTCGACGCTGCCCTGGCGCTCTTGATGTGGGTCCTGTTCACCCTCGTCACTTTCGTCGCGTCGGTGTCCGTGCTGCCCGGCCGGGAGACCTTCTGGCTGGTCGTGGTGAGCTCGTCCCAGATACTCCCCCTGGCGTGGCGCCGTACCCGTGCCGACCTCTCCTTCGTCCTCATCACCGCCGGTCACGTCCTGCAGCTGGTGGTGAACTCGAACCCGGCCCCCTCCAACATCGCGGCCCTGATGTCGGCGTACGCGGTTGCCGGCTACTCCCGGCGCCGACAGGTCCGTCTGGCTGCCCTGGCCGTCGCCGCTGCCTCGGGTTGGCTCGCCACCCTGGACTGGGAGGGCTACCGGGACTCCGGCACGGTGGGACTGATCGTGTCCTCGCTGATGTTCAGCGGCATGGCGATGCTGTGCTGGCTCTGGGGTGACCTCACCCGCAAGCGCCGCGAGCTGGTCCTGCGTCTGCGCGAGCAGAACGAGGCACTGCGTCGCGACCAGGACCAGCGAGCACGTCTGGCCGCGCAGGACGAGCGCACCCGTATCGCCCGGGAGATGCACGACATCGTCGCCCACTCCCTCAGCGTCGTCGTCGTGCAGGCTGACGGCGCGGCGTACACGGCGATGCACTCCGGCGACTTCGATCGGGAGCACGCCGGGGGCGCCCTGACGACCATCGGGACGACCGCGCGGGAGGCACTGGCCGAGACCCGCCGCCTCGTGGGTGTGCTGCGCACTGCCGATGACGAAGAGGGCGGGATCACCGACCTCGACTACTCGCCCACCGACGCCCTGACCGAGCTCCCGGACCTCGTGGATCGGATGGCGGCGTCCGGGTTCGACGTCACCCTCGATGCACCCTCGGACCTCGAGGCAGTTCCGCGGGAAGCGGGACTGGCGGCCTACCGGATCGTCCAGGAGTCGCTGACCAACGCCATCAAGCACGCCGGTCCCGGCGCACGGGTCCGGGTGGGGGTCGCCACCACCGGCGACGAGTTGAGGGTCGAGGTACGCGACGACGGGCGCGGCGCCGCAGCACCGGATGACGGCCGCGGCCACGGCCTGATCGGCATGCGGGAACGCGCAGCAAGCGCGTCCGGCACCGTCGTGACCGGACCCGCCCCGGGCGGTGGCTACCGCGTGGCCGCGGCCCTCCCCCTTCGTCCCCCTCAGGAGAGCCGATGAACCCGAGCACCGAGCCCATCCGGCTCGTCCTCGTCGACGACCAGTCCCTGGTCCGCGCCGGATTCCGCATGGTCCTCGATGCACAGACCGACATGACCGTCGTCGGGGAGGCCGGTGACGGTCAGGCCGCGCTGGACCTGCTGCACACCACCGCCGCCGACGTCGTCCTGATGGATATCAGGATGCCGCGCATGGACGGGGTGGCCGCGACCGAGGCCCTGTGCCTGCGCCCCAACGGCCCGAGGGTCATCGTCCTGACGACCTTCGACCTGGACGAGTACGCCCACGCGGCGCTGCGCGCGGGGGCCTCCGGGTTCCTGCTGAAGGACGCAGGTCCGGAGGACCTCCTCGCCGCGATCCGATCAGTCCACGGCGGTGATGCGGTCATCGCCCCGAGCACGACGCGGCGGCTGATCGAGCACTTCGCGGACCAACCCGGGCCGTCCCCTTCACCGGCGGCGTCGCGCCCGCAGGACCACCCCCGCCTGACCGACCTGACCACCCGCGAGGTCGAGGTCCTCACCGCCGTCGCCCGGGGCCTGACGAACGCCGAGATCTCCGCCGAGCTGTACCTCGCCGAGGCGACGGTCAAGACCCACATCGGCCGCATCCTGGCCAAGGCACATCTGCGTGACCGGGTGCAGATGGTGCTGCTGGCCTACGAGAGCGGACTGGTGGACGTACGACCACGGTCGTAGTCGACACCGGCACACCGTCGCAGGACCAGACCACGGACCGATGTGCGCCCTGCCCTCCCCGGGCGAGAGTGGCTGTCATGACGACAACCACGCCCAGCCCGTCCGCGACCAGCATCGCCACCGCGGCCCGCACGATCGGCCTGACCAAGATCTTCGGCACCACCGACTCCGGCGTCACCGCGCTGGACGCCGTCGACGTCGGCATCGAGGTGGGCCGGTTCACCGCGATCATGGGGCCGTCCGGCTCCGGGAAGTCAACGCTCATGCACTGCCTCGCCGGCCTGGAGACCCCCACGAGCGGGCAGGTCCTCCTCGGCGACACCGACCTCACCCGGCTGTCCGACAAGGCGCTCACCCTGCTGCGCCGTGAGCGCATCGGCTTCATCTTCCAGTCCTTCAACCTGCTGCCGATGCTCACCGCCCGGCAGAACGTCGAGCTGCCGCTGACCCTCGCCGGACGTTCGGTGGACCGGGAGCGGATGGACCGCATCGTCACGGTCCTGGGCATCCAGGACCGGCTCGGACACCGGCCGAGCGAGCTCTCCGGCGGCCAGCAGCAGCGGGTGGCCGTTGCCCGGGCCCTGGTCACCGGCCCCGACGTCCTCTTCGCCGACGAGCCGACCGGCGCCCTCGACTCGCGCTCGTCCACCCAGATGCTGTCCTTCCTGCGCTCCAGCGTGCGCGAGTTCGGCCAGACCATCGTCATGGTCACCCACGACCCACGCGCCGCGTCCTACGCCGACCGGGTCCTGCTCCTGGCCGACGGCCGCCTCGCGGGCGAGCTGCACGACCCGACCGAGGACTCCGTCCTCGCGGCCATGAAGGGCCTGGGTGAGTGACGATGCTGAGCCTCTCCCTCGCCTCGCTGCGCCACCAGTCCCGCCAGTACCTCGCCCCGGGCCTGGCCGTCGTCCTCGGCGTCGCCTTCGTCGCCGCCACCCTCGCCCTGACCGGCACGCTGTCCTCGTCCGTGCGCGCTGCGGTCGCCGGCCAGTACGCCCCCTACTCCGGCGTCGTCGTCCCCGGCCCCGACGGGCCCATCCCGGAGGACCTGGCCGCCCAGGTGGCCGGCATCGACGGCGTCGAAGCCGTGGATCCCGTCCGCAGCGGGTCCGCCATGCTTCGCGGCGGCGGTGGCGAGTCCTTCGCCATGGTCACCACCGAGTCCGAGATCTCCCCCCACCCGCTGGTGCAGGGACGCATGCCGGGCAGCGCGAGCGAGATCGCCCTGAGCGAGACCGTCGCCGCGGGCAGTCAGCTGGACGTCGGAGAAAGCGTCCGGGTGGCCGCCCTGTCGGGTGGGGAAGACTCCACGACCCGGGCCACCGTCGCCGGGATCGTCGATGTCGCCGGTGACCCCCGCTACGCCGGTGGCACCCCAGCGGTCTTCGCCACCGCATCGGGGGTCACCGAGCTCACCGGCGCGACCGGGTGGGAGGAGATCGACGTCGTCGGGTCCGGCGACGAAGAGGCGACGACCGCCGCCCTCCGCTCAGCACTCGAGGCGGAGGGGGCCGACGTCACCGTCCGTACCGCCACCGCCCAGGCTGATGAGCAGGTCAGGCAGTTCTCCGGAGGGACGAACTTCATCTCCATCTTCCTGCTCGCCTTCGCGGCCATCGCACTCTTCGTCTCCGCGATCGTGATCGCCAACACCTTCTCCATCCTGCTCGCCCGACGCGCCCGGGAGACCGCGCTGCTGCGTGCGGTGGGCTCCACCCGCGGCCAGGTCATCCGCTCCGCGCTGGTCGAGTCGCTGGTGGTCGCCGTGCTCTTCGCCGTCACCGGAGTGCTCGTCGGCATCGCTGCCGCGTGGTGCCTGGCACGGATCGGGTGGGCGCTGGCCGGGGACACGCTCCCCGATCTCGTCTTCACCGTGGCGCCCCGCGCCGTGCTGGTCCCCGTCGTCGCAGGGGTGGTCGTGGTGCTCGTGGCTGCGCTGCGACCGGTGGTCCGCTCCTCACGGGTGGCGCCGCTGGAGGCGCTGCGACCTGATGCAGCCCTGACCGCCGGCTCCCGCGCCGGACGGTGGCGGATCGTCGTTGGTGCTCTGCTCGTGCTCGGCGGCTCCGGCGCACTCGTGGCCGGCGCTGCCCTCCCCTCGGTGCTCGTCGGTGTGGCCGGTGGTCTGGTCTCCTTCACCGGCGTCATCCTCGTGGGCACCGTGCTGGTGCCCTGGGCCGTCCGGGGCGTGGGACTGGTGGCGGCGCGGCCCTTCGGTCCGGCCGGCCGCCTGGCCGTGGACAACGCGGTGCGCAATCCCGCCCGGGCGGCCGCCACCGCCTCCGCCCTGCTCGTCGGCGTCACCCTGGTGACGATGACCGCCGTCGGGGCGGCGACGGCCCGCGCCGCGGTCACCGATTTCATCAACGGGCAGTACCCGGTGGATGTGCTCGTCGAGGGCATGGACGTCACCGACTCGTCCGCTGCCGCCATCGGCCGCGTCGACGGCGTGGTGGACACCGCCGCCCTGACCGGCACGACCGCAACCGCCCTCGTCGGCGACACGTCCACCGAGACGATGGTCGCCGGGTTGTCGCAGGACGTCGATGACGTCGTGCGCGCACCGGACGTGATGCCCACGGTCAGCGAAGGATCCGTCACGATCTCCGAAGGCGCAGCCGGTGTTGCGGACATCTCCTCCGGGGATCGCGTGGTCATCCAGGGACCGGACGGGCGGGTGGCCCTCACCGCGCGGGTCGAGGGCGGCTTCGAGACGGCGTGGCTGGTCAGCCCGGCGACGCTGGGCGAGATCGATCGGGGTCCTGCCGACCGGGCGCTCCTCGTCCGACTCGAGGACGGCGCCGACGTCCAGGCCACCGTCGACGAGGTAAAGGCGTTGGCGGCGGGTATCGAGCAGGGTCGGGTCAGCGGCGGTGCCCCCGTCCGGGCGGCCAACATGCAGGCCCTCGACACCGCACTCGTGGTGGTTCTCGCGCTGCTGGCGATCTCCGTGATCATCTCCGTCGTCGGCATCGCCAACACGCTGTCGCTGAGTGTCATCGAGCGCACCCGGGAGTCGGCACTCATGCGGGCCTTGGGCATGACCAGGGGTCAGCTGCGCGGGATGCTCGGTATCGAGTCGGTCCTGCTGGCCCTCGTCGGTGTCGTCCTGGGGGGCGCTCTGGGGATCGGCTACGGCCTCGCGGGGGTGCAGGCTCTCTTCGGTGAGCAGATCGCGGTCAGTGCGACCCTGCCGTGGGGGCAGCTCGCCGCCATCGCTGCGGTTGCCGTCGTCGCGGGGCTCCTCGCCTCTGTGCTGCCGGCCCGGCGGGCGGCGCGCGTCTCCCCCGCGCAGGCGCTGGCGGTCGAGTAGTCCGGCTGGTGGTGGGGCGGCGCAGGGGGCCGCTCCGCCACCGGCGCCGTCCGCGGGTCGACGGGAGTGTCGGACCGCAGCGTTGTCGGTGCCCCCTCATAGCGTGGGGACCATGAAGTTCCTCCACACCTCCGACTGGCACCTGGGCCGCTCCTTCCACGGGGTGGGGCTGCTCGGTGCGCAGTCCGAGTTCGTGGACCACCTCGTGTCGACGGTCCGCGAGCAGGGCGTGGACGCGGTCCTGGTGTCCGGGGACGTCTACGACCGGGCGCTTCCTCCGCCCGACGCCGTGCGGCTGCTCTCGGAGGCGGTGACGCGCCTGATCGACGCCGGGTCGCAGGTGATCATCTCCAGCGGCAACCACGACTCGGCGATCCGCCTCGGCTTCGCCTCCGACCTGCTCTCCCGGGCCGGTCTGCACATCCGCTCCAGCCTGGGTTCGATCGGGACACCGGTCATGGTGGGTGACGCAGCGGTCTACCCACTCCCCTACCTGGAGCCGGCCGCGTCGTCGGTGACCGAGGAGCTGGGCGTCGACAAGCGCACCCACACCGCGGTGCTCGGTGCCGCGATGGACCGGGTGCGGGCGGATGCAGCGACGCGCGGTCCGAGGACGATCGCCATGGCGCACTGCTTCGTCGGTGGTGGTGCCACGAGCGATTCCGAGCGTGACATCAGCACCGGCGGGGTGGCGATGGTCCCGACGAGCACCTTCGACGGTGTCGCCTATGCGGCACTCGGGCACCTGCACGGGTCCCAGCAGATCGACGACACGGTTCGCTACAGCGGCTCACCGCTGGCCATGTCCTTCAGCGAGACCCACCACACCAAGGGCACGTTGCTGCTCGACCTGGACGTCGACGGCCGGGTGCAGGTCGAGCAGGTCGAGGCCCCGGTCCACCGGCGCTTGGCGCAGGTTCGCGGCACCCTAGAGGAGGTCCTCGAGCACCCGCGTCATACCGGGGCGGAGAGCGCCTGGGTCCAAGTCACGCTGACCGACCCGATACGTCCCGTCGGGGCCCTGGAGCAGGTGACCCGGCGGTTCCCGCACGTGCTGCAACTGCGCTTCGACCCGCAGGGCGAAGCTCTGCCCGTCCGCAGCTACGCCGCCAAGGTCGCTCATCGGGAGCCGCTGGAGGTGTGCTGCGACTTCGTCGAGGACGTGCGACGCGGGGCCGGCGCCGACGAGGCCGAGACCCGACTGCTCCGGGACGCGCTCGAGGCCGGACGTGCGGCACGCGGCGACCGGGAGGACGAGGGCCGCGCGCGCGAGCGCGGTGCGGCATGAGGCTCCACCGTCTCACGGCGACCGCCTTCGGCCCCTTCGCCGGGACGGTGCACCTCGACCTCGAGGACCTCAGCGGCTCGGGCCTCTACCTCATCCACGGACCGACCGGCTCGGGCAAGACGAGCCTGCTGGACGCCATCTGCTTCGCGCTGTATGCCAACGTCCCCGGCGACCGACTCACGACGTCGCTGCGCAGCCAGCACGCGGCGGCGACCGAGCCGACCACAGTCGTCCTGGAGCTGACGCTGGCCGGTCGGCGTCTGTGCGTCACGCGCAGCCCGGCCTACGAGCGGCCCAAGAAGCGCGGTACCGGCACGACCACCGAGCAGGCACACGTCCAGCTGGAGGAGTACGTCAGCGGCCGCTGGCAGACGCTCAGCTCGCGCATCGACGAGACCGCGCGGGTGCTCGACGACCTGCTGGGCATGGGCCTGGACCAGTTCCGACGTGTGGTCATGTTGCCTCAGGGCGACTTCGCCGCCTTCCTCCGCGCCACCGACGAGGAGCGCAGGGAAGTCCTCGAGCGGCTCTTCGACGTCACCGACTACGTGGCCGTGGAGCAGCACCTGACCGTCCAGCGGCAGGAGGCGCAGGCAACCCTGGCCGCTGCCCGGGCGGCACTGGCCGGGCACACCGGACGGCTGACCGAGCTGCTCGCCGGGACGGACGTCGACCTGTCGGAGCTCATCGAGCCCGACGAGCCCCTGGACCACCTCGCTCCCGCGGACCTGCTGTCGCTCGTGGACACCATCGACACGGCACTGGAAGCGCATGCGGGCGAGATCATGGCCCTCGTCGACGACGCCCGGAGCCGGGCGAAGAGCGAGCGCGTGTCGTTGGAGGTCGCTCGTCGACAGGAGGAGCGCCGGCGGCGGGGCCACCGGGCCCATTCCGTGCTCGACACGCTTGCCGAGGACGCGGACGAGCACCGTGCGCGTCGCCGCCGTCTGGCACGGGCGAGGGAGGCCGTGGCGGTCCTGCCGCACATCGGGGCCGCCGAGCGCGCCCGCACGTCCGTCACCACGGCAACAGCCACCCGCGACGAGGCGATGGCGTCCCTGCCGGAGGCCGGTCAGGACCTCACGACGCTGCAGGAGGAGCTCACCGACCACGACGAGGTCCTCGCAACGGCCAGGCACGAGTCGCAGCGGCTCGAGCGTCTCGTCCGCGACCTGCCACGGTCGACGGCAGCCATCGACGACCGCGAGGAGACAGTGGCCGTGGCCGCCACGGCCCTGACCGCGGCCCGGACGCAGGCCGAGGAGACCGAGTCCACCCGAGGCCAGGTCCAGCGGGCCCAGGAGCGCCTGGACCAGCTGACGCCGCTGGTCACTTCCCTGACCGAGCTGAGCACGGCCCGCTCGTCCGTGGCGGTGCTGCGGGACGAGGTCCGGAGTACGACTGACCTGCGCCAGAGCGCGCACGAGAGTGTCCTGGCGCGACGCGAGCGTGTACAACAGCTGGTCCAGCAGCGCCTGGACACCATGGCCGGCGAGCTGGCCACGCAGCTCGTCGATGGTCAGGCCTGCGCCGTCTGCGGCTCACCCGACCACCCGGCACCCGCGCCCGCGGTGCACCAGGTCACGCCCGAGCAGATCGAGACGGCACGGGGAGAGGTCGAGACCGCCGAGGCCGTACTCGGGAGGGCCCGTGACCGGGACGAGTCCGCCGCCTCACGCCTCGGGCTCGCCGCGGCCAAGGTCGAGGACCTGGTGCTCACCGTCACCCGGATCGTCGCCGAGAACGACCTCCTCGACATCGATGCAGAGCAGGACCTGTCCGGGCCCCTCGTGGACCTCGAGGAGCAGCGAGCGCGCCTCGTCGATGTCGCCGCCCGCCGGGACGCCGTCGATCAGGCCGTCGAGTCCTGCGCGAGTGCGGTCACCCGTGCGGTGACGGCCCACGACGAGGCGACGGCCGTTCTCGCGGAGGCCCGAGTGCGGCACGAGCAGGTACTTCAGGAACAGGCCGACTGCACGCGCCGTCTGGTGCAGGCCCTCGAGGCACACGACGACGGGTGCCCGTGCGGTTCGCTCGTACCCCCGGACGGGGAGCCACCGACACCGGGGGGGGCTGGAGCACCAGGCGCTGCCACCGAGCCGGACCTGCAGCGCACGCCCGAGGCTCTGGCCGCGGCCGTCACCGCCGCAGTGCGTGGGCACCGTGCCGACCTCGCTGCCACCGATCGGGCGATCGCCGCGAGGACCGACCTCGATCACAGGACGACCACCCTCGACGAGGCGGAGGGCCTGCTTGCTGCCGCCCTGGCCGAGGCAGCCTTCGACGATGCCGACGCCGTCGCTGCTGCAGCCCTGCCCCGGACGGCACTCGCCGAGCTCGAGCAGGTGGTCGACGACCACGAGGCCCGGCGTGCAGCCGCCACGGCGGTCCTCGAGGAGGACGACGTCGTTGCGGCGATGCAGGAGGAGACGGTTGATCTCGACGACCTCGGCGTCGCTGCCGAAGAGGCACGCGTCGCCGCCGAGGTCGTCTCCCGTCGTCAGGCGTCCGCGGAGACGGTACGGACGCAGTTCACCACCCTGCGGGACCATGTCCGCCGTGTGTGTGCGCAACTCGGCCCCACGGCCGAGCACGCCGCTGTGGTGACCCGCATGGCCAGCCTGGTCACCGGGACGAGCTCTGACAACGACAAGCGGATGCGACTGTCGACCTTCGTCCTGGCGGCCCGGCTCGAGCGCATCGTCGAGCTGGCCAACGAGCGTCTGGTCGACATGGCCGACGGACGCTACGAGCTGGGCCACGACGACTCAGGCGCCCGGGGCCAGCGCCGCGGGGGGCTCGGTCTCGTCGTGCGAGACCTGTGGACCTCCCGCGTGCGGCCGACCACCAGCCTGTCCGGTGGCGAGTCCTTCACGACGTCGCTGGCCCTGGCCCTGGGCCTCGCGGATGCCATTCGCGAGGAGTCCGGTGGTCAGGAGTTCGGCACCCTCTTCGTCGACGAGGGATTCGGCAGCCTCGACCAGGACAGCCTCGAGCAGGTCCTCGACGTCCTCGACCGCCTGCGCGACGGCGGCCGCACCATCGGCGTGGTCAGCCACGTCACCGAGATGCGCACCCGCATCCCTACCCAGGTGCAGGTGCACAAGACCCAGCAGGGCTCCACCGTCTCCGTCGTCGGCACCACCCCCGACGTCGCCTGACACCAAGACGGCCGCCCGACCCAGAGAGCGGATGGAGGGACAGGGGTGGTACGGCTCAGGCAGAAGTCCGGACCCGTGGTCACGGTGAGGGCACCGGTGAAACGAGTGCGGACTTCGCGCCAAGGACCGCCGTTGTTCCTTTGTCCGCTACACGGACGAAGGCTGGGTCACCCGATCTCGGCGAGCTCCTCCGGCGAGGGGCAGGAGCACACGAGGTTGCGGTCTCCGTAGGCGCCGTCGATGCGGGCGACCGGCGGCCAGTACTTGTCCGCAGCATCCACCCCGACGGGGAAGACCGCGGACTCGCGACTGTACGGACGTTCCCATTCGCCGGTCAGCGACGCAGCGGTGTGCGGTGCCCGGCGCAGCATCGAGGTGGCGACGTCCTCTCCCTTCGCCACGGTCTCGATCTCCCCACGAATGGCGATCATCGCGTCGCAGAATCGGTCGATCTCGCCCTTGTCCTCCGACTCGGTCGGCTCGATCATGAACGTTCCCGCGACCGGAAAGCTCATCGTCGGGGCGTGGAAGCCGTAGTCGATCAGCCGCTTGGCGACGTCGTCGACGGTCACGCCCGTGTCCTTGGTCAGCTGCCGCAGGTCGACGATGCACTCGTGGGCGACGATCCCACCCGGGCCGGCGTAGAGCACCGGGTACTGCTCCCCCAACCGCGCTGCGACGTAGTTGGCGCTCAGGACTGCCAGCTGCGTGGCGCGGCTGAGCCCGCCTCCACCCATCAGGCGCACGTACGCCCACGAGATCGGCAGGATGCCTGCCGAGCCGTACGGCGCGGCGCTGATCGGACCGACACCGGTCGGCGGGCCCGCAGCCGGAGCGAGCGGGTGGTTGGGCAGATACGCCGCGAGGTGCTCACGCACCGCCACCGGACCGACGCCCGGACCACCACCACCGTGCGGGATGCAGAAGGTCTTGTGAAGGTTCAGGTGGCTCACGTCCGCACCGAACTTGCCCGGCTGGGCCAGACCGACGAGCGCGTTGAGGTTGGCCCCGTCGACGTAGACCTGACCACCGGCGTCGTGGACGAGGCCGCACAGGTCGGCAATGGTGTCCTCGAAGACACCATGGGTACTCGGGTAGGTGACCATGATCGCGGCGAGGTCGTCGCGGTGCTGCTCGATCTTCGCCCGCAGGTCGTCCATGTCGATGGTGCCGCCCTCGGCGCTCTTGACCACGACGACCTTCATCCCGGCCATGACCGCGGAAGCGGCATTGGTGCCGTGCGCACTCGCGGGGATCAGGCAGATGCGGCGCTGCTGCTCACCCTGGGCGGCGTGGTGGGCCCGGATGGCGAGCAGGCCGGCGAGCTCTCCCTGGGATCCGGCGTTGGGCTGCAGGGAGACCGAGTGGTATCCGGTCACCTCGCTGAGCCAGCCGCTGAGCTGAGTGACGAGCTCCCGGATGCCCACCGTCTGCTCGTCCGGGGCGAAGGGGTGCAGCCCGGCGAACTCGGGCCAGGTGATGGCCGCCATCTCGGTGGTCGCATTGAGCTTCATGGTGCACGAGCCCAGCGGGATCATGCCGCGGTCGAGGGCGAAGTCCCGGTCGGACAGCCGACGCAGGTAGCGCAGCATCTGCGTCTCACTGCGGTGCTCGTGGAAGACGGGGTGGGTCATGTACTCACTCGTGCGCAGCAGCGCCGGGGACCACTGTGGGCAGACCTGCGCAGCGTGCGAGCCGTCGACCTCGTCCTCGTCGACACTGCTGGCGTTCACACCGAAGGCCCCGGCCACCGCGGCGACCTCGCTCGGGTCGCTCGTCTCGTCCACGGACAGCAGGACGGTGTCGGCGTCGTGGCGCCAGATGTTGACCCCGGCCTGCAGTGCGGCGGCGACGACCTCGTCGGCACGTCCGGGGACGCTGACCCGTAGCGTGTCGAACCACGGTGCGTCGTTGACCTCGATGCCGCCCGCGCGGAGCGTGGCCGCCAGTGCGACCGCGGTGCCGTGGACCCGCTCCGCGATTGCGCGCAGCCCGTCCGGCCCGTGGTAGACGGCGTACATCGAGGCCATGACGGCCAGAAGCACCTGGGCGGTGCAGATGTTGCTCGTCGCCTTGTCGCGTCGGATGTGCTGCTCGCGGGTCTGCAGGGCCAGCCGGTAGCTGGCTCGGCCCTCGGCATCGACGGACACTCCGACCAGTCGCCCCGGGAGAGTGCGCTCGAGCCCCGCACGAACGGCCATGTACCCCGCGTGCGGTCCGCCGAAGGCCATCGGGACGCCGAAGCGCTGGGTGGTGCCCACGGCGACGTCGGCGCCCCACTCCCCCGGTGCGGTGAGCAGGGTCAACGCCAGCAGGTCGGCTGCTGCTGCCACGAGCGCGCCGGCCTCGTGCGCCGCGGTCGCCAGCGCGCTCCAGTCGGTGATCGTCCCGTCCGCGGCGGGGTACTGGACGAGCACCCCGAAGACCTCGCGGTCCCCTGCCGCGGTGCGCAGCTCCTCGGTGGTCGTGACACCGGTCAGGTCAGCACTGACGACCTCGATGCCCAGAGGCACTGCTCGGGTGTCGATGACGGCACGCGTCTGCGGGAAGGCGTTGGTGTCGATGAGCATGACCGCGTCCTTGGCGACCTTGCTGGAGCGACGCATGACGGTCATGGCCTCGGCTGCGGCGGTGCCCTCGTCCAGCAGGGACGATCCGGACGTCTGCAGGCCGGTCAGGTCGGCGACC
Source organism: Janibacter cremeus (assembly GCF_013409205.1). Classification (NCBI taxonomy): domain Bacteria; kingdom Bacillati; phylum Actinomycetota; class Actinomycetes; order Micrococcales; family Intrasporangiaceae; genus Janibacter; species Janibacter cremeus. The sequence continues at coordinate 71,908 of NZ_JACCAE010000001.1, forward strand.
ATCGTCTGGAAGTTCAGCAGCGCCTCGAGGCGCCCCTGGCTGATCTCCGGTTGGTAGGGCGTGTACGCCGTGTACCACGCAGGGTTCTCCAGGACATTGCGCTGGACGACTGCCGGCGTGATCGTGCCGTAGTAGCCCAGTCCGATCATCGAGGTCATCACGGTGTTCTTGGCCGCGAGGGCCCGCAGCTCCTCGATGACGGCGAGCTCGCTGGCAGCCGCCTCGATGTCGACGGACTCCGTCTGTCGGATGGCAGCGGGGACGGCAGTGTCGCACAGGGCTTCCAGACTCGGCTGGCCGATGGCCTCGAGCATCTGCTGGACATCGCTCCCTCGGGGGCCGATGTGACGACCGACGAACTCGGACAGGGGGGTAGAGGCGCTCATGAGGCTCCCTTGGACGCGTGGGGGTACAAAGCCAGCCTCCCCTTCTGTCACGCCGAGGCGCTCCAGAGGTGCCTGATCCGCGGGGTCCTGGCGCCTGAGAGGTTCCGGGGAGATTTGCCCCTTCGGCGCCTCGCGCGTTGCACGAGGACTCTCCCCCGTGGGGTGAGCAGCGCTGTCAGGCTACCAGCGTGACCGCGATGGCGGTCGGGCTCAGGCGAGCTTCGCGCGTCGGCGGGCGGAGAGCTCGTCTCCCGGCACCGCGGCAGGCTCGGTCTGGTCCATGCGCTCGCTCGGGATCTCCAGCAAAGAGCCCTCGACCTCGCGCCAGACGCGCCCGACGGCGATCCCGAAGACGCCCTGCCCACCCTGCACGAGGTCGATGACCTCGTCGGCGGAGGTGCACTCGTAGACACTCGCGCCATCGCTCATCAGGGTGATCTGGGCCAGGTCCTCGACGCCGCGCTCACGAAGGTGCTGGATCGCGACCCGGATCTGCTGGAGGGAGACGCCGGTGTCCAGGAGTCGCTTGACCACCTTGAGCACGAGGATGTCGCGGAAGCCGTAGAGCCGCTGGCTGCCGGACCCGGCAGCGCCACGCACTGCTGGCTCGACAAGACCGGTGCGGGCCCAGTAGTCGAGCTGACGGTAGGTGATCCCGGCGGCGCTGCAGGCGGCAGGACCGCGATAGCCGATGTCCTCGGACAACTCGGGCAGGTCGTCGTCGAAGAGCACGCCCTGGGTCCGGACGTCGGTCCGGCCCTCCTCGTTCGTGGCGTCCACTACGCCCTCCTGCCCTCACCGTGGTCCCGGATCGAGCCGGGTGGAATTGCACCGGTGTGGCCCGGTGCTGTCTTCGACGCTACGGCGGCGCGGGGAGGGCGTCAAACACCCCCTGCGGCGAGCGGCTCGCGTGTCGGTAACGATCAGGTCGCGGTGGGATGGACGGACGTCAGGGCCCGTCCACGTCGAGGTTGCTGCGGACCTACGTCCCGGGCTCGTCGAAGTCCTCCGGCGAGACCTCGTCCAAGAACTCCTTGAACTTGGCCACCTCGTCCTCGTCATCGTCCGATGACTCGATGCCCACCTCGTCCAGAACCTGGTCGGTGGCAACGATCTCGGCCCCGGTACGCAGCGCCAGGGCCACGCCGTCGGAGGTCCTCGCGGAGATCTCGGTCCCGTCGTCGAGGACGAGGGTGGCATGGAAGACGCCTTCGAGGACCGCGTCGATACGCACCGTCGCCAGCTCACGACCCACGGCTGCGACGACGTCGACCAGCAGGTCGTGCGTCAGCGGACGCGGAGGTTCCACCCCCTCCTGGGCGTAGGCGATGGCCGTGGCCTCGGCAGCCCCGATCCAGATGGGCACGCGTCGGCCGCCATCGCGCTCACGCAGGAGCACGATCGGCTGGGAGGTGGGCATCTCCACCCGGACCCCGAGGACGTCGAGCAACTTCACACCCCTAGCCTATCGCTCGCTCATGTACGCGTCTGCAGCCCCCGGCGCACCAGTGCCATGTGGAGGTCGAGGCAGTCCTCGACGACCCGCCTGGTCACGGTGTCGTCGTCGAGCCCCTCGTCGCCGGCGGCCCGACCATGCAGCGCCTGCTGCCCCAGGACGTGCTCGGCCAGACCGAGGTCGCGCTCGGCCGCGCTCTTGAAGGGACGCAGGTGACGCACGTCGATCCCGACCGCCACCAGAGCACCGGAGGCACGAGCCACCTCGAGATCGGCGTGGTCGTAGTACTCGCTGCTCTTGGGCAACAGGCCGTAGGAGATGAGCTCCCGGAAGGTCGCCGTGTCGATGTCTGCGGCCTCCTGCAGCTCCACCGCGGTGAGGCGAAGGGGGCGTGACCGCTCCGGGGGCGGGTCGAGACGGACGCCGGACTGCGCGGGCCCGGGCGGGGCAGCGACTGCGCCGTCGTCGTCGACGTTCAGGCCCCGGTCCATGGCGTCGAGTCGCTCGCGGATGACCTTCAACGGCCAGAACCGGTCCCGCTGGGCAGCAAGCACGAAGCGCAGACGCTCGACGTCCGCTCGGGAGAACTTCCGGTACCCGGAGGTCGTGCGCGAGGGGCTGATCAGCCCCTCGGCCTCCAGGTACCGGACCTTGGAAATGGTGACATCGGGGAAGTCACCCTCGAGCTGCGCGATGAGGGCGCCGATCCCGATGCGCTCGTCGGGCACCGTCAGCTGGTCGAGGCGCTGGCGTAGTAGACGAGGCGGAACTTGCCGATCTGCACCTCATCGCCAGTACGCAGCGCAACCTGGTCGATCCGCTCCTTGTTGACGTAGGTCCCGTTGAGGGAGCCCACGTCACGCACGCCGAATCCCCGCTCCTCGCGCGAGAAGACCGCGTGCTTGCGCGAGACGGTGACGTCATCGAGGAAGATGTCCCGGTCCGGTCCGCGTCCGGTCGTGACCTCGGCGTCGTCGAGCAGGAAGCGGGCGCCGGTGTTGGGGCCACGCAGGACGATGAGCAGAGCAGTCCCGGGGTGGAGCGCGTCCACCGTCGCCTGCTCCTCGCGGCTGAGGTGGTAGTCGGACTCCGGCAGGTCGGCTGGCGCGCTGCTCCCCATCCCGGTGAACTGCTGAGTCGCCGGGTCCTGTCGTGCGGGCTGGTCGTTCTGGTTGCCGCTCATCCAGCGCTCCCTCCTGTCGTGTCTTGGGTCAAGCCTACGTGACCGGCCCCGCATCGGGGCCGGCCGGGGACAGATGCCCTCAGTCGATCTGGGCGCGGTAGGCGGCAGCGTCGAGCAGACCCGAGGTGTCGGTCCCCTCGGCGAGCTCGAGCTCGTACATCCAGCCCTCGCCGTAGGGCGCGGTGTTGACCAGCTCGGGCGTCGCGTCCAGCGCCTCGTTGACGGCGGTGATCGTGCCGGCGAGGGGGGCGTACAGGTCGCTGACGGACTTGGTGGACTCGACCTCTCCGCAGGAGTCCCCGACGGCGACCGTGTCACCGACCTCGGGGAGGCTGACGTACACCACGTCACCGAGCGCGTCCTGGGCGTAGTGGGTGATGCCCACACGCACCCGACCGGACTCGGTGGTGGCGACCCACTCGTGGTCGCTGCTGTACCGGAGGTCCTCGGGGTAGGTGGCGTCGCTCATCTCTCTCCTTCGTGTTCCCGGCTCACTTCAAGCCGTCCGTCGGCTCCGGGTGTGGCTGAGCGTAACGAGGCGATGAATTGGAGTGCAACGCCTCCACGTTGATCGAGGAGAAGTCGTGCACGGTCACCTCGCCTCCCTTGCTACGCACCGACTCGGAGACACCACCCGGGATCTCCATCGCGGAGCTCATCGTCTGCGGGTCACCGATGACGATGAAGGTGTACGGCGCCGTGAGCGTCTGGCCATCGACGACGATGCCCTCTTCGCTGTCCCGGAACCACGTACTGGCGATGATCCGGGTGTCGCCGACCTGCATGGCCTCGGCGCCGGCGTCGCGCAGCTCCTGCACGGCGTCGAGCAGCGTCGCGGCGTCGACCTCCCCACCCTGGTCCTCGATTTGCAGGGTGATCCCGGGGCCGGTCGCCGGCACCGTACCCGCAAGGATGCCGAGGGTGTCTGCACGCTCCTTCGCTGCAGCGATCGCCTCGGGCGAGTTGCCCTCGCTGTCGGCGAGCCGGTTCTTCGTCTCCTCGAGCTCGACGATCTCGTCGTCGAGACGATTGCTGTTCTGGGTGACGTCGTCGAGGATGCGCACGAGCTCGTCCTGCCGCAGGTCCTCCAGGCCCTGCGACTGGGTCTGGCGCACCTGGGTGGCCAGGGCGAAACCCAGCAGGGAGGCGAGCAGGAGGGCGAAGACGTTGGCCCGCGTCACGCGTGGCCGCGCCATCAGGTAGATCCGTCGCCAGGACGCCTTCGTGGACCTGCCGTCCCGGCCTCCCGTCGTCTTCGGGACAGGCCCGTCGCTGTCAGTCATGTCCTCGCTCATGCCTTGAAGAGGTGCCGTCGGATGGACGCCACGTTGGAGAAGATGCGCACACCGAGGATGACGACGACGCCGGTGGACATCTGTGAGCCCACACCGAGCTGGTCGCCCAGGAAGACGATGAATGCGGCTACCAGCACGTTGGACAGGAAGCTGACGACGAAGACCTTGTCGTTGAAGATGCCGTCCAGCGTGGCCCGCACGGCGCCGAAGACGGCGTCGAGGGCAGCGATGACCGCGATCGGAAGGTAGGGCTGCATCCACACGGGGACGTCGGGCTGGAGGATGAGGCCGAGGACGATCCCGACCACCAGACCGAATGCGGGGATCATGGGGTCTCCTTCTTCCGGGGGATCACCGCGGGGGGCGTGGCCCCTGCGGGGATGGCGCTCGCAGCGTGGGTGCGGATGTTGGTGGCACTGGGCAGGTCGAGATCGTCCTGCGTGGTCAGAGTGGTCAGGATGCCGTAGTTGTTGCGCAGCCCCGTCAAGTAGGAGCCGGCCGTACTCTCGGCGAAGTCGGTCTGCATCTGCTGGGGGTCGCCGATCGCCTCGATCGTGTACGGACGGGTCAACGGACGGAAGTTGACCAGGATCGCCTCTCCCGCGAACCGAATGGCGGTCCTGGATGTCAGGCGCTGCCCGTTGATGGCGATTGCCTCCGCTCCGGCACCCCACAGTCCGTTGGTGATCAGCTGCAGGTCCTTGGAGCGAACCCGGCCTTCGTCGTTGGCTCCGGTGCGGGGATCGCCGTCGGCGCTGGTGCCCGTGCCGGGTGCGTCGTCGAGGGTGACGCGCAGGCCGGGTCCCGCGACGGGGACGAGTCCGCTGGCGACAGCGATGCCGGCGTGCCGGTCACCAGCGACGTCGGGATCGAGCAGGGCCGTGGCCGTGCTGATCTGCGCCCGCAGTTCCCGGATCCGCTCGTCGTGGCCATCGACCTCCTCCTGGCGGTCCTCGATCTGCTCGATGAGCTGTGCGCGGGCGTCCGCACGTGTGCCGTCGTCGCCTCGCAGATTGGCTGTGCTCACGCCGATCATCAGGCCGATGACGAGCACCCAGACGATCAGAGCGGGGCGCCGAGTGCCGCTGGAGCGAGGTAGTCCTGCCGCCTCCCGCCTCTCGGCAGCGGCGGCGTACCCGGGGTCCAGCGGGCGCTCGAGCATCGAGGTGAGCAGCGTCATCGAGGCATCCGCGCGACGCCTGGGCGTGGTCGTCCCCTTCGTCTCGACGTAGTCCACCTCGCTCTCGTCGACATCAGGGGTCGGCTCGTCAGGTCGCACGAGGGGCACCTCTCCCCCATCGGGAGGCCCTCGCGGACCGCCCGGACCACTCGTACATGCGCACCTGCCCAGACTAGGTGGTGGTCGACGGTGGAAGAGTGAGGACATGCATCGTCATGTCCTCATCCACGACGCGTCCACCTGTCGACGGCGCACGAGCATCAAGTGGCAGCACTACGACCCGGACGTCCTGCCGCTGTGGGTCGCCGAGATGGACGTGAAGCCTGCCCCTGCCGTCGCCGATGAGATCCGGCGCGTCGTCGCGGACGGGGACCTCGGCTATCCCGTCGCGGGCACCTACCTCGAGGCGGTGGCCCGGTGGTATGCCCGGTGGTCCGCGGCGACAGATCCCTCCCGGATGGCTTTGGTCACCGATGCCATGAGTGGGGTCAAGGGAGCGATCATCGCCATGACCGATCCCGGCGACCCGGTCTACGTCACGGTGCCGGTCTACCCACCGTTCCACTCCGTGGTCGCGGCAAGCGGTCGGCAGAAGGTCCCGGTCGCACTGACGACCGACGGCCGTCTGGACGTCCCGGCGCTGGAGGCGGCGTTCACCTCCTCCCCCGGCCGTGGTGCCGTCCTGCTGTCCAACCCGCACAACCCAACCGGCACCGTGCCCACCGCCGGTGAATTGACCGATCTGGCCCGGGCCGCCGAGCGGAACGGCGTGGCGATCATCAGCGACGAGGTCCATGCGCCGCTGGTCCTGCCCGGAGCGCAGTTCACCCCCATCGTGTCGGTCCCGGAGGCGCGCGGTGCGCTGAGCGTGATCTCTGCGGCGAAGGGGTGGAACCTCGCTGGTCTGAAGGCGGCGGCGGTCGTGGGCGGGCCCGATGCGTCCGCCGCGATCGGTCGGGTGCCCGCGGACCTGGCCTACACCGCGAGCCACGTGGCCATACGGGCACACATCGCGGCCATGGACGAGGGCCAGGACTGGCTGGCCGACCTGGTCCACGACCTCGCCGCCAACCGGTCACTCCTCGGCCGGTTGCTCGAGCAGCACGTGCCGGACGTCCGCTGGCGCCCGGGTGAGGCGACCTACCTCGCGTGGCTGGACTGCCGTGCGCTCGGACTGGGGGACGACCCTGCCGACCACTTCCTCCGCCACGGACGCGTCGCCCTGAACTCGGGCGTGCCCTTCGGAGGTGGACGTGGCCACGCGCGCCTGAACTTCGCCGCCTCCCCGGTGGTGCTCGACGAGGCAGTGCGCAGGATGGCGCACGGCCTCGACCAGCGAGTCGACTGGTGAACGACGCATTCAGCAGGCTGCGTGGCCGGTCTCACGATTCATCGAATTCCCTTGGCGTGCAGTGGGTTTCGCCATACTAGCGAAGCGCGGACTTGATCTGTGCGCAGGTCACGTTAGGTTGAAACAGGTGACCCCCGACGCATCAGATGACCAAAAGCCCTCCGACGAGTCCCTCTTCGTCCTGCGCCAGCCGACCATTTCGGACGGTGGCGCCATGTGGCGTGTGGCCAAGGACTCCCGGACACTCGACCTCAACACCTCCTACGCCTACCTGTTGTGGGCGCGGGACTTCGCCACGACGAGCGTCGTCGCCGTGCGTGCCGGTGGGGTCGTCGGCTTCGTGAGCGGCTACATCCGTCCCGACGCACCGCACACCCTGATGGTGTGGCAGGTTGCCGTCGACGCCGACCAGCGCGGTCATGGACTGGCCGGCCGTATGCTTGACCACCTGGCCGACACCGTGCCGGGCATGACCTCGCTCGAGACGACGATCACCGACGACAACGCCGCCTCCCGTGCGCTCTTCGGTGCCTTCGCCCGCAAGCGCGACGCGAACCACCAGGAGATCGACCTCTTCACGCGCGAGCACTTCCCCGACGAGGGACACGAGCCGGAGGTGCTGCACCGCATCGGACCGTTCTGATCCCGACCCCGACGACTTCCCCACTCCCCGAGCCCCTGACGAGGAAGGACCTCCCATGAGCAATCCCGCCACAGACATCTTCACCACACGCGAGTCCGAGGTGCGCAGCTACTGCCGCAACTGGCCCGTCGTCTTCAACACGGCGAAGGGCCCGTACCAGTACACCGAGGACGGTGAGCGCTACACCGACTTCTTCTCCGGTGCCGGCGCTCTCAACTACGGGCACAACAACGACGTCCTCAAGGAAGTGCTCCTGGAGTACATCGCGGGCGACGGCGTCACCCACTCCATGGACATGTACACCAAGGCCAAGCGTGAGTTCCTCGAGACCTTCACCGATCTGGTCCTCACCCCGCGTGGCATGAACCACAAGATCCAGTTCCCCGGCCCGACCGGCACCAACGCCGTCGAGACCGCGTTGAAGACGGCCCGCAAGGCGACCGGTCGTGAGGACATCGTCTCCTTCACCAATGCCTTCCACGGCATGACCTTGGGCGCCCTGGCCGTGACCGGGAACGCTTTCAAGCGCAGCGGAGCCGGCACGCCCCTTTACCACGCGACGGCGGCCCCCTACGACGACTACATCGACGGCGAGACGTCCGACTTCGCCTGGCTCAAGCGCATCTGGGCCGACAGCAGCTCCGGTCACAGTCGGCCCGCCGCCGTCATCGTCGAGACCGTGCAGGGTGAGGGTGGCCTCAACGCCGCACGTGGCCAGTGGCTCAAGGAGCTGCAGGAGCTCTGCCGCGAGCACGAGGTACTGCTCATCGTCGACGACGTCCAGGCCGGCTGTGGCCGCACCGGCAAGTTCTTCTCCTTCGAGGACTTCGGCCTCGACCCGGACATCATCACCCTGAGCAAGTCGATCTCCGGCTACGGCCTCCCGATGGCGCTGACCCTGATCAAGCCGGAGATCGACGACTGGGAGCCCGGCGAGCACAACGGCACCTTCCGCGGTCACAACCCGGCCTTCGTCACCGGGACCAAGGCGTTGCGCACGTACTGGGCCGATGACGAGCTCGAGAAGAACGTCGCCGCACGCACCGAGCAGCTGTACGCGCGTCTCGAGGTCATCGCCGGTTTGGCCGAGGGGAGCAAGGTCCGTGGACGCGGTCTACTCTCCGGCGTCGCCTTCGCCGACCTCGAGGCCGCGGACAACATCGCCAAGGCAGCCTTCCAGCGCAAGCTGCTCATCGAGACCTCCGGCTCCTCCGACGAGGTCATCAAGATCATGCCGCCGCTGACCATCACCGAGGAGCAGCTCGCCGACGGCCTGGACATCCTCGAGGACGCTGCACGTGAGGTCCTGGGCGCTCCCGCCCGAGCGGGCGCCTGAGTTTCCCCCGACACTACCAACGAAGGAAGATCCAACATGAAGGTTGTGAACGTCAACGACCTCGACGGCACCGAGTACGACGTCGTCCACGGCAACTGGCAGAGCCGCCGCATGGTCCTGGCCAAGGACAAGGTGGGCTTCAGCTTCCACATCACGATTCTCAAGGCCGGCACCTCGTCCGACTTCTGGTACGCCAACCACGTCGAGGCCGTGTACGTCTACCAGGGCAAGGGCACGCTGACCGACCGCGACACCGGAGAGACGTACCCTCTCGAGCCGGGCGTGATGTACCTGCTCGACGACGCGGACAAGCACACCGTGACCGTCGAGGAGGACATCCACTGCGCGTGCGTCTTCAACCCGCCGGTGACGGGCCGCGAGGTCCACGACGAGAACGGCGTGTACCCGGTACTCACGGAGGACTGATCACGACGTGATGAGGAAGGGGGTGAGCCGACCGGCTCACCCCCTTCCTCATTCGTGGCACGGCGTGACTCAGTGGTCCCGCAGTGCCCTGATCAACTCGTCCTTGTCCATCCTCGACCGTCCCTCGATGTCGAGCTCCTGCGCGCGCTTCTTCAGGTCATCGACGGTCCAGTCGTCGTACGAGCCGGACTCGCCGCCCTTGCGGCCGACGTGCGACCTGGACGACGCAGCCGCCGCATTGGCGATGCGGGCCGACTTCTCCTTGCTCTCTCCCTCGTCACGCAACTCTTCGTAGAGCTCGTCATCCTTGACGCTGGGTCCGGGGTTCTTCTTCTCGGGCATCGTGGGGACCATCCTTCCGGTGACTGCGGTGAGGTCATGGTCGCTCTCATCCGCGCGTGTGGCCAGCCCACGGGAATGCCACTGAGTAGCGTCGTTCCCGTCCTCGGCGAGGGGCACCCCCTACACTCGGCCTGTGACCGCCCCCACAACGCTCGCCCGCAATCCCTGGAGGTCGTGCTCCCGATGACCGATCCCGAGACCTCCTCGAGCAGTAGCCTTGCCCCGCACCAGCTGTGGAGAGGGGTCCGCGAAAGTGCCCGCAGCGACGCCTTCGGTGGTGGTCTCCTGCTTGCTGCCACGGTGTTCGCCCTCTTCTGCGCCAACACGCCCGCCGTCGACATGTACGAGTCCCTGCGGGACACCAAGATCGGTCCCTCTGCACTGCACCTGGACCTGTCCCTCGGGCAGTGGGCCGCCGATGGTCTGCTGGCGATCTTCTTCTTCGTCGTCGGCCTGGAGCTGAAGGAGGAGTTCGTCGCCGGAAAACTGCGGGATCCCAAGACGGCAGCACTGCCGATCGCCGCAGCAGCCGGCGGGGTGGTCGTCCCCGCGGTCATCTACACCCTCATCACGACATCCAGCGGCGGCGAGGCGCTCCAGGGATGGGCGATCCCGACGGCCACCGACATCGCGTTCGCCGTCGCGGTCCTGGCCATTGTCGCGCGTGGGCTCCCGTCCGCCCTGCGGGTCTTCCTGTTGACGCTGGCGATCGTCGACGACCTCATCGCCATCACCATCATCGCCGTCTTCTACGCCGAGGGCCTGCAGTTGCAGTGGTTGCTACTCGCTCTCGTCCCCTTGGTCCTCTTCGCGATCCTCGTCCAGCGAGGGGTGCTCACCTGGTGGCTCCTGGGCCCCCTGGGACTCGCGACCTGGGCCCTGGTACACCTCTCCGGGATCCACGCCACCGTCGCCGGAGTCCTCCTCGGCTTCACCGTCCCGGTCGTGGCCACGGCACGGGCCCGGGTGCAAAGTTCCACCACACAGGACGGTGAGCCGATCTACAACGGGTTCACGGCCTACTTGGCCGACCAGTGGGGCATCTTCTCCACCCTGGTCGCCGTCCCGGTCTTTGCCTTCTTCTCCGCAGGCGTGACCGTCGGTGGCGTCGAGGGGATGTCCAAGGCGCTCGCGGACCCGATCACCCTGGGCATCATCGTGGGACTCGTCGTCGGCAAGCCGATCGGCATCGTCGGGACCAGCTTCTTGCTCAGCCGGTTGCCGTCCTTCAAGCTGGATCCGTCCCTGAGGTGGCCGGACATGATCGGGATGGGTTTCGTCGCCGGTGTCGGTTTCACGGTCTCGCTGCTCGTGGGAGAGCTCGCGTTCGGCAGCTCCAGCGTCGCCGACGAGCACGTGAAGATCGGCGTCCTCCTGGGCTCCTTCGCTGCCGCCGTCTGCGGTGCCGTCATCCTCGGTATCCGTGGCCGCCAACTCGGATCAGCAGCCACAGGGACCGAGGCCGCCAGCTCCTGAGCACGCCACGACATCGGCCCCGCACCCGTCCACGACGCAGTTGGCGCACTGCGCATGTCTCGAGCGGGTCACAGGTGGAGCAGAACAGCCGATGTGCCCGTCGCCGGATGCTAGCGTTCCGGCATCCACATGGCCGGGGAAGGGTCACGCCGACAACGATGCCGGTCGGACCCTCGGCAGTCTGTCTAAGGAGAACGTATGCGTGTGAGCATGCGCACGAAGACGCTCAGTGTCACAGCGGCTGCGCTGATGGTGCTTTCCGCCTGCGGTGGGGGCGGTGATGGAGGCGATGGCGATTCCGGCGGCGATGGCGGTTCGAGCGAACCCCTGAAGCTGGGCTACGTACTCCCTGAGACCGGACAGCTCGCCTTCCTCGGGCCGCCCCAGATCCAGGCGTCGAAGTACGCGATCAGCCAGATCAACGATGCCGGCGGTGTCCTGGAGCAGGACATCCCGGCGCTCGTCAGCGGTGACGAGGCCGATACGGCAGCCATCGCCTCCCAGTCCGCCGAGCGCGTGCTCAACGCGGACGTGGACGCCATCATCGGAGCGGCTGCGTCGGGCATGTCCTTGGCGATCATCGACAAGATCACCGGGTCGCAGGTCGTGCAGTGCTCGGGCTCCAACACGGCCCCGACCTTCACCGGCTACAAGGACGACGGTTACTACTTCCGCACCGCACCGTCGGATGCGATGCAGGGGCCGGTCCTGGCCGAGACGATCATCGGTGACGGGTACAGCAACGTCGCGCTCGTCGGCCGCGCCGACGACTACGGCAAGGGTCTGGTGGATGCCACCGCCAAGGCGCTGGAGAGCTCCGGCGCGACGATCGCCACCAAGGAGATGTACGACCCCAAGGCGACCAACTTCGACGCCGTCGTCCAGAAGGCCGTCACCGCGAAGCCGGATGCGGTCGTGCTGGTGGCCTTCGAGGAGGGCAAGCAGATCCTGTCCGGTCTGGTGGAGGCGGGTCTGACCACCGACAAGGTCGGCCTCTACGGGGCGGACGGCCTGCGCAGCGAGGAGCTGCCGGAGCTGGTGAACAAGAAGGACCCCAGCGTCCTGTCCGGTATGAAGGGCACGGCGCCGGCGTCCTCGGCCAACGAGGCCTTCCTGAAGGACCTGAAGGAGTTCGCTCCGGACCTGAAGGAGACGCAGTTCGCACCGCAGGTCTTCGACTGCGTCAACATCATCGCTCTGGCTGCCGAGCAGGCGGACAGCACTGACCCGACCGAGTTCAAGGACGAGGTCAACGGGGTGACCAAGGACGGCGAGGAGTGCTCCTCCTTCGAGGAATGCAAGGCACTCATCGACGACGGCACCGACATCAACTACCAGGGGGCCAGCGGTCCGCTGGACTTCACCGATGACGGGGAGCCGGGTGCGGCCTCGATCGAGGTCTACACCTTCAACGACAAGGGTGACCTCAAGACGGTCCGGGTCCAGGAAGTCTCACCGGAGTGAGTCGAAGCAGCCACGGCTGCACTTCGAAGGGCCCGACCGCACCATGCGGTCGGGCCCTTCGCCCGTGTGGGTGCAAGCGTGTCGGGGTTGCTCAGATGCGCGCGAGGGTCCCGAGGTAGAGCTCGATCACTTTCGGGTCGTGGAGCAACTCCTGTCCCGTCCCGGTGTAGGCGTTCTGGCCCTGGTCGAGGACGTAGGCGCGGTCGGAGATCTCCAGGCAATTGGTGGCGTTCTGCTCGACCATGAGGATGGAGACGCCGGATCGGTTGATCGTCAGGACCGACTCGAAGACGGAGTCCTGCATCATCGGCGAGAGGCCTGCTGACGGTTCGTCAAGGAGGAGCACTGCCGGGTCGGTCATGAGGGCGCGCCCCATGGCGACCACCTGTCGTTCTCCACCGGAGAGCGAGCCGCACTTCTGGTTCCGTCGCTCGGACAGCAGCGGGAAGATCTCGCTCACCACCGCGAATCGCGTTGTGAACTCCTTGGGCCGCAGATACATCCCCATCTCGAGGTTCTCCTCGACGGTCAGGGACGGAAAGACGTTGTTGTTCTGCGGGACGTACCCGATCCCCTCGGAGACCATGGCGTGCGCCGGCAAGGACGTGATGTCCTTCTCGGCCAGCAGGACCTTGCCACCGGTCACCGGTACCAGGCCGAACATGGCCTTGATCAGGGTCGACTTCCCGGCGCCGTTGGGGCCGATGATCCCGACGAGTTCGCCCTGGTCGACGCGAGCGTTGCACCCCCGCAGGATGTCGACTCCCGGGATGTATCCGGCCACGAGATCGACTGCGGTGAGCACGGTCTCCCGGGTGGTGTCGATGTCATCCATCGTTGCTCTCCTCCTCGTCCTGGTCCCGGGGCAGGCTCCGGTGCGCTCCGAGGTAGGCGTCGATGACCGCCTTGTCCCGTCGGATGTCATCGGGGCGCCCCTCGGCGATGAGCCTGCCCTGGGCGAATGTGGTCACCCAGTCACTGATCCCCATCACGACGTCCATGTCGTGCTCGACGAGGACGATGGTCATCCCCTCGTCCCGCAGGGCCTGGATGTGGCCGAGCAGGGACTGGGTCAGGGCCGGGTTCACGCCGGCCATGGGCTCATCGAGCATGATCATCGTCGGCTCGACCATCAGGGCCCGGGCCATCTCCAGCAGCTTGCGCTGCCCACCCGACATGGTGCCGGCGAACTCGTCCCGCATGTGGGCGAGGTTGAAGCGCTCGAGGAGCTCGTCGGCACGTGCGCCGATCACTGCCTCCTGCGACCGCCACGGGAACCTCAGCAGTGCTGGGATGAACCGCTCCCCCACCTGCTGCGTCGCTCCGAGCATGAGGTTCTCGCGTGCCGTGAGCCTGGTCAGGGCCTTCGTCAGTTGGAAGGTTCGGACCATTCCCCGTCGGGCCACCCGGTGGGCGGACAGCTTCGATACGTCCGATCCCTGGAAGCTCCAGGTCCCGTCGTCCGGGGTGTCGAATCCGGAGACCACGTTGAAGAAGGTCGACTTGCCGGCGCCGTTGGGGCCGATGAGAGAGGTGATCGTGCCCCGCTGGATCTCGAGGTGGTCGACATCGACCGCCTTGAGCCCGCCGAAGCTGCGCACGACGTCGTCGGCGACGAAGATCGCGTCAGGCTTCGCGACCCCCGGCTCCGGACGCACGCCCATGAGCTGGGCGGCTCCCACGGTTGGTGCATCACTACTCATCGTCGGATCCCCCTTGGGTCCGTCCGCGATGCCGTGTTCCCGGTCATCGGACATCGAGCCTCAGCTCCTTCTGGTCACCGAGGATCCCCGCCGGCCGGTAGACCATCAGCAGGACCAGACCGAGGCCGACGAGGAGGAAGCGAGCTGCTCCGACGTCGCCGCTGTCGAGGATGCTCGAGGGAATGAGCCCGGAGGCCGTCGCGCTGCGCAGGAACGCATCGAAGAAGGTGACGATGAACCAGAACAGGATCGACCCCAGGACGGGGCCCATCACCCGACTCGCTCCGCCGAGGATGACGATCGTGTAGAGGTAGAAGGTCACCTTCGGGTCGTAGCTGTCCGGCTGGACGGACTGTGCGCTGATCGCCATGAGGACTCCGGCGAGGCCACCAATGGCACCGCCGAGCACGAGGCTCTGCAGCTTGAAGCTGTAGGCGCTCTTGCCCAGACTGCGGGCCGCGAGCTCGTCCTCGCGCACGGAGCGCAGCACGCGCCCCCAGGGACTGCTGATGAGCAGCTTGACCATGATGCAGCCCAGTGCCACCAGCCCCCACGTGACCGTCATCACCCACATCGAGCGGTGATCGAAGGTGACCCGGCCGAAACCGTACGTTCCGTCGGCCCAGGGGTTGATCGCGAAGAACTCGTCGGCGAACTGCCGCAGGCCGTAGACACCACCGGTGAGCGGCTCGAGGGTGCTCGACCGGTAGAAGTACCGAAGCACCTCGGCCGCAGCGATGGTGGCGATCGCCAGGTAGTCGCCCCGTAGTCGCAGGGTCGGCAGCCCCAGGATCAGGGCGAGGACGACGGCGCAGGCGATTCCCACGAGCACCCCGACCCACATCGACCACCCGAAGGTGGCCACGGAGACGGCGACGCCGTAGGCGCCGACGAGCATGAAGCCCACCTGACCGAAGTTGAGCAGGCCGGTGTACCCGAAGTGGATGTTGAGACCGATCGCGGACAGGGCGAAGATCGCCGCCTCGGGTCCGAACATTCCGCGAACGGCGTTACCGATGATGCTGGGCCAGTCCATTTCTCTCCTTGACTCGTCGGTCTAACCGACGCGCTCGGCCCGACCAAGAATTCCTTGGGGGCGCACGAGCAGGACGATGATGAGAGCCAGTAGTGCCCAGGCGTTCTGGAGCTCGGTGGGGAACCAGAGCGTCGACAGCTGGGCCACGAGACCGACGACCAGACTTCCGACCACGGCGCCGAAGGCGCTTCCGAGGCCACCGAGAATCACGCCGGCGAACATCAGCAACAGCAGGTTGAACCCCATGTCCCAGTAGACGGCTGTGGTCAGTCCGTAGAAGACGCCACCGAGGGCGGCCAGTCCGCCACCGAGGATCCACACGAAGAGGATCACTCGGTTGACGTCGATACCTGATGACTCGGCCAGGTCACGGTTGTCGGAGACCGCGCGCATGGCCTTCCCGATCCGCGTGCGCTGAAGCATCAATCCGACGCCGATGATGACGAGGATGGCGATGACCGTCACCGTGAGGTCCCGGGGCGTGATCGAGACCGGGCCGAAGTCGATCTCCTTCTGCAGCGCGTACTGGTCGTACTGCTGGCGCCTGCCGCCGTAGAGGACGAGGAGTAGGTGACGCAGGAACAGGGAGACACCGATCGAGATGATGAACATCTGGATCAGCCCGGTGCCTCTCAGCCGCAGTGGCCGCCACAACCCGCGCTCGAGAACGGCACCCGCGGCCCCGCCGATGAGGATGGCGAGGACCGCAGCCAGCGCGAGGGGGAGGTTGAAGGCCCCGGCGGAGAAGAAGAAGGCGGCGATGGCGCCGAGGGTGACCAGCTCCCCGTGGGCGAAGTTGATCAGTCCGGTGGTCCCGAAGACGAGGGAGAGTCCCACCGAGGTGATGGCGATGATCGTGCCGTACTTCACCCCTTCGACGACGAGTTGGAGGAAACGGCCGGTGAACCCACTGCCGCTGGTGCCGGCGGATCCGGAGTCGGCCTGCGGGTCCGAGGCGCCCTCATCACCGGATGACGTCGCGGATGTCGTGGGTGTCGCGGCCTCCTGCTGCTCGTCGTTGGCGATGAGCGCGAAGATCACGGTGGAGTCCCGTCCGGACCTGACCTCCACCTCGGGTAGTTCCTCGCCACCCTTGTCCCGCGTCTTCATACCCTTGGGCAGGGTGTCGACATCCAGGGCGACCGAGTATGTGCCGGGCTCGGGGACCTCGATGCGCCACTCCCCCTCGGCGTCCGTGGTCGCGGTGCCGACCTCACTCCCGTCAGCGGAGGCGGTCAGGGTGGCGCCCTTCACCGGTTCGCGGTCCGGCCCCCGCAAGGTGCCGGTGATTCCCACGCCGGTCGGCTCCTCGGCAGAGGTCGATGCTGTGGTCAGGGTGGTGCTCGCCCACGCAGCGGGCGCCACCAAGAGGGTGAAGAGCAGCGCCGCAAAGGCCACCGCGAAGCGCGTTCGCACGTGCTGTCCTCCGGAAACGTCGTTGTTCGTAACGGTGTGGAGCGTAGCGTCACAACAGGGGATCTGGTGACCGGATGCTGGACAGTCACCTGACTGTGACCTTACTCGGTGGGATCACTCGATTCCGGACATGAAACCGCCCTCGATCTGCAACTGCGGATCGAGGGCGGGTCGGTCGGGCTGACAGGATTTGAACCTGCGACCCCGTGACCCCCAGTCACGTGCGCTACCAAACTGCGCCACAGCCCGTGGCTGCTCCCTCAGGAGCCACGTCACCTTATCCCACGCGGGCCGCGCCATCACAATCGACCCACTGTGTGTCCGGGACGCTTACTGCCCCAGCGCCGCTCAGCGCCGCCGGCGCCTCTCTCGCACCCTCACCGAGATCTCGATCGGGGTGCCGTCGAAGCCGAACTCCTCCCGCAGGCGCCGCTCCAGGAAGCGTCGGTAGCCGGCCTCGAGGAAGCCAGAGGTGAAGATCACGAAGCGGGGGGGACGGGTGGATGCCTGGGTCGCGAAGAGGATCCGCGGCTGCTTGCCTCCCCGCACGGGGTGGGGGTGACCGGCCACGATCTCCCCGAGGACGCCGTTGAGCCGGGAGGTGGGGATGCGGCGGTCCCACGACGCAAGAGCCGTGTCCAGGGCGGGCGTCAGCTTGTCCACGTGGCGACCGGTGAGCGCGGAGACGTTCACGCGCGGCGCCCAGGTGACCCGGACGAGCTCACGGTCGATCTCCTTCTCGAGGTAGTAGCGCCGCTCCTCGTCGAGCAGATCCCACTTGTTGTAGGCGATGACCAGGGCCCGACCGGTCTCGACGACCTGGCTGATGATGCGCAGGTCCTGCTCGGTGATCGACTCGTGGGTGTCGATGAGGACGACTGCGACCTCAGCCTTCTCCAGCGCTGCCTGCGTACGCAGGGAGGCGTAGAAGTCGGCTCCCCGGGTCTGGTTGACCCGTCGTCGGATCCCGGCGGTGTCGACGAAGTTCCACGGGCGGCCGCCGAGCTCGATGATCTCGTCGACGGGGTCGCGGGTGGTCCCGGCGACGTCGTCGACGACGACCCGCTCCTCCCCCGCGAGGCGGTTGAGCAGACTCGACTTGCCCACGTTGGGGCGGCCCACCAGGGCCACTCGACGGGGCCCTCCCTGCAGCGGGGCCTTGCCGGCGGCCGAGACCTGCGGCAGCACGTCGAGGACGGCGTCCAGGACGTCACCACTTCCCCGGCCGTGCAGCGCCGACAGGGGCATCGGTTCACCGAGTCCGAGGTTCCACAGGGCGGCTGCATCGGCCTCGAAGCGCTGGTCGTCGACCTTGTTGGCGACCAGCACGACCGGCTTGCCGGAGCGGCGCAGCAGCTTGACGACCGACTCGTCGTCGTCTGTGGCGCCGACGATGGCGTCAACGACGAAGATGACCACATCGGCCATCTCGATCGCGACCTCGGCCTGCTCGGCCACCCGTAGGTTGATCCCCTCGACACCGATCTCCCAGCCACCAGTGTCCAGCAGCGTGAAGTCGCGGCCGGCCCACTCCGCGTCGTAGGCGACGCGATCGCGGGTGACCCCCGGCGTGTCCTCCACCACGGCCTCGCGGCGCCGCAGGATGCGGTTGACCAGGGTCGACTTGCCGACATTGGGTCGCCCGATGATCGCGACGACGGGAAGGGGGCCGGTGGGCGTGTCGTCGACCGTCTCCTGAAAACCGTCGATGAGCGCCCGGTCCTCCGGCGTCAGCTCGAAGTCATCCAGACCCGCGCGCAGGACGCGCTCGATGCCATCGGCATGCTGCTCGTGCCCAGCGTCGGTCGGCTCGGGAGTGGTGTCCACGGTGCTCCTGGTGAAATCGGTTGGGAGTGACCCATTGTCGCAGTCATCGCCACGATGACCGCACGTGTGGGCGTCAGCTGGCCCACGCGGCGCGGACCACGGTCAGCACTGCCTCGACCGAGCCGTCGAAGTCCAGGTCCGAGGTGTCGACGGCGACGACACCGTCGGCGGCGACGGTGAACTGCGAGACGGTGGAGTCGTCTTGGTCCCGCCGCACGACCTGGTCGCGGGTGGCGGCGATCGCGGCCTCGTCGCTGGCTCCGTGCACCTCGAGGGAACGGCGACGCAGCCGGGCCTCCTGGCTCGCGGTGAGCAGGATGCGCACGGGAGCATCGGGGGCGACCACGGTGGTGATGTCACGCCCCTCGGCGACGCATGTGCCCCGACGCGCCGCGATGTCCTCGATGAGGGCCCGCTGGCGTCGCTGCATCTCGGTGCGCACCGCCGGCACGGTGGCCACCCGCGAGACCCGCGACGAGATCCCACTGCTGCGGATCGCCTCGGCAACATCGGTCCCCCCGACGTGCACGCTGGGTGCCGACGGATCGTCACCCATCTCCAGCGGTAGTGACAGTGCCGCCGCGCTGATGGCCTCGGGGTCCTGCAGGTCGACCTCGTCGTGCAGGCACCGCCACGTCAGGGCGCGGTACATCGCTCCGGTGTCCAGGTAGCCGCCGCCGACGCTGCTGGCGACGGCCCTCGAGACACTCGACTTGCCGGATCCGGAGGGTCCGTCGATGGCGATGACGAAGGGTGTGGGCTGGCTGGTCACGAGGGGTCAGCCTAGTCGCTCCTCAGCCGTGGATCTGCCAACCCCGTGACTGCAGCGCCTCGGTAAGGGGTCCGGCGACCTGCGGCAGCACGTGGACCTCGGCCAACCCGAAGGGCAGGCCGAGGCCGTGGTCGAGCCGCAGGTCCTCGAGGTTGACGCCCTCCTCACCGATCTCGACGAGCAGTCGGGCCAGCTCACCGGGACTGTCGTCGACGACGACGCTGACGACCGCATACGTCGCCGTGCCGGCACCGTGCTTGCCCGGGATCCGCGAGTGCCCGGCGTTGCCGTCGGCGATGCTGCGCGCCAGGACGGCACGGGCTCCGGGCGCATCGGCGACGTTCGCCTCCTCCCCCAGCGCCTCCAGCGCGGTGACCACCCGGGTGACATCCGTGGACAGGTCGCGCAGGATCGCGGCCACGGCCGGAGCGTTGCCGGAGAGGATCTGGGTCCACAGCCCGGGGTCGCTGGCCGCGATCCGGGTGACGTCCCGCACTCCTTGGCCGGCAAGCCCGATGGCCTGCTCGCTCAGGTGCTCCAGACGCGCGGCGACGAGGGAGGCAGCCACCTGCGGCACGTGCGAGACGGCGGCCACGGCGGCATCGTGGTCGAGCGGGCTGAGTGTGCTCACCGCAGCGCCGGTCGCCCGGGCGAGGCGGCCCACGAGCTCGGTGGCCCGGCCGTCGGTGGTCTCGTGCGGGCAGAGCACCCATGCCCGGCCCTCGAAGAGGTCGGCCCGGCCGCTGATCGCGCCTGAGCGTTCGCGACCGGCCATCGGGTGGGAGCCCAGGTATCGGTCCAGCGCCACCCCGGCCCGCACGACATCGGCGAGGATGACCTGCTTGACGGACGTGACGTCGGTGACGACTGCCTCCGGCCACCGGCGCAGCGACTCCAGCACCAGGCCGGGGGCGACGTCGGGGGGCGTGGCGACGACCACAAGTCCCGGGGCCACTTCGCCGGTGATCCGCCCGGCCCCCAGGTCACGGGCCAGGGCCACGGATGTCTCGGACTGGTCCTCGAGGGAGACGTCGACGCCGACCGCCCGCAGCGCCAGTCCGACGCTCGTACCGATCAGTCCGGTACCGATGACGTGTACCGGCGGGAGTCCGGAGGCGGCACCCTTCGCCTCCGCCGAGGTCGTCACAGCCCCGCGGCCTTGTAGAGCTTGCCGATCTCGTTGCGGTTGAGCGGTCGCCACCGACCGGACTTCGTCGTGCCGAGCGCGATCGGACCGACCTGCGTGCGCACGAGCGAGAGCACCGGGTGGCCGACCTGCTCGAGCATCCGGCGCACGATGTGCTTGCGGCCCTCGTGCAGGATCACCTCGACGATCGCCTTCCCCGGGCGGGAGTCGATGATCCGGAAGGAGTCGACCGCGACCGGCCCGTCGTCGAGCTCGATGCCCTCGCGCAGGCGCTTGCCGAGGTCCTTGGCCACCGGCCCGGGGACCTCGGCGACGTAGGTCTTCAACACGCCGTGGGCGGGGTGCTGCAGGCGGTGTGCCAGGTCCCCGTCGTTGGTGAGGATCAGCAGTCCCTCGGTGTCGGCGTCCAGCCGGCCGACGTGGAAGAGCCGCTCGGGGCGCCCTGCGACGTAGTCACCGATGTTGAGCCGCCCGAGCTCGTCGGACATCGTCGTGACGACCCCCACCGGCTTGTTGAAGGCGAGGTAGACCCGCGACTCGTCCAGCTGCACGCGCTCACCGTCGACGTGCACCGTCTGGTTGAGGGGGTCGACCCGCACCCCGAGCTCGGTGACCACGTGGCCGTCGACCATCACGCGGCCGTCGGTGATCAGCTCCTCGCACGCGCGGCGGGAGCCGATTCCCGCAGCGGCGAGCACCTTCTGCAGTCGAGTGCCCTTGGGGTCGTGGACATCGATCCGGGGTCCCTTGGGCTCCGGCGGGGCGAGGTCGGGCTGACCGGGCCGAGTACGTCCGGTCGTGCCCCGGTCGGGCTGTTGGCGGCCCTGTCCGGACCGTCGGCGCTGGCCCGGGCCGCGGTTGGGGCCGCGGCCGCTGGGTGCTCCGGAGCCACCGGAGGGGCGTCGGTTGCGGGGCGGGGTCATGGGCGGGCCTCACTCACGAGATCGTCGAGCACTGCTGCATCGGGGAGGTAGGGGGCGAGCGGGGGCAGGTCGTCCAGGGAGTTCAGTCCCATCCGCTCGAGGAAGTAGGGGGTCGTGCCGTAGAGGGTCGCGCCGGACTCCTCGTCCTTGGTGACCTCGGTGATCAGTCCGCGGGTGAGCAGGGTGCGCACCACGCCGTCGACGTTGACGCCGCGCACGGCGCCGATGCGGGCCCGCGAGACCGGCTGGCGGTAGGCGATGACCGCGAGGGTCTCCAGCGAGGCCCTCGTCAGCTTGGCCTGCTGCCCGTCCAGGATGAATCGCTCGACGACCGGCGCGTAGGCGGCATGGCTGTAGAAGCGCCACCCGCCGCCGACGTTGCGCACGGTGAAGCCGTGGTCGCCGCCGGCGTACTCGAGCTCGATGGTCGTCAGGAGGGTGCGCACCTCCTCGACGGGGAGTTCCAGCACGGACGCGAGGGCGAAGTCGCTCACGGGCTCCTCGACGACCATCAGGACGGCCTCGATCGCCCCCTTCGCTCCCCCGGGCAGCTCGCCGACGTCGAAGGCGACCTGGACGTCCTCACCCTCCGGCCCGGAGGCGACGTCCGCCTCCTCGGGGAGGTCGGCGCGGTCGGTGGGCTCACTCATCGTTGTTCTCTCCATCATCGGGCGAAGGGGGCGGCGCATCCGCTTCGTCGAACTCGGCGCCAACCTCCACGGTGCCATCGTCGCTGCCGGTCCACCGCACCTCCAGCTCGCCGAGTGCCTCCTGCTGGTCGAAGACGACCTGCTGGTCGCGGAATAGCTCGAGAAGTGCCAGGAAGCGTGCGACCACCATCTGGGTGGAGTCCGCGTCCGCCACCAGGGTGGCGAAGGAGAGGGTGCCCTCGGCGCGCAGCCGGTCGACGACCAGGACGGCCTGCTCACGCACGCTCACGGCGGAGGCGTGCAGGTGGGTCAGCCCGACGGTCTCCGGCTCTTTGGGGGTCAACGTCCGCGCGGCCACCATCGCCAGCTGCTCCGGGGTGACGGTCATGACCAGCTCCGGCAGCAGCGTGGCCAGACGCGGCTCCAGGCCGGCCTGCCGCGGGGTCATCCGGCCGGTCGTGGCCATCGTCGCCTCGACATGATCGGCCACGTCCTTGAAGGCGCGGTACTGCAGCAACCGGGCGAAGAGCAGGTCCCGCGCCTCGATCAGCTCCAGGTCCTCCTCGTCGGTCTCCCTGGTGTTGGGCAGCAGCCGGGCGGCCTTGAGGTCCAGCAGTGTCGCGGCGACGAGAAGGAACTCGCTGGTCTGGCCGAGGTCCCATGCGGGCTCGCTGGCCTGCAGCGCCCGCAGGTGTGCCATGAACTCGTCGGTGACCCTGGCAAGGGAGATCTCGGTGATGTCCAGCTGGTGCTTGGAGATCAGGCCGAGCAGCAGGTCGAAGGGGCCCTCGAAGTTGTCCAGGTGGACGGTGAAGGCCTTCTCGGACCCGCGTGTGGTGATGACCCCGCCGGGAACCGCGGTGTCAGCGCCGTTCACGGCCGTCAGGGCGACCCGCCGCGCGAGATGAGCTCGCGGGCCAGCTGTCGGTAGGCGTTCGCGCCGGAGTGGCCCGTGGCGTAGGTGGTGATCGGCTCGGCGGCGAGCGTGGCGTCGGGGAACTTCACCGTGCGGGAGATGACGGTGTGGAAGACCTTGTCACCGAAGTGCTCGACGACCGACTCCACGACCTCACGGCTGTGCAGGGTGCGCCCGTCGTACATCGTCCCGAGGATCCCGTCGATGTTCAGTGCGGGGTTGAGCCGGTCGGTGATCTTGTCGATCGTCTCGACGAGCAGGGCGACGCCACGCATGGCGAAGTACTCGGTCTCGAGCGGGATGATCACGCCGTGGGCGGCGGTCAGCGCGTTGACGGTGAGCAACCCGAGTGAGGGCTGGCAGTCGATGAGGATGACGTCGTAGTCGTCGACGACCGGGCGCAGCACACGCGAGAGGATCTGCTCGCGGGCGACCTCGCCGACGAGCTGGACCTCCGCGGCGGACAGGTCGATGTTGGCCGGGGCCACGTCCAGACCCTCGACCGAGGTGCGCTGGATGATCTCGCCGATGTCGTGGCCACGCGAGACCAGCAGGTCGTAGATCGTCGTGTCGAGCGAGTGCGTGGGCACGCCCAGACCGACGGACAGTGCACCCTGGGGGTCGAAGTCGACGAGCAGCACACGACGTCCGGCCTCGACCAGTGCGGCGCCGAGGTTGATCGTCGTGGTCGTCTTGCCGACCCCGCCCTTCTGGTTGCACATCGCGATGATGCGCGCCGGGCCGTGGGAGGCCAACGGCTGGGGCTCCGGGAACGTGGGCAGGGGTCGACCGGTCGGCCCGTTCTGGGTCCACTCGTGCTCGATGTCGAGCGGCGGCGTCACCTCGGATGCCACAGTCGGATCACTCCATCGCGTCTCGCGTACGTTCAGCATCTCGCTGATCAGCGATGACACTATCAGCGGGCACGGGGGTGACTCTGCGCATAGACCTCACGCAGTTGCTGGACGGTCACCATCGTGTAGATCTGCGTGGTCGTCACGGACGCGTGCCCCAGCAGCTCCTGGACCACCCGCACGTCGGCGCCGCCCTCCAGCAGGTGGGTCGCGAAGGTGTGGCGGAGCGTGTGCGGTGAGACGTGACCGGTCAGGCCGGCGCGCTCCGCAGCGGCGGTGATGACCGTCCACGCGCTCTGCCGGGAGAGGCGGGCCCCTCGCTGGTTGAGGAAGAGCGCGGGACCCGCCTTCCCCTTGGCGCCCAGACCGGGCCGTCCACGCACCAACCAGACCTCGACGGCCTCGCAGGCGTAGGAACCGAGCGGCACGATCCGCTCCTTGCCACCCTTGCCGAAGAGTCGCGCCGCTCCCGCCTCGAGGTCGAGGTCGTCCACGTCCAGGCCGACGGCCTCGGAGATGCGCGCCCCGGTCCCGTACAGCACCTCGAGCAGGGCCCGGTCGCGCAGCGGCAGCGCCCCGTCGCCGACGCCGGCCGCGTCGAGCAGCCGCGTCACCTCCCCCACGCTGATGGCCTTCGGCAGGCGCGAAGGGGGCGCCGGCGGGGCGACGTCCCCGGCAGGGTCGTGCGGGGTCTCCCCCTCGAGGACAAGGAACTTGTGCAGTCCGCGCACGGCGGTCAGCGAACGGGCGGCCGAGCTGGCGGCCAACGGCGGATGGTTCTCGTCACCGGAGCGCAGGGAGGCGAGGAATCCGGCGACGTGGGCCTCGGTGACCTGGTTCGGTGCGGTGACACCTTGGCTGACCAGGTGGTCGAGGTATCGCCGTGAGTCGCGCGTGTAGGCCGTCAGCGTGTGGGCGGAGACTCCTCGCTCGACGTCCAGCTGCGTCAGCCAGGTCCGCACGGCCCGCTCCATCGGGGTCGTGCTCACGGACAGCGTTTCCCTTCCGCAGACGTGGGTGACTTCGTCGGGCCGTGGACACGCCATTGTGCCCACGGGTGGCGAAGCCACGTCGGGAGTTTAGGCGGCGTGTGTGACGGACACCATGCCTGTGTCCGATTCGCAATGATCGTCTGATTGGACCGGCATCTCGCGACGACGAGCGGTGCATTCGTGCTGGTGATTCGCGCCTACGCTCCTGCTCCACGACGCGGTCAGTGCTCGCGAGATGGAGCAGGAGCGTAGGCGGTTGAACCCACGTTTCGCCCGCTGTGGAACCTGTCAGCACCTTCGGCTACCGCGCGGGCGACCCGCGCGTTCTCGTCCACAAGCAGCCGGCACGCACTGGTACGGCCCACGACCCTTCGCCCCCCGGTAGCGAGCTATCCGGGTCGGGGATGAAGTGGGGACATGGACTCAGCCCAGGACGACGATGATGCGGGCTTTTCGTGCCCAACGCCCTGTACGTGGTGTGCGGGTCAGGGGGACGGAGCCTGCGAGGACTGTCTGCCCTGCCTCTACTGGCCACACACTGTGCCGATCGAGAAGGTCGCCCCGCCGCCACTCCCCGGCAGGACCTCGCCCGTGCTTTCGGACATCCTCGCATCAGAGCGCGCGCGGATCACCCTCGGGCAACGGATCGGACTCGTCCTGAGGCGCCATCGACGGGAGTGCCGTCACAGCCAACGCGACACCGCACAGGAGCTCGGGTGGAGCCGCTCCGCCCTCGCCAGGGCCGAGGTTGATGCATCGGCTCTGGCGCTGCACAAGATCGAGGTGCTGCTCTCGCTGACCGGCCATCGGCTCGCCATCGTCCCCGACACCGGGGCAACCGCTAGTTCCCTCGGCGAGGACGATGACCTGGCCTGGGGCGTTCCCGATCTCATTGCCCGTGATGCGGGCGGGCGACGACTCCCGGCCGCCAGCACCGTGCGCTTCCGGCCCTCGACAGAGCGCTTGGTCGACGGGCGGAGCATCGGCCACGAGAGCCCCTGGGTGTGGACGCACCCGGAGTGACTCGCATGGTCGTGGGTCGTCGGGACGGGGTCACTCCCCCAGACGCACGACCTGCGGACGCAGGTCCTCCTGCGGGCACTGCCATGAGGACGCATCCGCGTCGATCTGCTCGCCGGAGCGGATGTCCTTGACCTGGTCATCCGCCTCCCCTGCACCCGGGAACCACACGTAGGGAATACCCCGACGCTCCGCGAAGCGGATCTGTTTGCCGAACTTCGCTGCGGCAGGCGCCACCTCGCACGGGATCCCGCGGGACCGCAACCGAGTGGCGACTGCGACGGAGGCCGGCCGGCTCCCTTCGTCCGTGACGGCCACGAGGACCGCGCTCGGGGACCTGCGGCTGGCGCCGACCAGACCCTTGCCGAGCAGCAGGCCGAGCAGACGGGAGAGGCCGATGGAGATGCCGACGCCCGGGTAGGTGTTCTTGCCGTCGCTGGCCAGCTCGTCGTAGCGCCCGCCCGAGCAGAACGAGCCCCACGACTCGTACCCGACGAGCTGGGTCTCGTAGACCGTGCCGGTGTAGTAGTCGAGTCCCCGCGCGATGCGCAGGTCGGCGACCATCGCGCCGGGTGCGGCTGCGGCGCCGGTCTCGATGACGGCGGACAGCGCCGCGAGGCCCTCGTCGAGGACCGGGTGCTCCACGCCGAGGTCGCGGACGCGCTCGACGAAGGTGGTGTCCTGCGTCCGGATCGCCGCCAGGTCCAGAACGGCCCGTGCCTGCTCGGGCGTGCGGCCGGCGTCGACGAGCAGGGCCGCGACCTTCTCCGAGCCGACCTTGTCCAGCTTGTCGACGATGCGCAGGGTGTCCTGGATCTCGGTCACGTCGTCCGCACCGATACCCAGACCGCGGTAGAAGCCCTCGGGGATCTTGCGGTTGTTGACCTGGATGACCATCTCGGGGATGGGCAGCCCGGCGAAGACCTCGGCCATGACCAGCGGCATCTCGGCCTCGAAGTGCGGCGCGAGCTCCCCCACGTCGACGACGTCGATGTCGCACTGGGTGAACTCGCGGTAGCGCCCCTCCTGGGGGCGCTCGCCGCGCCAGACCTTCTGGATCTGGTGGCGGCGGAAGGGGAAGTTGAGTCGACCGGCGTTCTCGACCACGTAGCGGGCGAAGGGGACGGTCAGGTCGAAGTGCAGCCCGAGCTCGGCCTCTCCGCGCCCTCCGGCCCCACCCTCGTCAGCGAGTCGGTGGATGCCGTAGATCTCCTTGTCGGCGTCACCGCCCTTGCCGAGCAGTCGTTCCACGGGCTCGACCGAGCGGGTCTCGATCGAGGGGAATCCGTGCAGCTCGAAGGTGGCACGGATGACGTCGAGGAAGTGCTGCTCGATGATCCGCTGCTCGGGCAGGTACTCCGGGAAGCCGGAGAGGGGCTTGACCTTGGTCGGTCGGGTATCGCTCATCACAGTCCTTGCAGGTACGGATTGGTCGCCTTCTCGCGGGCCAGCGTCGTCGCCGGGCCGTGGCCGGGCAGGACGAGGCTGGAGTCGGGCCGCGGATGGACGACCTCGCGAAGGGAGCGCTGCATCGCCTCTGCCGAGCCGCCGGGCAGGTCCGTCCGGCCGATGGAGCCGGCGAAGAGCACGTCACCGGTGATCAGGGTTCGGTCGACCTCGGCCTCGTCCGGGATCCCGTCGGGCAACCCGGGGAGGGAGAACATCACCGATCCCTCGGTGTGGCCGGGCGCATGGACCACATCCAGGTCGATCCCGGCCACCGAGACTGTCTGGCTGTCGGTGATCTCGACGACGTGCTCGGGCTCGCGCCAGCTCGCCTTCCTGCCGAACTGCTGCTCGAGCATCCCGGTCAGCTGATCCCCGAGCGAGGAGCTGCCCAGCGGGTCCTCGAGGCGGTAGCGGTCGTCGGAGTGGATGTAGGCCGCGAGTTCACCGCCGCACACCGGGGTCACCGAGTAGACGTGGTCGATGTGGCCGTGGGTCAGCAGCACCGCCGCCGGCTTGAGCCGGTGCGTCGTGAGCACCTCACGGAGGCTCTCCTCGATCCCGATACCGGGGTCGACGACGAGGCACTCCTCGCCGGGTCCGTCCGCGAGGACATAGCAGTTCGTCCCGAAGGCCTGCGCCGGGAAGGAGATGGTCAGCACGGACCAAACCCTACGTGGGGCCACTCATCCGGCGCGCGAATGGGTAGCCTCGGGAGTGTGAGCGACGAGACAGATGCCCCGCGCCCTACGGCGCCATCGCCAGCAGCCTTGGCCAAGCTGGCTCCCACCCGACCGGCTGTGACCCCGGCCCCCGAGGTCCACGGGGTCACGGACGACCACAGCGCGTCCGCTGCCTTCGGCCGGGCCGACGAGGAAGGACGTGTCTTCGTCCGTGACGGGCAGGAGGAACGTGAGGTCGGTTCCTACCCGGGCGTCTCGCCGGAGGAGGCCCTGCAGTACTTCGCCCGCAAGTACGACGAGCTCTTCGCCTCCGCCGGGCTGCTGCGTCAGCGCCTCGACTCCCCCGAGGTCACCGCCAAGGAGGTCGCGGACGGCCTGAAGTCCCTGCACGAGCACGCGGCCGAGCCCAACGTCGTCGGTGACCTGCCGGCTCTGGCCGCCCTCATCGCCGAGGTGGACGCGGGCCTGGCCGAGAAGCGCCGGCACGAGGCCACCGAGCGGGCCGCGGCGAAGAAGGTGGCGGCGGCCGAGCGCGAGGTCATCGTCGCGGAGGCGGAGAAGATCGCCGCGCAACCGGTGGAGAAGGTGCAGTGGAAGCAGTCCACGGCCCGGATGCGTGCGCTGCTCGATGAGTGGAAGGCGCACCAGCGCGGCAAGGTCCGACTGGACAAGGATGTCGAGGCCCCGCTGTGGCAGCGCTTCTCCAAGGCACGCAACGGCTTCGACAAGGCACGTCGGGCCCACTTCGCCAAGCTCGAGCAGTCCCGTGGCGAGATCAAGGCACAGAAGGAGGACCTCGTCGCCGAGGCCGAGCGCATGTCCTCCTCGACCGACTGGAATGCCACCGCCGGCGCCTACAAGCGGTTGATGGACCAGTGGCGACGGGCCGGCCGCGCGGGACGTGCCGACGACGACCGGCTCTGGGAGCGCTTCCGTACCGCCCAGGACGCCTTCTTCAATGCCAAGGACGCCGAGGCGGCCAAGGAGGACGAGTCCTTCCGCGGCAACCTCGAGGTGAAGGAGGGCATCCTCGCCGAGGCTGAGGCGCTCCTACCGGTCAAGGACCTGGCGAAGGCGAAGGGCGCACTGCGCGACATCCAGGAGCGCTGGGAGGCTGCGGGCAAGGTCCCGCGGGGCGACATCGACCGCATGGAGAAGGGAATGCGCCGGGTCGAGCAGACCGTGCGCGACGCCGAGGACAAGAAGTGGGCCTCGGTCAATCCGGAGAAGTCCGCCCGGGCCGCCTCCATGGTCACCCAGCTCGAGTCGAAGGTCACCGATCTCGAGGCCGACCTGGCGAAGGCCGAGGCCAAGGGCGACACATCACGTGCCGCCAAGGTCCGCGAGCAGATCGACGCCCAGCAGATGTGGCTGGACCAGGCCCGCAAGGGCCTCGACGAGTTCGGCGGCTGAACGCCACACCGAGCGTCCCAAGCAGTCCCGAGACCACGACACGGTCGGTCTCGGGGCTGCCGCCATGACTGGCGACGTGGTGCCCCGCGCGGGTCAGTCCTTGCTGGGCAGCTGACCGCCGGTGATGCGGAAGGCATCGAAGACCGACTCGGTGCGCTTCACCTGCTGGATGACGTGGCTGAGGTGCCCGGTGTCGCCCATCTCGAAGGTGAATCGCAGGATCGCCACGCGGTTGCGGGAGGTGTGCACGGTGGCGGAGAGGATGTTCACCCCCGACTCCGACAACACCCGGGTGACGTCGGAGAGCAGCGCGGAACGGTCGAGGGCCTCGACCTGGACCTGCACGAGGAAGAGGCTGGAGCTGCTGGGAGCCCACTCGACCTCGATGAACCGCTCCGACTCCTTCTGCAGCGACTTGGCATTCGTGCAGTCCGTGCGGTGCACGGAGACGCCGTTGCCGCGGGTGATGAAGCCCATGATCGCGTCGCCGGGCACCGGGGTGCAGCACTTGGCGAGCTTGACCCACATGTCGTCGACGCCCTTGACGACGACGCCCGGGTCCGCGTCGCTGCGCCGATGACGGGGCGGTCCGGGCAGCGTGGCCTCGGCCAGGTCCTCGGTGGCCCCGTCCTCACCGCCGGCGGCCGCGATCAGCCGCGAGACCACGTGCTGGGCGGAGACGTGCCCCTCCCCGACCGCTGCGTACAGGCCGTCGACGTCCTGGCGGCGCAGCTCGCTCGCGACGGAGGTCAGGCTCTCCACGGACAGGATCCGTTGCAGCGGCAGATTCTGCTTGCGCACGACCTTGGCGATGGCCTCCTTGCCGGAGTCGACCATCTCCTCCCGGCGCTCCTTGGTGAACCACTGCTTGATCTTGTTGCGTGCCCGCGCCGAGCGGACGAAGTTCAGCCAGTCGCGCGAGGGACCAGCGCCCTCGGCCTTGGAGGTGAGCACCTCGACGGCGTCGCCGTTGTCCAACGCGGAGTCCAACGGCACCAGTCGGCCGTTGACCCGCGCACCGATGCACCGGTGGCCGACCTCGGTGTGCACCGCATAGGCGAAGTCCACGGCAGTGGAGCCGGCCGGCAGGGCGATGACCTGCCCCTTGGGCGTGAAGGCGTAGACCTCGTTCGTGCTGATCTCGTAGCGCAGGGAGTCCAGGAACTCGCTGGGGTCCGCCGTCTCACGCTGCCAGTCCAGCAGCTGACGCAACCAGGCCATATCCCCGACCTGTCCGTCATCGACGACCTGGCCGCTGTCGGGACTCGCCCGGTCCTTGTACTTCCAGTGCGCAGCGACGCCGTACTCGGCCCGACGGTGCATCTGGTGGGTCCGGATCTGGATCTCGACCGGCTTGCCCTGCGGACCGATGACGGTCGTGTGCAGGGACTGGTACATGTTGAACTTCGGTAGTGAGATGTAGTCCTTGAACCTCCCGGGAAGGGGGTTCCACCGGGCGTGCAGCGCGCCGAGCGCCGCGTAGCAGTCCCGGACCGTGTCGACGAGGACGCGCACCGCCACGAGGTCGTAGATCTCGCCGAACTCCCGACCCCCGACGATCATCTTCTGGTAGACGGAGTAGTAGTGCTTCGGCCGGCCCGTGACCGTCGCCTTGATCTTGGCCTCGCGCAGATCCAGGACGACCTGGGACCGGACGGTGGCGAGGTACTCCTCACGGGCGGGTGCCCGCTCGGCGACCAGGCGCACGATCTCCTCGTAGACCTTGGGGTACAGGGTCGCGAAGGACAGGTCCTCCAGCTCCCACTTGATCGTGTTCATCCCCAGGCGGTGCGCCAGCGGTGCGTAGATCTCGAGCGTCTCCTGGGCCTTGCGCTGGGCAGACTGCACGGACACGTACCGCCAGGTGCGGGCATTGTGCAGTCGGTCGGCGAGCTTGATCACCAGCACCCGGATGTCCCTGGCCATGGCGACGATCATCTTGCGCACGGTCTCGGCCTGCGCGCTCTCGCCGTAGGTGACGTTGTCCAGCTTGGTCACGCCGTCGACGAGCTTGGCCACCTCTGCCCCGAACTCCTCCTCGAGGTCGTCGAGGCTGTAGTCGGTGTCCTCGACCGTGTCGTGGAGCAGCGCGGCGGCCAGCGTCAGCGGGGTCATCCCCAGCTCGGCCAGGATGGTCGTCACGGCGAGTGGGTGCGTGATGTAGGGGTCGCCGCTCTTGCGCCGCTGCCCGCGGTGCTTCTGCTCGGCGACGTCGTACGCCCGCTCGATGATCGATACGTCGGCCTTGGGGTGGCTCTGACGCACGATCGTCAGCAGCGGGTCGAGTACCCCAGGAGTGGCTGCTCGTCCGCCGCCGATCCGCGCCAAGGAGGCGCGCGCCAAGGACCGCGGGGAGAACCCCCCGGTACTCGTGTTGCGCTCACTCATGCAGAGAGCCTAGACCGTCGCCAGGCTCCGCACGGCGTACCCCTCCAGAAGTGTTCGCCCGTCGAGCGCCGCGATCTCCGTCAGGACCTCCACAGCGACAACGCTTCCCCCGCACAGCTCGATGAGCCGACAGCCCGCGGCCGCCGTCCCCCCGGTCGCGAGGACGTCGTCGACGACGAGGACCCGAGCGCCGTCGGGCAGGTCCTGCGCATGCACCTCGACTCGCGCGCTGCCGTACTCGAGGGCGTAGTCCACGCCGACCGTCGGGCCGGGCAGCTTGCCCGCCTTGCGCACCGGCAGGAAGCCGACACCCAGCTCCATGGCCACTGCCGCGCCGAAGATGAACCCTCGGGCCTCGAGCCCCGCGACGAGGTCCACCCGGCCCCGGTACGGGTCGGCGTGCGCCTGCACCGCCTCGGCGAGGAGCTCGCCGTCGGCCAGGACGGGGGTGATGTCCTTGAAGGTCACCCCCGGTTGCGGGAAGTCCTCGACATCGCGCACGGTCGCGAGGATCCGCTCGGCCAGGGACCCGCGCATCAGCCTCGCCGCCGCTTGCGGGGTGTCTTCTTCGGCTGGTTGCGCGGTCCCGGCGACTGGGCGTACTTGTGCACCTTGCGGCCGGTGACCGTCTGGGCATCGCCCTCGACGGGTGCGGAGCCACCGTCGACGGTGGAGCTCGGTGAGGAGGCCGACTCCCCCTTCGCCGCCGTGGCCGCGCCCGGCGCACCGGAGACCGGGGCGAGCTCCGGCCCAGTCGTCGTCCGCTCCAGCTCCCGCTGTCGGCGAGCCTGGAACTTCTCCGCATCGTCGGCGAGCTGGACCACCTCGGGGTCCCTGCGCCGCAGGTCCACCAGCAGCGGCGTGGCGATGAAGATCGAGGAGACGGCACCGACCGACATGCCGATGAACAACGCGAGCGAGAGGTCCAGCAGCGTCCCGGGGCCGAGATAGGCGAATCCGATGACGAGCACGGCGATGATCGGCAGCACGGCGATGACCGTGGTGTTGATCGAGCGCACGAGCGTCTGGTTCACGGCGAGGTTGGCTGCCTCGGCGAAGCTCTTGCGCCGGTTGGCGAAGGCTGCGCGGGTGTTCTCCTTGACGTGGTCGAAGACCACGACCGTGTCGTAGAGGGAGTACCCCAAGACGGTCAGGAAGCCGATCAACGAGGCCGGGGAGACCTCGAATCCGACCCACGTGTAGATGCCGACCGTGATGAACATGTCGTGGGCGAGGGCCACCATCGAGGAGACGGCCATCTTCCAGTTGCGGTAGTACAACGTCATCATCAACGTCGTCAGCAGCAGGAAGACCACGAGGGCCCGCAGCGCCTGCTTGCTCACCGACTCACCCCACGAGGGGCCGATGAGGTTCGAGCTGATCTGGTTCGACTTCACGTCGAAGGCCGTGGCGAGCTCGTCGTTGACGTCGCGGATCTCGTCGGCCGGCAGCTCCTCGGTCTGGACACGCACGATGTCACCACCGACGGTGGAGACATTCGCCGAGGCCGAGGAGCCGACGACCTCGCGCACGGCTTGGGTCGCCCGGGACTCGTAGTCCGCGGGCGCCTGCTGGGTGGCCACCCGGAACTCCGAACCACCGGTGAACTCCAGGGAGAAGTTCAACGGTCGCACGATGAAGCCCAGGGCAGCGATCACCAACAGCACGGCCGAGACCTTGTACCAGGTCTTGGACCGACCGACGAAGTTGAACGATCGTCGGCCGGTGTAGAGGTCATTTCCCCAGTCCGCGACGCGACTCATCAGGCGTTCCCTCCTGCCGGGCGGACGGCTGGGTCGATGTCGACCTGGCCACGTCCTCGATAGCGCAACTTCGCCTCCCGCAGCGTGTTCACGTCAAAGCCGGACCACGGGTGGCCGGAGGCGAAGAACTTGTTGCGCGCGAGGATCGTGAGCATCGGGTGGGTGAAGAGCCAGAAGATCGCCAGGTCGATCAGCGTCGTCAGGCCCAGGGTGAAGGCGAAGCCACGCACCCCGGAACTGGCCAGGACGTACAGGACGACCGCGGCGATGAAGTTGACGCCGTCGGCGACGAGGATCGTGCCCTTGGCCCGGGCCCAGCCGGCCTCGACCGCGGCGCGCAGGTTGCGTCCCTCACGCAACTCGTCCCTGACTCTCTCGAAGTAGACGATGAAGCTGTCCGCGGTGACACCGATGGCGATGATCAGACCTGTCACGCCCGCCATGTCGAGGCGATAGTTGTACCCCCAGGACAACAGGGCGATGGCCAGGTAGGTGATCCCGAACGCGACGACCATCGAGCCGACCACGACGACCGACAGGGCGCGGTACTGCACCAGGGCGTAGAGCAGCACGATGAACAGACCGATGATGCCGGCGATGATGCCGAAGCGCAGCTGCTCGGAGCCCAGCGTGGGGCTGATGTCCTGGCGGGTCTGCAGGTCGAAGGACATCGGCAGCGCACCGAACTTCAGTGACTGGGCCAGGCTGCGGGCTTCGTCGATGTCGAAGCCGGTGATGCTCGCCCGTCCGCTCGGGATGGCCTCGTTGAAGCCGGGTGCGATGAGCACCTGGGAGTCGAGCACGGCCGCCAGTGCGTTGTAGGACCCCGGGGGGTTGACCGGCGAGGTGGTGTTGAGCGGCTGCATGCCGACCATCTTCTGGGAGATCTCCTTGTACTTCTCGCGGCCGTCGCTCGTGAGCGTCAGCGAGATCTCCGGGTTGTTGGTCTGGGCGCCCTGCGGGCTGACCTGGTAACCGGCCTCGGCATCGTCGATGTCCTTGCCGGGGACGACGACGGGTCCGAGCACGTATTTCAGCGCCCCGTCCTGGGAGCAGGCCACGATCGGGTCCTTCGTCGCCACGGGCGCCTGCTCCGGTGGCTCCGAGCAGTCCAGCTCCTGGAACGTGTTCCACAGCTTCGTGGACACGTGGTTGGGGTCCATCGGACCCGTCGGCTTGCCGGAGGGGGTCCAGTCGATCCCGGCAGCCGGGTCCTGGGCCGGCTGACCCTCGCCATTCGAGGGCGTCTCGTCCTGCGCCGGCGTCGTCTCGTCGGAGGTGGACGACTTCGTGGGATCGTCCGAGGGTGCGGTCGGCTCGGCAGACGTCTCCACCGACTGGGCGCCACCGTCGGAGGACTCCTTGTCGGAGGTATTCCCGTCGGAAACCTTCTCGTCGGCGGACTTCTCTCCGTCGCCCGTGCCGGACGTCGGTGACTCGGTACCCGACGGGGTCGGCTCAGCGGCCTTCGTACTGCCGACGGCGGTGGCCAGGACCGGGCGGAACTGCATCTGCGAGGAGGCCGAGATGGCCTCCTCCTGCTCCTCGGTCGGCGTACCCGGCATGGCGACCACGATGTTGCTGTCACCCTGCGTGGTCACCTCGGCGCCGGTCGTGCCCTGGGAGTCGATGCGCTGGACGATGATGTCGCGTGCCTGGGCCAGCTGATCGGACGAGACGGCCGACCCCTCCACCCTCGGTTCGAGGACGATCTGCGTACCACCGGCCAGGTCCAGGCCCAGTCGCGGGGCCCACGTCGCGCTCTGCTTGGCGACGCCGTAGCTGAGCGCTCCGACGAGCACGAGAATGCCCACGAAGAGCCAGATCAGTGTGCGGGTGGCGTTGTCCCTGCGGGCAGCGTCCTTGCTGCGGCGAGCCTCCACGTCAGTCCTGCCCGTTGTCGGTCGACGTCTGGGTGCCGGTCTCGGCCTTCATCCCGATCGCCCGACGGTCGAGGGTGAGGATCGTTCCCGGGGCGACTTCGAGGCGAACCCGGTCCTCATCGAGGTCGGTGATCCGGCCGAGGATCCCCGAGGTCGTGAAGACCTCGTCCCCCACCTGCAGGGATGCGGAGAACTGCGCCATGGTGCGCTGCCGCTTCCTGGCGGAGTAGAGCATGAAGCCGATGAGCAGCAGCGGGAGGATGAGCAGGAGCAGGCTGGCGGTCTGCGAGCCTTGGTTCATGAGTGGGACTTCCTGGGTCGGGACCGATCGGTCAGGTCGACGTCACAGTGGCTCGGGAGGCCCCGAGCCAATGGCCGAGTCTAATCAGGCCACCGCCGTGACCAACGGGTAGGCCGGTGACGGGGTTCCGCGCGGCGTCATCCGAGGCGTCCGGCCTCAGGGTCGTCAGGCAGGGGAAGGGGGGTCTGTGCCCCTGCCGGAGGGCTCAGGTCGAGGTGCTGCCAGGCCGCGGGCGTCGCCAGGCGCCCCCGGGGGCTGCGCACGATGTAGCCCTGTCGCACCAGGTAGGGCTCGGCCACCGTCTCCACGGTGTCCGTCTCCTCCCCGACGGAGACCGCGAGGGTGGACAGGCCGACCGGCCCCCCACCGAAGCGACGGCACAGGGCGTCCAGGACGGCCCGATCAAGGCGGTCCAGACCGATCTCGTCGACGTCGAAGAGGGCCAGTGCCCGGTGGGCCGCATCGAGCCCGACCCGGCCGGTGCCGTGCACCTGGGCCCAGTCCCGCACCCGTCGCAGCAGCCGGTTGGCCACGCGCGGGGTCCCGCGGGAGCGCCGGGCGATCTCGGCCAGGGCATCCCCGTCCGACTCGACCTCGAGCAGGCCTGCGCTGCGGGCGAGGATCTTCTCCAGGTCGGCATCGTCGTAGAAGTCGAGGTGACCGGTGAAGCCGAAGCGGTCTCGCAGCGGCGCCGGCAGCAGTCCTGCCCGGGTGGTCGCGCCCACGACGGTGAAGGGGGGCAGCTCCAGCGGGATGGCGGTGGCACCCGGGCCCTTGCCGACGATGACGTCCACCCGGAAGTCCTCCATCGCGAGGTAGAGCATCTCCTCGGCGGGACGTGACATGCGGTGGATCTCGTCGAAGAAGAGCACCTCCCCCTCGGTCAGCGAGGACAGGACGGAGGCCAGGTCACCGGCGTGCTGGATCGCGGGGCCGGAGGTGACCCGGATCGGCTGCTCGAGCTCGGCCGCGACGATCATCGCCAACGTGGTCTTGCCCAGACCGGGAGGGCCGGAGAGCAGGACGTGATCCGGGGGCGAGCCGCGTCGGCGGGCGGCCTCGAGGACGAGCCCGAGCTGGTCGCGCACCTTCGGCTGGCCGGGGAAGTCGGCGAGCCTACGCGGTCGCAGCGCGGCCTCGACGACCCCGTCGTCGTCCGTGCTCCCGGCATCGACGATCCGGGCGGTCGCGTCGTAGGACCCGTCGCCTTCCCGGGGGTCGTCCTCGGCCACACGGATCTCGGAGCTGAAGCCATCGCTCATCGCGCGAGCACCTGCAGGGCCGCCTTGAGTGCTGTGGACACGTCAGCAGGTCCGTCATCGTCGCCGCCCTCGCGGGAGACCTTGTCCACCGCGTCCGTGGACTGCCTGCTCGAGTAGCCGAGCCCGACCAGGGCCTCGGTGACCTGGTCGTGCCATCCCCCGGCACCAGCGGGTGCCTTCGTCGCCCTCGCCCCGGGGACCTCGGGCAGCTTGCCGCGCAGCTCGAGGGCAATGCGCTCCGCGCCCTTCTTGCCGATGCCCGGCACCTTCGTCAGCGTCGCGATGTCGTCGGCGGCCACGGCCGCCGACAGCTCCTCGGGGCTGAGCACCGACAGCAGCGCCATGGCCACGCGGGGCCCGACCCCGGTGACCGTCTGTGCCAGCTCGAAGGTGTCGCGCTCCCCCGCTGCGGAGAAACCGTAGAGGGTCATCGAGTCCTCGCGCACGACCATGCTCGTCGCCAGCTCCACCTCTGCCCCGTGGCGGCAGCCGGCGGCCACGGCGGGTGGCGTGTGCACCAGCAGACCGACGCCGTGGACGTCGACCACGATGCGATCCAGTCCGACGTGGCCGGCGACCCCGCGTACCGAGGCGATCATCGGGCCGCCACCGCCCGCTGGCGGGCTCTCTCGCCGGCAGCTGCGAGCTCGCGTCGAGCCTGACCGGCGCCCCGCCACTGGTGGCAGATGGCCAGGGCGAGGGCGTCGGCCGCGTCCGCCGGCCGGGGAGCCTCGTCGAGGGTGAGGATGCGCGTGACCATGGTGGCCACCTGCGCCTTGTCGGCGCGCCCGGACCCGGTGACCGCGGCCTTGACCTCGGTCGGCGTGTGGAGCACGACCGGGAGTCCGCGGCGTGCCCCGGCAAGCAGGACGAGGCCGCTCACCTGGGCGGTGGTCATGACGGTGGGCACGTGGTCGGCAGCGTAGACCCGCTCCAGGGCGATCGCGTCGGGCTCGAATCGGTCCACCCACGAGTCGAGCTGGTCCTGGATGTAGACGAGCCGGTCCCCCGGGGAGCGCTGCGCGCTGGTGCGCACGACGCCGACGGCAACCATGCGCAGGTCACGGGCCCGGCCGTCGACGACTCCGAGGCCGCACCGGGTCAGTCCCGGGTCCACGCCGAGCACGCGCACGTGCACCCTCCTCGATCCGACGGCAGCGCGTCTCCTGACCACGCCGCTTAGAACACCTGTTCTAGTCGAAGACTACGTGTCGGCGGCCGCGTGACGACCGCCGACACGCCGGTCACTCCTCGGCGTCAAGCTGCTCCAGGACCTCGTCGGAGACGTCCCCATTGGTGTAGACGTTCTGCACGTCGTCGCTGTCCTCGAGTGCCTCGACGACCCGGATCATCTTCTTCGCCCCGTCGAGGTCGAGCGGGACCTCCAGGCTGGGGAGGAAGACTGCCTCGGCGGAGTCGTAGTCGACGTCCGCCTCCTGCAGCGCGGTGCGCACGTCGACGAAGTTCGTCGCCTCGGAGACGATCTGCCAGGACTCGCCGTAGTCGTTGATCTCCTCGGCGCCGGCCTCCAGGACGATCTCGAGCAGCTCCTCGTCGCTCTTCTCGGCCTTGGGGACCATCACGACACCGCGACGGTTGAAGAGATATGCCACGGAGTTCGGGTCGGCGAGGTTGCCACCGTTGCGGCTGAGCGCGGTCCGGACCTCGGTGGCCGCCCGGTTCTTGTTGTCGGTGAGGCACTCGATGAGCACGGCGACCCCGCCCGGGGCATATCCCTCGTAGGTGATGGCCTCCCAGTTGGAGCCACCGGCCTCGGCCCCCGAGCCGCGCTTGACCGCGCGGTCGATGTTGTCGTTGGGGACGGAGTTCTTCTTCGCCTTCTGGATGGCGTCGTAGAGCGTCGGGTTGCCGGCCGGGTCACCGCCACCCGTACGGGCAGCCACCTCGATGTACTTGATCAGCTTGGCGAAGAGCTTGCCGCGCTTGGCGTCGATCGCCGCCTTCTTGTGCT
Organism: Janibacter cremeus; assembly: GCF_013409205.1. Classification (NCBI taxonomy): domain Bacteria; kingdom Bacillati; phylum Actinomycetota; class Actinomycetes; order Micrococcales; family Intrasporangiaceae; genus Janibacter; species Janibacter cremeus. The sequence goes on from NZ_JACCAE010000001.1 coordinate 110,813, forward strand.
TCGTGGTTGCCCACTTGGAGTGGCCGGACACGTAGGTCTCCTCGGGTGGCTGGTGGATGGTCCGATCGTCGATCCTACGCGCCGTGGTCGCCGCGGCCCCGGTCCTGCCCCGCCCGCTCGGCGATGGGTGTCAGGCGGGCCCGGCCATTGCGACGAAGAGCCGGTGCACCCGGTGGTCACCGGTGACCTCGGGGTGGAAGCTGGTCGCCAGCAGAGGGCCCTGGCGCACGACGACCGGGCGGGTCTCCCCCTTCGCCCCGACTGCCGCGAGCACCTCCACACCATCTCCCCACTCCTCGACCCATGGGGCGCGGATGAAGACCGCCCGCACCGGACCACCCTCCACGCCACGAACCTCGAGGTCGCACTCGTGGGAGTCGACCTGCCGGCCGAAGGCATTGCGCCGGACGGTGATGTCCAGCCCCCCGAGAGTCTGCTGGTCGCGGTGGCCGTCGAGGATCCGGTCGGCCAGCAGGATCATCCCGGCGCAGCTGCCGTACACCGGCATCCCGTCGGCGATCCGGGAGCGAAGGGGGTCACGCAGCCCGAAGGTCCGGGTCAGTTTGTCGATCGTCGTCGACTCACCGCCGGGGATCACCAGGGCGTCCACCTCGGCGAGCTCCTCGGGGCGGCGCACAGGGGTGGCGGTCGCTCCCGACGACTCGAGGGCGGCCCGGTGCTCTCGCACGTCTCCCTGGACGGCAAGAACGCCGATTCGCGGGCGAGCGCCGGGCACCGACGACCCGAGCGGAGCGGATGTCATGCGGCACCAACGACAGGACGCACGTGGCGGGGCCCTACCTCGTACCCGTTTCCGGACCGACCGAACCGGGTAGGTCCTGACCAGCGGCCACGAGAGGCGTGGCATGCCGTGACGAACGGACTGTGGAGGTCCCCATGCGCAAGATGTCGCTGTTGGTTGGTGCAGGGATCGGCTACGTGCTCGGAACCCGGGCCGGACGTGAGAAGTACGACCGCATGGCCGCCCAGGTGCAGCGGCTGCGGCGCGACCCACGCGTGAAGGACAAGGCCCAGCAGGCCCGCCGGGCTGCTGACGACCTCGGCCACAAGGCCGGGGAGAAGGTCACGGAGGCAGTCGAGCGCACCGGCTCGTCGTCGGATGGCTCCGGCGACGACCCCTTCCCGACTTCGGCCCCGCCCGGCGGCACCGGGGCCTGATCCGGCCCCGGTCACCAGCCGCGCTCGGCGAGCCGGTGCGGCTGCGGGATCTCGTCGACGGTGATGCCGACCATGGCCTCGCCCAGGCCGCGGGAGACCTTGGCGAGGGTGTCCGGGTCGTCGTGGAAGGTCGTCGCCTTGACGATCGCCTCGGCACGCTCGGCAGGGTTGCCGGCCTTGAAGATGCCCGACCCGACGAAGACGCCCTCGGCCCCGAGCTGCATCATCATCGCGGCGTCGGCCGGGGTGGCGATGCCACCTGCGGTGAAGAGCACGACCGGCAGCTTGCCGTGGGTCGCGACCTCCTTGACCAGGTCGAAGGGGGCCTGCAGCTCCTTGGCCGCGACGAAGAGCTCGTCCTCGGGCAGGGAGGCGATCCGATTGATCTCGGAGCGGATCGAGCGCATGTGCGTCGTCGCGTTGGAGACGTCACCGGTGCCGGCCTCCCCCTTCGAGCGGATCATCGCCGCGCCCTCGGTGATGCGGCGCAGGGCCTCGCCGAGATTCGTGGCACCGCAGACGAAGGGGACGGTGAAATTCCACTTGTCGATGTGGTTGGTGTAGTCGGCCGGGGTGAGCACCTCGGACTCGTCGACGTAGTCGACACCGAGCGACTGCAGCACCTGCGCCTCCACGAAGTGGCCGATGCGCGCCTTGGCCATCACGGGGATGGAGACGGTGTTGACGATTCCCTCGATCATGTCCGGGTCGCTCATCCGGGACACGCCGCCCTGGGCACGGATGTCGGCGGGCACGCGCTCGAGCGCCATGACGGCGACCGCGCCGGCGTCCTCGGCGATCTTCGCCTGCTCGGGGGTGACCACGTCCATGATCACCCCGCCCTTGAGCATCTCGGCCATGCCGCGCTTGACGCGCGCCGTCCCGGTCCCGGTGGTGGCACTGCTCATGACTCACTCCTCGTCCCGGTCGCGTGCGCACGACCTAGTTGTTTGATCTAGGCCATAAATTACCACGGCACAGGTCAAACTCTCGTCGGTGCCCGCGAACAGCGGGAAGCCACCTAGACTCGCTCGCGTGGGTACCAAGGCAGCAACGCTGATCATCGGCGGCACGGCGGCGCAGATCGCCGACAGCGTGCGTGGTCTCGTCGAGCGTGGCCACCTCTCTCCCGGCGAGACGCTGCCGCCTGTGCGGGCCCTCGCCGAGCAGCTCGGCGTCAACCGCAACACAGCCGTCGCCGCCTATCGCACGTTGGCCCGCTCCGGGGTCGTCGTGTCGCAGGGCCGGGCCGGCACCCGGGTCGCGCAGCGATCACGCGTGCCGCAGGAGGGTTTCGCCGCTGCCGGGCCCCTGCGCGACGTGGGCAACGGCAACCCCGATCCGCGCTGGATCCCCGACCTGGGGCCGGCGCTGGCGACGGCCGCGGGGCGGCGACCGGTGCTCTACGGCGAGCCCGTGATCGACCCCGGTCTCAAGGCATGGGCACAGCAGTGGATCGCGCCCGATGTCCCCACGCAGACGCAGGACCTGCACCTGACCCTCACCAGTGGGGCGGTCGACGCCGTCGAGCGGCTCCTGGCCCAGGCCTTGCTGCGTGACGACACGGTCGCCCTCGAGGACCCGTGCTTCCTGGCCAGCATCCACCTCGCCCAGCTCGGCGGATATCGCGCCGTGCCGGTCCCCGTCGACGCCGAGGGCATGACGGTCGAGGGACTGCGCGATGCCCTCGACCAGGGTGTCCGGGCCGTCGTGAGCACCCCCCGGGCGCAGAACCCCACCGGCGCGTCGCTGAGCGCCCGTCGCGCCGCGGACCTGAGGGAGGTCCTCGCCGAGCACCCGTACGTCCTCGTGGTCCAGGACGACTACTTCTCCTACCTCTCCCGCCAGCCCTTCCACTCGATCATCGGCCCCGACCACCAGCGTTGGGCCCTGGTGCGCTCGGTCTCGAAGTTCGCCGGTCCGGACATGTGCCTGGCGGTGATGGCCTCCGATGCGGATACCGCCGCGCGTCTGGAGATGCGCCTGCGACCGGGCACCACCTGGGTCAGCCACCTGCTGCAACGGATCACCCACTCGGTCATGAGCGACCCGGCCGCCCTGGCGCTGATCGAGCAGGCGGGTGCGCACTACGCCGAGCGGAACGGGTCATTCGCCGACCTGCTCACGGCCCGGGGCCTGCCGACCGAGGCGGGCGACGGGATGAGCCTGTGGGTCACGCTGCCCGTCGCGGCACGGGAGGTCGCTGATCGACTCACGCGGCGGGGTTGGTTGGTTCGCACCGGCGACGAGTTCCGGCTCGAGCAGACCGACGAGCGCTCCCGCCACCTGCGGCTGACCGTGCACGACCTGGGCGAGGAGGACGCGGCCGCCCTCGCCAACGACCTCGCCGATGCCGTGCACGCGGCGGGCTGAGCTGACCCGTACCCCTCAGCCGTGGATCAGGGCGTCGTCGAACTCCACGGTCTGCGGCAGCACCGCGTGGCCGGCGAGACGGAAGAGGCGCACGACCGGCTTGGCGCGGACCCGCTGCACCTCCTTGACCGCGTCGTTGTGGAACCGACGGGCCAGCTGCACGCGCAGACCGGCCGCACGCAGTCGACCCAGGGCAGCAGCGCCGGGTCCGCTGGACGCCTCGATGTCCACGGCGACCTCGGGGGGCAACGCCGCGTGGATCACCTCGGTCAGCTCGCTCTCGACCCCTTCGCGCCCGGCGAAGTGCTGCCCCTCGAGCGGATCGCCGGCGAAGGTGTGCTCGTTGACGCGCTCGAGCGATCCGCTCGCCGCCCCGACGAGCAGCAGAGCGGTCGCAGGGTCGAGGGCACCGCTGTTGGCGAGCTCGAGGGTGGCTTCCGCCCGGCGCACGACCTGGGCGTCGAGAGCGGACAGGGCTCCCTCGACCTTCGCGTGCAGTCGATCCAGACGGGCGGCACTGTAGGAGAGGTACCACGCGAGGAGCAGCAGCACGCCGACGGCGGCGGCGACGGCGACCCAGGCGAGGGTGCTCATCCGCCTCCTCCTGCGTGACCGCGGCCCGGCCGCAGGCGGGTGACCTCCTGGCGTGGTGGCCCGGCGTCGACGACGGTCTCGTACACGGCGTGGATCTCCTCGGCCACGACGTCCCAGTCGAAGGCCGCGGCCCGCTCGCGCCCGAGATCGCCGAGGGCGCGTCGGCGGTCCGGGTCGGCCAGCAGATCCACCGCCTGGTCGGCCAGGTCGTCGGGACGGCCGGTCGCGAAGGTCGCTCCCGCCATCCCGGTTCGCCCACCGTCGAGGACGCGCTGGAAGGCGGCGAGGTCGCTCGCGAGCACCGGGGCGCCGGCGGCCATGGCCTCGACGAGCACGATCCCGAAGCTCTCCCCGCCGGTGTGCGGAGCGATGTAGAGGTCGGCCGAGGCGAGGGCGCTCGCCTTGTCCACCTCGGACAGCGCCCCGAGGAACTCGGTGGCCTCGGCCACCCGCTCCGGAAGTCGCGCCCGCGCGGCCTGCGCTCCCCCCGGCCCGATGACGAGCAGGCGTGCTCCCGGGATCTCGTCCAGGATCCGGGGCATCGCCTCGGCCAGGACGAGCAGGCCCTTGCGCGGCTCGTCGATACGCCCGAGGAAGACGAGGGTCGGCCGCCCCGGCCCTCCGCTCCACTGCGGCCGTCGGTCGGCGCCGGCAAAGGCCGACGTGTTGACGCCGTTGGGGATGACGACGGCGTCCCCGCCGAGGTGCGTCGTCACGGTGCGACGCGCGTCCTCGGAGACGGCGATCCGAGCGTGGATCTTCTCCAGCGAGGGGCGCAGCAGGGGGGAGGCCGCCTGCATGACGCGGGAGCGCACGTTCGAGGTGTGGAAGGTCGCGACGACCGGCACCTCCGCGGCCCAGAGGGCGAGCATCGACAGGCTGGGCGCGAGCGGTTCATGGATGTGCAGGACGTCGAAGTCGCCGTCCTCGAGCCACCGGCCCACCTTCGCCGCCGCCACCGGACCGAAGAGCAGTCGCGCGGTCGATCCGTTGTAACGGATCGGCACCGCCCGACCGGCCGGCACGACGTAGTCGGGCAGCTCGGTGCCCTCGTCCGCTGGCGCCAGCACGCTGGCATGGTGCCCGGCCGCTCGCAGGTACTCGGCCAGGTCGCGGATGTGGAACTGCACTCCCCCGGGCACGTCGAAGGAGTAGGGGCTGACGAGGCCGACCCTCATGCCGCAGTCCGTCGGTCATCGGTGCCGGCGGCCAGGTCGTCGACGAAGACCCGCTGCATCATGTGCCAGTCCTGGGGGTGCTCCGAGATGGCTGCCCCGAAGGCGTCGGCGCACGACTGCGTCACCTGCGTGACCGCCTCCGGCGTTCCCGCGGGCGGGACCTCGACGGCGTCGTGGATCGTGATGACCATCCCCCAGTCCCGACCGACGCGCTCGTGGCGCAAGGTGACGGGATGGAGCCGGTAGCCACTCTCGACGGCGAGGGCGGCGGGTCCCGCGGCCATCCGGGCGGCGTGACCGCACAGCTGCACCTCGACGCCGGTGGTCGACAGGTCCCGGTCCGCGAGCAGCGGCATGACGACCGGCTCACCGGTGTCGAGCTGGGCACGCAGGACGTCGAAGGTGCCCTTCTGCGCCGGCAGGATCCGCATGCCCAGACCTTCCCGGTAGTCGAGGAAGGCGCGGAACATCTCCTCGGGCTCGAGCCGCTCGGCGACCGTGACCACGGGCCCGAGGTGTCGGGCGCACCAGACTCCGGCGAGATCCCAGTTGCCGGTGTGCCCGAGGAAGCAGAGCACCGGCCGTCCGGCGAGCAGCTCGGCCTTCAGCTGGGGCATCGCGCCCTCCCAGCGCACGAGGCGGTCGACGTCATCGCCATGGACCGACGGGAGGCGGAAGGCCTCCACGTAGTAGCGAAGGGCGGCGCGGACCCCCTTCGCCGTGGTGTCCTGCAGCTCCTGCTCGGTCAGGTCGGGACGGACCCGGGCGTAGTTGTCCCGCAGCCTGCGCACGGAGGTCCCGTCCGCTGCCGTGGTGCGGTCTGCCGCGACGTCGAAGAGACGGTAGGCCAGTCGTGCCGGGATCAGGCGGAGCAGCCGCCACGCCAGGAGGAAGGCCAGGACGGTGAGCCGTTCCCGCAACCGGGTCACGAGGTCGCGGGCGAGGACGATGCACGGGCTTGCTGGCGCACGTACAGGACCCGCTGGACGACAGTGACGAAGCTGGCCAGGGCCAGCAGCCCGAGGACGACCTTGAGCACGACCTCGGGCAGGCCCAGGCCGACCAGCCCCGCCGTCACCAGCGCGGCCACCAGACGGTCGGCCCGCTCGGCGATGCCGACGTCGGCGCGCATGCCCAGACCCTCGGCCCGGGCCCGGGCATAGGAGACGAGGCTGCCCAGCACGAGGCAGGCCAGGGCGAGCCAGGCCATGACCCGGTCGTCACCGCCCTGGAAGAACCAGATCGCCAGACCCGCGAAGACCGCTGCGTCGCCCATCCGGTCGAGCGTCGAGTCGAGGAAGGCGCCCCAGTTGCCCGAGCGCTCCAGCTGGCGGGCCATGATCCCGTCGACGGTGTCGGAGAAGACGAACGCCGTGATGACCAGGACCCCGATGAACAGCTCACCCCGGGGGAAGAAGATCAGGGCACCGAGCGAGACGCCCAGTGTGCCGATGACGGTGACGACATCGGGGCTGATGCCCAGACGCAGCAACACCTTCGCCACGGGAGTGAGGATCCGGGTGAAGGTCGCGCGCGCGTATCGATTCAGCATCTCGGGACAACAGGGTATATGCGCCGTACGGGTGACCGACGCCGCCCGGTGGGCACGTCGCGTCAGTCGGTCGGCCAGGCTCGCACCAGCGCCGTGCGCGCGTCCTCCAGGAGGATCGGCAGCGCCTTGGTCTGGGCGATGATCGGCAGGAAGTTCATGTCTCCACCCCAGCGCGGGATCACGTGCTGGTGCAGGTGTGCGGCGACGCCCGCCCCTGCGACCGCGCCCTGGTTCATCCCGATGTTGAAGCCGTGCGGCGACGAGGCCTCCTGCATGGCGCGGATCGCAGCCTTGGTCAGCGCCGTGAACTCGGCCGTCTCCTCGTCGGTGAGGTCGATGTAGAGGGAGACGTGCCGGTAGGGGCAGACGAGGACGTGACCGGCGTTGTACGGGAAGAGGTTCATCACGACGAAGCAGCTCCGGCCGCGGTGGACGACCAGGCCTTCCGCGTCCTCCTTGTCCGGCGCGACGCAGAAGGGACACCCGTCCCCCGCGTCCTCGCTCGGGCGCTCTCCGGTGACGTAGGCCATCCGGTGCGGCGTCCACAGGCGGTCGAAACCGTCCGGGACGCCGACGAAGGAGCGCTCGTCCTCCATGGGGCTCTCGCGGGGATCGGTCATGCTCAGTCGCTCGCCGGCGCGGAGGTGACCTGACCCTTGCCCTCGATGGCGGCGAGCACCTTGGCGATCGCCGCCCCGATCGGCACACCGTTCTCCTGCGACCCGTCGCGGTAGCGGAAGGAGACGGCGTTGTTGCCTCGGTCCTCCTCACCCGCGATGAGGGTGAAGGGTACCTTGGCCTTGCTCGCGTTGCGGATCTTCTTGGGGAAGCGGTCGTCGCTCTCGTCGAGCTCGACTCGGATACCCTTGGCCCGCATCTGCGACAGCACGTCCCAGAGGTAGTCGTTGTACTCCTCGGCGACGGGGACCCCGAGCACCTGGACGGGGCTCAGCCACACGGGGAAGGCCCCGGCGTAGTGCTCGACGAGGACACCGATGAAGCGCTCGATCGAGCCGAACTTCGCCGAGTGGATCATCACCGGCTGCTGGCGGGAGCCGTCCGCCGCCTGGTACTCGAGGGCGAACCGGTCCGGGGAGGGCTGGTTGAAGTCGTACTGGATCGTGCTCATCTGCCAGGTGCGGCCGATGGCGTCCCGCGCCTGCACGGACACCTTGGGACCGTAGTAGGCGGCGCCGCCCGGGTCGGGCACGAGCTCCAGACCGGTCTCGGAGCAGACCTGCTCGAGCACCGCGGTCGCCTCGGCCCAGTCCTCGTCGGAACCGATGAACTTGGTGCTCGACTCCCCTTCGTCGTCCCGTGTGGACAGCTCGAGGTAGAAGTCGTCGAGACCGAAGTCCCGCAGCAGGCCGAGGACGAAGTCGAGCAGGTGACGGATCTCGTCGGGCGCCTGCTCCTTGGTGACGTAGGAGTGGCTGTCGTCCTGGGCGAAGCCGCGCACACGCGTCAGGCCGTGGATGACACCGGACTTCTCGTGCCGGTAGACGTGCCCGAACTCGAAGAGACGCAGCGGCAACTCACGATAGGAACGCTGCTTGGAGCGGTAGATGAGGTTGTGCATCGGGCAGTTCATCGCCTTGAGGCGGTAGTCCATGCCGTCGACGTCGAGGGGGGCGAACATCCCTTCGCCGTAGTAGGGCAGGTGCCCGGAGGTGTGGAACAGCCCCTCCTTGGCGATGTGCGGGGTGCCTACGTACTCGAAGCCCTCCTCGATGTGACGACGGCGGACGTAGTCCTCCATCTCCCGCTTGATGACGCCGCCCTTGGGGTGGAAGACGGGAAGACCGGAGCCGATCTCGTCCGGGAAGGAGTAGAGGTCGAGCTCACGACCGAGCTTGCGGTGGTCGCGCTTCTCCGCCTCGGCCAGGCGGTCGAGGTACTCCTTCAGCTCGGCCTTCGTCGGCCAGGCGGTGCCGTAGATGCGCTGCAGCTGCGGGTTCTTCTCCGATCCGCGCCAGTAGGCGGCAGCCGAACGCATCACCTTGAAGGCATTGCCGAGTAGCTTGGTGCTCGGGATGTGGGGTCCGCGGCACAGGTCCCCCCACGCCACGGAGCCGTCGCGGCGCAGGTTGTCGTAGATCGTCAGCTGGGCGCCGCCGACCTCGACGCTGGCGCCCTCACCATAGGACTCCGGATCCTCCTCCCCTGCACCCTTCAGCCCGATCAGCTCGCACTTGTACGGCTCGTCGGACAACTCCGCCAGGGCGGCCTCGTCGCTGATCTCGCGACGGTGGAAGGTCTGTCCCTCGTTGATGATCTTCTGCATCGCCTTCTCGAGGGCCTTCAGGTCCTCGGGGGTGAACGGCTCCTCGACGTCGAAGTCGTAGTAGAAGCCGTCCCGGATGGGCGGACCGATGCCGAGCTTGGCCTTCGGGTGGATCTGCTGGACGGCCTGCGCGAGCACGTGGGCGCACGAGTGACGCAGGACGTCGAGACCGTCCTGGTCCGCAGCCGTGATCCCTTCGACGACGTCGCCGTCGGACAGGACGTGGGCCAGGTCGCGCAACTCGCCGCCGACACGGGCGACGAGGACTGCCCGCTCGTCCTGGAAGATCTCCGCCGCCGTCGTGCCCTGGGCCACCGATCGCTCGTCTCCGGCGACGGTGATGGTGATCTGGGCAGGCACGATGATTCTCCTGGGTCGGTAACGGTTGGGGTCCCGAGTGGGTACCCACGAACTCTATCGTCGCTGGTTGACTGGGCCGCATGCGTGTCTCCCGGATCGGTCTCGCCGTGCTCAAGGGTGCGCGGCACGCCGCGCAGACCTCCGTGCGACTCGAGCAGGGTGGCCCGGTCGGCGACCGGCTCTTCTGCCTCGTCGACCCGACCGAGGGCCGGGTGCTGCGCACCGTGGAGCACCCGCGCCTGGTACTCGTGGAGGCCGGCTGGGACGGCACCGCGCTCACGACCACCACGCCCGAAGGGGGCGTGGTCGCCGCTGCTCCACGGCCCACCGGGGAGCAGCTGGCCTTCGAGTACTGGGGCCGGGAGGCCCGGGTCGAGCTGCAGGACTCCCCCCACGCCGAGCAGCTCGGGGACCACCTCGGTCGATCGGTGCGGCTGGCCCGGGTGACCCGGCCCGGGGAGGTCGTCTACGCCGGGTCGGTGAGCCTGGTCAGCACCGGCGAGATCGCCGAGCTCGGTGAGACCGATCCGGCTCGGTTCCGGGCGACCTTCACGCTCGACTCCGCGCGGCTCCCGGAGCCCGGGACGCAACTCGCCGTCGGGGAGGCGCTCATCCGGGTGCGCTCCATGCTCCCCCGGTGCCGCGTCATCGACATCAACACGGGCACGGGGACGATGGACACCCGCCACCTCGCAACCCTGGCGGGCCGGCCCCGCCCGGTGGGCGAGCTCCCCTTCGGCCTGGATGCCGAGGTGCTGGTACCGGGCACGGTGCACACCGGCGACCCGGTGTCAGCCACCACCGGACCGTGAGGCCGCACGCCACACGTCCGGCGCGGGGCGCTCGTCAGGTCTATGTCGTGCCCTCGTACAGCCCGATGTGGTTGCCGTCCGGGTCGGCGAGCACGGCGAACCAGCTCGTCTGAGAGATCTGTGACTTCTCCATCACGACCGAACCACCGGAGACGGTGGCCTGCGTCAGGACATCGTCGATGGAGTCGACCTCCACGTAGGAGCGCGGGTGGGTGAACCCGTCCTCGCGCGGGGCCAGGCCACCACCGCTGATCTTGTTCGGCGCCTGCCACATGGGGTACCCCTCGAAACCGGGGATCTCGGCGATCTGCCAGCCGAAGAGGCCGCTGTAGAAGGCGCTGGCCGCGTCCATGTCCGCGACCGGGATGTCGATGTGGGTGATGTCTCCGTGTGCCATGACTCGAGCATCCCACGTTGCTGTGACGTACATCACTCCCGAGCGCCGAGCGGTCACCCGGGTGGCAGTCGAGGGCCCGTGCCCCTGCGTGGGGACACGGGCCTCGACGTGTCGTCAGGACAGGGTGAGCACGAGGTGCTCTGTTGCCGGCTTGCGGGAGTTGCGCAGGCCCGCGACGACGGAGCCGCCCTGGTCGTCCTTGTCGATGACGAAGTCGACCTTGCCCGGCAGCAGGACCGGCTTGAAGAACCACACATGGCTCGTGCCCGGACCGCTGGTGACCGAGCCGACGGCGGCGAGCGTGCGCGCGTAGGTCCACATGCCGTGGGCGATGGCCTGCGGGAAGCCCATCACCTTGGCCGTGGGCGCGCTCATGTGGATCGGGTTGATGTCGCCCGAGGCGAACCCGTAGGTGCGTCCGAGGTCGGCCGGCAGGCTCCACTTCGCGGCAGCGGCACCCGTCGGGATCGAAGGGGGCTGCTCCCCTCGGGTGGCCTCGGCGTCACCGCGCCCTCGGGACAGGTACGTCGAGCGCCCTTCCCAGACCCGCTCCCCCGCGACGTCCACCTCGGTGACGAGGTCGACGACCGTTCCCTTGGGGTGGTCGCGCAGGTGCTGCGCGGTCACGGTGATGTCGAGCTCCTCCTCGAAGCGGACCTCACGGTGGACCGTGATGACGTTCTCGAGGTGGACCAGCCCCATGAGTGGCAGGGGGAAGTCCTTTCGGGACATCAGCTCCATCTGCAGGGGGAACCCGACGACGTGCGGATAGGTGTGTGGCAGCACGTCGGAGTTGTTGAAGCCACAGATCCGCTCGTACTCCAGCAGATCGTGCCGGTCGACCTGGTGCCCGGTCAGGCGCAGCGAGCGCTCCGGCAGCTCTCCCGTGGTCTTCGGCCCCATACCCGGCACGGAGGGTAGGGCCGCCTTCGCATAGATCGCGCCCAGCGCGGGGACGGACGTGAGGGTCTCGAGTGCCATCAGGCCCCCAGGATCATCTGGCCGCAGACGCGCACGACGTTGCCGGTCACGGCGCGGTTGGCGTCCCAGGAGAACCAACCGATGGTCTCGGCGACGTCCACCGGCAGGCCACCCTGCGACAGGGAGTTGGTCAGGCGACCGACCTCGCGCGTGGCGAGGGGCACCTTCGCGGTCATCTCGGTCTCGATGAAGCCCGGGGCGACGGCGTTGACGGTGATGCCCTTGGCGACGACCTGCGGGTCCTCGGCCAGACTCTTCGTCATCCCGATGACGCCGGCCTTGCTCGCGCCGTAGTTCACCTGGCCCCGGTTGCCGGCGATGCCGGCGATCGAGGAGATGTTGACGATGTGGCCGCCCTCGTTGATGGCCGGGATGAGCGTCTCGTTCATCCGCAGGATGGACTGCAGGTTGACGTTGAGGACCGAGCCCCAGCGGTCGGCGTCGGTGTTGACCAGGAGCTTGTCACGGGTGATGCCCGCGTTGTGCACGACGATGTCGAATCCGCCGTGCAGGCTCTGTGCGTGGTCGACGATCTTGGCGCCGGCGTCCTCTGCCGTGACGTCGAGCTGGAGGGCCGAGCCACCGATGCTGTTGGCGACGTCGGCGAGCGGGCCTCCGGCGGCGGGGATGTCCACGCACACGACGGTGGCACCGTCGCGGGCGAGGGTCTGCGCGATGGCTGCGCCGATGCCGCGGGCGGCGCCGGTGACGACGGCGACCTTGTCGGCCAGCGGGACGTCCCAGCTGGCCGGCGCGACGACGTCACCGACCCGCTCGCCCACGTCGATGACCTGGGCGGAGACGTAGGCCGAGCGACCGGAGAGGAGGAAGCGGATGGTCGCCTCGGCGTCGGCCTCCGCGCCCTCGGCGACGTGGACCATGTTGGCCGTGCCACCAGCACGCATCTCCTTGCCGACCGATCGCACGATTCCCTCCAGGGCACGCCGGGCCGCTGTCTGGGCGACGTCCTCGGCGTCCTCGACCGGACGGCCGATGACGATGACGCGGCCGGTCGGGGCCAGCGTCTTCAGCGCCGGCGACAGGATGCCGCGCAGCGTCTCGAGGTCGGCCGGGGTCTCCACCTGCGTCATGTCGACGATGACCCCCGCGACGGAGGTCGAGGGTGAGGTGGCGATCTGGATGCCGTCCGCGGACAGCACCTGGGTCAGCGCCGTGGCGACGGGGGCGTCACCGTGACCGTCGAGGAGCACCGCGCCGTTGATGAGCGGGGCGCCTGCCGTGTGGCGACGCAGGGTGGTCGGCCGGGGCAGGCCGAGGGTGTTGGCGATCTGCTTGCCCAGACCGGAGCTGACGAACTTGCCGTACTCGAATCCCATGGGGTTCTCCTTGATTCGCTTCGGGGAGGGCTCAGGCGCCCTCGAGGATGGCCACGACGCCCTGTCCGCCTGCGGCGCAGATGGAGATCAGACCGCGGCTGCCCGGGCCCTTGGCGTGGAGCAGCTTCGCCATGGCGGCAGTGATGCGACCACCGGTGGCGGCGAAGGGGTGGCCCGCGGCGAGCGAGGAGCCGTTGACGTTGAGCTTGTCGCGGTCGATCGAGCCCAGGGCGGAGTCGCGCCCGAGCTTCTCGCGGCACCAGGACTCGTCCTCCCAGGCCTTCAGCGTGGAGAGCACGGTCGACGCGAAGGCCTCGTGGATCTCGTAGTAGTCGAAGTCCTGCAGGGCCAGACCGTTGCGCTCGAGCATGCGCGGGATGGCGTAGGCCGGCGCCATGAGCAGGCCTTCGGCACCGTGGACGTAGTCCACCGCAGCGGACTGGCCGTCGACGAACCAGGCGAGCGGGGTCAGGCCCTGCTCGGCGGCCCACTCCTCGGATCCGAGGAGGACGGTCGAGGCGCCGTCGGACAGCGGCGTGGAGTTGCCGGCGGTCATGGTCGCGTCATCGCCCTTGCCGAAGACCGGCTTGAGCTTCGCGAGCTTCTCCATCGACGAGTCGGGACGCAGGTTCTGGTCACGCGACTGCCCCATGAAGCTGGTCATGAGGTCGTCGTTGAAGCCCTCGTCATAGGCGCGGGCCATGTTCTGGTGGCTCTTGGCGGTCAGCTCGTCCTGCGCCTCGCGGGTGATGCCCCACTTCTTGGCCGTGATGGCCATGTGGTCACCCATGGACAGGCCGGTCCGCGGCTCCGAGTTGCCGGGGAAGGCGATGCCCAGGTCGGTCGGACGGATCGCGGCGATGGCCTTGAGCTGGTTGGCGGTCCCCTTCGCCCGGTTCGCCTTGAGCAGCTTGGTGCGCAGCTTCTCGCTGACGGTGATGGGCGCGTCGGACGCGGTGTCGACACCACCGGCGATGCCGGACTCGATCTGACCGAGCTTGATCTTGTTGCTCACCAGGAGCGCGGCCTCCAGGCCCGTGCCGCACGCCTGCTGGAGGTCGTAGGCCGACGTCGTCGGTGCGAGCGCTGAGCCCAGGACCGACTCACGGATGAGGTTGAAGTCGCGGGAGTGCTTGATGACGGCACCGCCGGCGACCTCGTCGATGTGCTTGCCGCCGAGGTTGTACCGGGCGACGAGCCCGTCCAGGGCGGCGGTGAACATGTCCTGGTTGGACGCCTCGGCGTAGGGGCCGAACTGGCGCATGAAGGGGATGCGGTTGCCACCGAGGACAGCGGCACGGCGGGGCTGGTTGTTGGCCACTCCGGGTCTCCTGGTCGTGAGTTGGGTGTGTGTGCGATCCGCTCGTCGCCGAGGAATCCCACACGAATTATACGATACGGACGGTAGCAGGTACTCGCAGTACCTGCTACCGTCCTCCAGTGTGAGTACCACCACCGACGGACGCAGCGCCCGCTGGGAGGTCCACCGGCAACAGCGCCGCAAGGAGCTGGTCGAGTCGGCGATCCGGACCATCCGCAGCCGGGGCGCCACTGTCGGCATGGACGAGCTGGCCGCAGGTGCCGCGACCTCCAAGACGGTCTTCTACCGGCACTTCAGCGATCGTCACGGCCTGTACCAGGCCGTGGCCGATCGTGTGGACGAGCTGATCCTGCGCGACATCGGCACGGCGCTCGGCCAGGGCGTGGCGAAGGGGGTGAAGGGAGGCAGTCTCGACGCCTTCGAGGTGGACCCCCGCGCGGTGATCCGGGCTGCGATCGACGCCTACCTGATGTTGGTCGAGCGCGATCCTGAGCTCTACCGCTTCATCGTCTCCGCCCCGATCGTCGGCAGCGGGAAGTCCGGCAACGCTGCCGAGGCCGTTGCAACGGCCACCGGCAAGATGGCGGGGCAGATCAGTGAGCTGATCTCGGCGGCCCTCGTCGACCGGGGCAATGACCCGGCTCCGGCCCGGCTGTGGGGACAGTCCCTCGTGGGGCTCGTCCGCGCCGGCGCCGACGCCTGGCTGGCCGGGTCGGCCGGCGACTTCACCCGCGAGCAGCTGACCGAGCAGCTGACCAACCTCGCGTGGTCGGGCATCAAGATCGCCTGGACGCGTCCGGCCACCTGACCGCTTCCCACCCTTGACTCGCCTGCGGCACGTCGTCGGATGTGGGCTCGCGTCAGGAGTCAGCCATGGCGAGGCCGGACGGCCGGGTCACACTGGACCAGGTCGAGGGCGAAGTCGACATACCACTGGGCGATCTCCTCCGGCGTGGACGGGCCCGCACGCCGGTACCACTGCGGGATCGCCGTGCACAACGTCACGACGGCGCGAGCGGCCTCCTTCGGCTGCGGCGTGCGGAAGACCCCGGCCCGGCATGCCGCAACGGTCTCCGCATCGACTCGGGACTGCTCCTCCCTTCGCATCTCAGCGATGCGACCTCGCGCCGGGGCGGCGAGGCTGCGCATCTCGGTGGCGCCGATGAATCCCAGCTCACGGCGATGGCTGTGGAAGAGCACTTGACACTCGACCAAATGGGCAAAACGGGTCCAGGGGTCGCTGGCCCCATGGCGGGCAGCAGACGTCCGCTGCTGGAGTTCGCCCATGGTCCGGTCGAGGATCGCGACGAGTAGCTGCTGCTTGCCCGCGTAGTAGTGGTAGAGGCCGGCCACCGACAGCCCTGCCCGCTCGGCGATCCCACGCATCGTGGAGCCGTGGTAGCCGAACTCCAGGAAGGACGCCAGGGCACCCCGCAACGCCGGGTCGAGGTCGAGCGGTTCGAAGCGTCGCCACCCTCCGGCCCCGGCGAGCACCACCGGATCCACCAGCTGCTCCCACCGTCCATCCTGGATCGGCTCGGCGATCCCGGCAAGGAGTCGATCGGCGCGTACGCCGAGGACGTCGGCGAGGTCGACCACTCGCTCCGAGGACGTGCCGACCCGGCCGTTCTCGATGGCGCTGAGCGTCCCGACGCTCACAGCGAGCTGCTGCGCGAGTTGCCGCGCACTCATCCCGCGCTCTCGCCGCACGTCTCGCACGGTCGCTCCGAGGACCACTCTGTGAACTGATGTTCCACCGCTGTCAGTCACGACGTCGACCTCACTCACTATTTCAGGATTCCTGAACAAGATTGTCGTTGACAACAATAGCGGCCCAGAGCACGGTGGTCTTGTCACTGCCCGACCAAGTGATTGTTCTAGTTGCATCATGCTCAAGGAGGAGCCATGACCGACACCGCACCGTCCCTGACCGAACTGCTCAAGGACGCCCCGTCGAACTGGGGCAAGTGGGGCCCTGACGACGAGGTCGGTAGCCTGAACTACCTCGGACCGGAGCAGGTGATCGCCGCAGCCGGCCTCATCCGCAGCGGCAAGGTCTTCCCCATCCAACGGCTCATTGGTGATCCCAAGGGCGACCCGGTCTGGCCCAGCCGCAAACCCGCAGTGCGGACCCAGATCATGGACGAATCAACGTGGGACTCGGAAGACGCCCCGGCCTTCCCCGGTGGCCTGCACTACGCCGACGACAAGATCGAGGCCTTCCTGCAGGGCTCGACGCAGTACGACGCGCTCGGTCACGTCTGGTACGACGGCAAGCTCTGGAACGGCTACGACGCGCGGTCCACGGTCGGAGGGATGGACAAGGCCAGCGTCGAGCCGATCGCGGACCGCGGGGTCGTCGGCCGGGCGGTGCTGCTCGACATGGCCCGCTTCCGGGACAAGGACTACCTGGACTCGGCCGAGACGTTCACCCACGAGGACCTCGTGGCGTGCGCCAAGCAGCAGGGCGTCGAGATCCGCAAGCGCGACATCCTGCTCATCCGAACGAACTACCTGCAGAAGTTCTTCGACGTCGGCGACGAGTTCTACGAGAACTTCTGCGAGCCGGGCCTGATCTACAGCCCGGAGCTGGTGCATTGGTTCGCGGACATGGAGATCCCGAACCTCGTGACGGACACCATCGCCAACGAGGTCACCACCGATCCGGAGACCGGGGTGGCGCTCACGCTCCACAACGCGCTCATGCGCAACTTGGGGGTCGCCTTCACCGAGATCGTCGACCTCGAGGAGCTGGCTGCCGACAGCGCCCAGGACGGCGTCTACGACGTGTTCTACGCCGCGGCGCCGCTCAAGGTCTCGCAGGGCAGTGGCTCGCCGGTGAATCCCCTCGTCATCAAGTGAGGTCGTGATGAGCGTCTATGACGAGAAGCCGTGGGTCGCGCTGTACGGCGATAAACCGGCCACCATTGCGCCCGAGTACGTCTCCGCCCTGGACATGTTCAGGGCGGGGTTGCTGGCCGACCCCGACGGTGAGGCCATCCGGTACTTCGACGGCGTGGTCAGTCGCCGCGAGCTCGAGGAGCAGAGCGACGCCTTGGCCAGCGGACTGCTTGCGGAAGGCTTCGTCGCCGGCGACCGTCTGGCGGTCTATCTCCAGAACGTCCCCCAGTTCGTCGTCGCGATGCTCGCTGCCTGGAAGGCGGGCGGCATGCTCGTCTCGATCAACCCCATGAGCAGGGAGCGCGAACTGCACTACCTCCTCGACGACTCGGGAGCTTCCGTGCTCCTGTCGCTGGAGGGTTTGTACGACGGGGTCGCCCGCCACGTCGTTCCTGACTCACCGGTGCGGCTCGTCCTGACGACGAGCGAGCTGGAGTACCAGACGGAGGCCGACCCGCGACTCTTCGGCGACACGACCCGCATCCGGCACGAGGGCACGACCGACTTGACCGAGTTCATCGAACGTCACCGCGGGCAGGTGCCTCCACCGGTGACCCTCACAGCCCAGGACACGGCGTTCCTCACATACACGTCGGGGACCACCGGTCAGCCCAAGGGCGCGATGAACACCCACGGGAACGTCGTCTTCACCGCGATGATCTACCGCGATGGCGCGAGATTCGCACCGGGCGGCTCCGTGATGGCGGTGGCGCCGCTCTTCCACATCACGGGTCTCATCGGGCACATCGCCATCAGCATGCTGGCGCCGATGCCCTTGGTGCTCGCCTACCGTTTTGAGGCCGGTGTCGTCCTCGATGCGCTCGAGCGGCACCGCCCGACGTGCACGATCGGCGCGATCACCGCTCTCAATGCACTGCTCGACCATCCCGACTTCACAGCGGACCACTTCTCGTCCTTCGACTCGGTGTACTCGGGTGGAGCTGCCATCTCGCCCGCAGCCGAGCGTCGCTTCCGCGAGGCCACCGGCCACCAGGTGCACAACGCCTACGGCCTCACGGAGACGACGAGCCCCATGACCCTCACCCCCTTTGGTGCGGAATCACCGGTCGACCCGGCGTCAGGGGCTCTATCGGTGGGTGCCCCAGCTCAGTCGACGACCGTGCGCATCATCGATGACGACGGCAGCGACGTATCCCTGGGGGAGATCGGCGAGATCGTCGCCGAAGGACCCCAGGTCGTCGCCGGGTACTGGCGCAAACCAGAGGAGACCGCGGCATCGATCCCGGGCGGTGCACTGCGCAGTGGTGACGTCGGCTTCATGAACGAGGACGGTTGGGTCTTCATCGTCGACCGCAAGAAGGACATGATCAACGCATCCGGCTACAAGGTGTGGCCGCGCGAGGTCGAGGACGTACTCGCCGAGCATCCCGCGGTCCGTGAGGCTGCGGTCGTGGGCGTCCCGGACGAGAAGCGCGGAGAGACGGTCAAGGCTTTCGTCAGCCTGCGTGAAGGGCAGCACGTGGAGCCGGACGACCTCATCGCACACTGCCGGGAACGCATGTCGGCGTACAAGTACCCCCGCCACCTGGAGATCATCGAGGACCTCCCGAAGACCGTCACCGGCAAGATCCTGCGCAGGCAGCTGCGTGGGTGAGTCGATGCAGACCCGGGAGGGTGACCCCCCGGGTCTGCCTCTGGCGACCCTGGGCAGCATCCTCGCGGAGCGCGTCCCCGAGATCGATGGTGCTCGGCTACAGGCATCGCTGATCTCCGGGGGCCGCTCCAACCTCACCTACCTCCTCACCGACGGCACACGGCGGTGGGTTCTACGGCGTCCTCCCCTGGGAGCGATACTCGAGACGGCGCACGACATGGGTCGGGAGTACCGCATGATCGAGGCACTGCATCACTCCCGCGTTCCCGTACCCCGACCGGTGTACCTGTCACGTGCCCAGGACGAGTCCGTGTTCGGTTCCGCCTTCTTCATCATGGGGTGTGCCGAAGGCGAGGTCCTGCGGGAGGAGCCGCAGCTCGCCGCCCTGACCGACCCCGAGGGACTCTCCCGACGTCTCATGCGGTGCCTGGCAGACCTTCATGCGATTGATCCCCACGACGTGGGCCTCGGTGGCCTCGGCCGTCCCGACGGATATCTCGAACGGCAGATCGAGCGCTGGCTGCGGCAGGTGGCGACGATCGACTCCGCTCTCCACCTGCGGTTCGAGGACGTGGCAGCCTCCCTTCGCCACCGCGTGCCGACCACCCAACGCGCCAGCCTCGTGCACGGTGACTACCGCCTCGACAACGTCGTGGTCGACACTGCACATGAGGTCGTGGCCGTGCTCGACTGGGAGATGGCCACCCGGGGAGACCCGCTGGCCGACGTTGCCTCCGCACTCATCTGGTGGGACGGGATGCGCGGGCTCGACTCGCCCGTAGCCGCCCATCCCGGTGACATCCCCGGCTACCCGAGTCGTGAGGTCCTCGCGGCAGCCTATGCCCGCGAGAGCGATCTCGATCTCACCGACCTCGACTGGTACCTCGGGTTCGCGTTCTACAAGATCGCGGCGATCTTCGAGGGGATCCGCCATCGGCACGACGAAGGCATGACCCTCGGCGCCGGCTTCGAGCGGATCGGACCGCTCGTCCCGCACCTGCTCGAATCCGCGGCCTCGACACTGTCCGGTTCGCACTCGTGCTGAAGGAGACACCGGGAGTCACATCGCCGGTCGGAACCTGTCCTGTCCGCCCGTCACCGCCATCTGCGACGATGCGGACATGGTCACTTCCGAGTCGCCCAAGGATCCCGCCGCCGATCAGATCAGGACCGTCCTGGACGGTCGCTGGGCAGATGTGCGGCAGCACCTTCGAGCAGACCCTGACTTCCCCGTGGCGGTACCCGCCCTCGAGCTCGGTCTGGATGAGCACCGCGCCCGGACCCTGGACGCGTGTCGGGCCCTGGCCGGCAGCGACTTCGTACTCGGCGCCGTCCCGCCGGAGCAGGGTGGGACCGGTGATCTCGGTGGCTCGATCACCGGGCTGGAGATGCTGGGGCACGGCGACCTGTCGGTGATGATCAAGGCCGGGGTCCAGTTCGGCCTCTTCGGGGGCGCCATCTCCAACCTCGGCACCGCCCGCCACCACGATGCCCACCTGCAGGACGCACTGCAGCTGGACCTGCCGGGTGCCTACGCGATGACCGAGACCGGCCACGGGTCGGACGTGCAGTCGTTGCTGACGACCGCGACGCACGACCCGGAGACCGATGAGATCGTCATCCACTCCCCTTCGCCCGCGGCCCGCAAGGACTACATCGGGGGCGCCGCCCGTGACGCACGGATGGCAGCCGTCTTCGCCCAGCTGGTCGTCGCCGGCGAGGACCATGGCGTGCACTGCGTCCTCGTGCCGATCAGAGACGAGGAGGGGCGAGCGATGCCCGGCGTGACCATCACCGACTGCGGACCCAAGATGGGCCTGCGCGGGGTGGACAACGGCCGCTTGATGTTCGACCAGGTCCGCGTGCCCCGGCAGAACCTGCTCAATCGGTACGGGGACATCGACGACGAGGGAAACTACACCTCCCCCATCGAGAGCAAGAACCGTCGCTTCTTCACCATGCTCGGCACTCTGGTGCGCGGTCGGATCACTGTCGGTGCCGGGGCCGGGGCAGCCGCCCGCAGCGCCCTGGCGGTCGCCATCGAGTACGGCCTCCATCGCACCCAGTTCCACTACCCGGACGGCGAGCACGAGGTCGTGATCTTGGACTACCGCGGCCACCAGCGCAAGCTGCTCCCGCGGCTCGCTCGCTCCTATGCGCTTGCCCTGGCCCAGAACGCCATCATCGCCCGGATGCACGACATCGCCGTGGGCGCGGAGTCGAGCGAGAACGCCCAGCGCGAGCTCGAGGCTCGGGCTGCAGGGCTGAAGGCCGTGACGACCTGGCACGCGACCGACACCATCCAAGCCTGCCGCGAGGCATGCGGCGGCGCGGGGTACATGAGCGCGAACCGCTTCACCGACCTCAAGGCGGACACGGACGTCTTCGCCACCTTCGAGGGCGACAACACCATCCTCCTGCAGCTGGTCGCCAAGGGGATGCTCACCAACTACCAGGCCGATTTCGCCGACCTGGACACCGCCGGCGCCATCCTCTTCGGCGCCAGGCAGCTGAGCACCTCGGTCATCGAGCACACCATCGGCGGCTCTCTCATCCAGCGCCTCCTCTCGGGCGCGCCCGGACGCGACGGTGACGACGCACTGCGTGACCGAGGTGGGCAGCTCGCGCTCTTCGAGGACCGGGAGTCCCACATGACCGAGACCCTGGCGATGAGGCTGCGACGGTCCGGGGATGACGGGAGTGACTCGTTCAGGGTCTTCAACGACGCCCAGGACCACCTGCTCGAGGCCGCTCACGCCCACATGGACCGAGTGGTCCTCGAGGCGTTCGTCACCGCGCTCGATGACGCCGCGCAGGGTCCCGGTCGGGATCTGCTGGAGAAGGTATGTGACCTCTTCGTCCTCAGCTCGGTCGAGGAGAATCGCGCGTGGTACCTCGAGCACGGTCGCCTCAGTGCCGGCCAGGCCAAGGGAGTCGTCGCGAGGGTCAACGAGCTGTGCGACGAACTGCGCCCCCACGCCAGCACCCTCGTCGATGCCTTCGGCATCCCCGACGAGTGGCTCACCACCGAGATGATGGACGACCTGGCGCAGTTCTGAGTCGTCAGCGCACAGCCAGGATGCGGTGCTCTCTGATCGACATCACCAGCGCGACGATCCAGCCGACGACGGTCCAGCCCAGGAGCAGGTTGACCCAGAAGACGGTCCACGCGTTGTGGGTGCCCCGCACCGCGGCGATGGCCCACGGCAGCATGTAGCCGGCCGAGAGGATCGCGACGAGGACCGCGACAGGGGCGCTGACGACTCGGGTCTTCTGATCGGTGACGATGCGTGGCATGGGCCCAGCCTACGGCCAGTCGCTGGTGTGGCGCCCCGCGTCACAGACCCAGGAGGGTGATGGCGACGGTGAAGTAGACGAGCAGGCCGCTGGCATCGCAGAAGGTTGAGATGAACGGTGTGGAGAAGACGGCTGGGTCGACACGGAAGTAGCGCGCGACGAGCGGGACCACCCCGCCGACGGTGGCGGCGATCGGACAGTTGAGGAACAGGGTCAGCGCGATGACCAGCCCGATGTCCATGCCGTAGAAGGGCGATCCCAGGACGAACGCGGCGATGGCCAGCAGGAGCCCCAGGGTCAGTCCGGTGCGGACCTCCTTGAAGGCCACCCGGACCACGTCGCGAATGCGGATGTCTCCCAAGGCCATCGCGCGGGTGACGGTGGTGGCCGCCTGCGAGCCGGTGTTTCCACCGATGCCGGTCACGAGGGGGATGAAGAGGGCCAGCGCGGTCAGCTGCGTCAGGGTGGCCTCGAACATCTCCAGCACCTGGACCGTCAGCACCGCAGAGATCGCGAGCACGAAGAGCCAGACGATGCGGGAGCGGGCGACGACCCGCACGGGCGTGGCGAGGTAGGGGCGACGAAGTGGCTCACTCGCGCCGGCGCGGGCGTGGTCCTCGGCGACGGCTTCCTTGTCGATGCGGGCCGCATCGGTGATCGGGAGCACCCCGACGAGCCGGCGCTCGCGGTCGACGACGGGAACCATGAGTAGACCGCTGTCGAGCAACCGGCGGGAGATGCGCTCGGCGTTGTCCTCCGTGCCGGCCATCTGCGGGTCGTCGTCCATGAGGTCGATGACCATCGCGTCGCTCGGGTGGCGCATCAGCTCGATCGTGTCGATCGTGCCCAGGACGATCCGGTCATGGCTGATGACCGGGATGACCGTGAGCTGATCGATGTCGCCGGGGTGGCGGTTGACCCGTCCGAGGACCTCCCCGACCCTCGCATCGGGACGCGCGTGCACGGCGACCGAGGACATCTGTCGACCGACGGACCCCTGCGGGTAGCCCAGCAGCTCCATCGTCGCGTCGAGCTCGTCACCGTCGAAGGACGCGAGCAGCCGCTTGGCCACCTTCGCCGGTAGTTCATCCAGGAGGCGGGCCTGCTCGTCCGGATCGAGGTTGGCGAAGACGTCGGTCAGCGGGGCGTGGCCCAAACGGTTGATCAGGTCCGCCTGGGCGACGGTGTCGAGGTCGTCGAAGACGACGACTGCGACATCCTTGTCGAGCAACCGGAAGATGACGGCCGCGTCCTCGGATGTCGCCGATTCAATGCTCGCGACGATCTCGGCCGGGCTCATTTGTCGCACGAGGAGGGAGAGGGTGCTCAGGTCGCGGGACTGGATCAGCGTCCGCACTCGGTCCATGTCGATGTCAACCCGCATGGTTGCCTCACTTCCTGGCAATCGCGTCGGGGTGGCCGCTCACCCTCGACGCGCATGGATGGCAGGGCCCCAGCCGCATGCCACTGCTTCCGCTGGACCCTACTCGACGGGCCGAGGTCAGCCGTTCCCTGCCGTGCGCAACCGACCTGGTCGTGACTCCTGACCAGTCGTCGTGCGAGCCCCACTCTGGTGATCTGCAGCTCCGTGACGAAGGCCCCCGACCTTTCGCTTCCGCGGTCAGGGGCCATGGTTGTGGTGGACGTAAAGGGACTCGAACCCCTGACCTTTCGCGTGTGAAGCGAACGCTCTAACCAACTGAGCTATACGTCCGTGGTGCTCCCCGGTCCGGTGTCCCGGTCGGGCAACTTGAGCAGATTACCCGCAGCGCTCCTCGCAGGGCCAATCGGGTCCGACTGCGTGTCGGGTACGAGCCGCCACAGCGAGGTGACCTCGGCCCGGCGGGCCGCGTGCAGGGCATCCTTGGCATCACTCGCCTTCGCGTGTCGCGGCATCGTGTCGTCCCGTCCCACAACCCGCAGGCCGGCAGCGGCAACGAGGTCGAGCAGCTCCCCCTTCGCCCGCAGCCCGAGATGCTCGGCCAGATCGGAGAGGACGAGCCATCCCTCGCCCCCGGGCTCGAGGTGGGCCGCGAGTCCCTCGAGGAAGCGGCGCAGCATCAGCGAGTCCGGGTCGTAGATGCCGGCCTCGAGCATCGACGTCGGCTCCCCCGGCAGCCACGGCGGGTTGCACACGACGAGGTCCGCGCGACCCGCCGGGTACAGATCTGCTTCGATGACCTCCACCCGGGAGGCCAGCCCGAGTCGCGTCATGGTCTCCCGGGCGCAGGAGACCGCCCGCGCACTGATGTCCGTCGCGACGACCCGGTGGGCTCCGCGGCGGGCGAGGACCGCGGCCAGGACACCGGTGCCGGTGCCGAGGTCGAAGGCCGTCAGGTGCTGCGCCCGTGGCAACGGTGCGCCGGCGACCAGGTCGATGTACTCCCCCCGCACTGGCGAGAACACGCCGTATCCGGGGTGGATGCTCTCACCCAGGGCGGGGATCGGCACTCCCTTCTCGTGCCACTGGTGCGCGCCGAGGACCCCGAGCAGCTCGGGCAGGGCGACGCATGTCGTGCCGGTCGGCGGTCCGTACGCGTCGTGGCAGGCTCGGCGCACGTCGGGGGCACGTCGCAGGTCCAGTGAGTGGTCGTCCTCGAGCTGGACGAGGAGCCTGCCCAGGATGCGGGCCCGCCGGGCCCGTGCCGCCCGGTGCGCGGTGAACTCCGTGCCGCCACGGCTCTTCCTCGAGGCCTGCCTCGCGGCCCGCTTGGCGGCGTCCTTCTGCACGCGTCGGTCCATGGCGCGCAGCAACTGGCGGGCGTTGTGGTAGTCCCCGCGCCACAGCAGGGCGGTGTCCCCCTTCGCCAGGCGGTAGGCGGTGTTGGCGTTCATCGTGTCGTCTGCCACGACGACCTGCGACGGAGCCGGAGAGAAGTTCTCCGAGTGCCACCGTGCGGAGTGCTCGACCCCGCCCTCGATCCAGTGGATCACGTCAGCGGGGTGGGATCAGGTCGATGCCGGGGACCTGGAGGAGGAAGTCCTCCATCTGGTCCGGCAGCCAGCCCGGGATACCGGTGATGGTCAGCGCCAGCCAGAAGCACACCCACCCGAAGACGACGGAGATGCACAGCAACGGCAGCTTCCACTTCCACGGCAGGGCACGCGTGTACTGCTCGAAGGCCTTGACCTCCGCCTTGACGAACTGCGTCACACGACGGGCCCACATGAACTCGGTGCTCCACAGGAACAACCCGATGAAGATGATCGCCCAGCCCGGACCGACGAGCGGCACCAGGGGCAGCCCGGTGACGACCAGCGCCAGGCCGAGCACGGCGACGACGACACGGTAGACCGTCCCGGTCATCGGGTTGGTGCGGATCGCGCGTCGCCACCGGATCGGGTCCTCGTGCGCGTCGATCCGCCCGTCCTCACCGAAGCGCTCGAGCAGCTCCTCGCGCACGATGGCGTGCTGCTCGTCGCGCACGACCCGGTAGGACTTGCGCCGTCCGTCGGCAGTGCGCCCCGGGGCCGGCTTCTCGGGGGTCGACGACTCGGCGGTCATGGTGCTCTCCGTCGGGCTCACGGGTTGAACGAGGCGGCGGAGGCCTTCGCGAAGGCCTCCTGCACGCGCATGGTGACGGGTCCGGGAGCACGCAACTCGCGTCCGTCGACGGCGTGGATGGGCTGGACGTCCCTGGTCGTACTGGTCAGGAAGGCCTCGTCGGCCGTCTCCAGCACCGTCATCGGCAGGGCTTCCTCGCGTACCTCGATGCCGGCGCCGCGCGCCCACTCGATGGCCAGCTCGCGGGTGATGCCGGCAAGGCAGCCGCTGTCCAGCAGCGGTGTCCGCAGCACCCCGTCGACGACGACGAAGATGTTGCTGCCGGTCCCCTCGCACAGCTCCCCGCGGGTGTTGCCGAAGATCGCCTCGGTCCCGCCCTTGTCCTTCGCGTGCGCCAGCGCGATGACGTTCTCCGCGTACGAGGTCGTCTTCAGCCCGGCGGTGGCACCACGCTCGTTGCGGGTCCACGGCACCGTCGCGACGGCCGTGGTCGAAGCGGGGGGTGCGGCCTGTGCGGCCGTGACGATGTAGGTCATCCCCCGGTCCCCCCGGTCGGAGCCGAGCGGTCCCGGCCCGCCCGTGATCGTGTACCGCAGGCGACCGAAGCCGATCCGTTCCCCGGCCGCCAGGACGGTGTCGACGCCCTGCTGGACCAGGTCCCGGTCTGCGGTCGCCAGTCCCAGACCGGCGAGCGTGCGGTCCATCCGCGCAAGGTGCCGGTTCGCGGCGAAGATCTCCCCGTCAACGATCTTGCACGTCTCGAACGCCCCGTCCCCCACGGTCACACCGTGGTCCAGCGCGGCCAGGGACGGCTCGTCCGGCCCCACCATCGATCCGTTGACCCATACGCGTACGTCGCTCATGACTCCACTCTTCCAGATGCCAGGTCCATCAGGACGCGGGTCTTCAGCTCGCACTCGGCCCACTCCCCCTCCGGGTCCGAGGACCACGTGATGCCCGCTCCGGTACCGAAGCGCAGCAGGCGTCCCCCGGACGGATCCGTCGTGGCGAAGAACGTGCGGATACCCACCGCGAGTTCCCCCACCGCTGCACCCCTGTCGTCCCGGTCGATCCACCCGATGGCACCGCAGTACGCGCCCCTGGGGGAGGTCTCCAGGTCGGCGATCGCCCGGAGGGAACTGGACTTGGGGGCGCCGCTGACCGAGCCGGGTGGGAAGGTCGCGCCGATGACGTCCGCCCACGTGGTGCCTCCTCGCAGTCGACCGGCCACGTCGCTGACGAGATGCACCAGCCCCGGGTGCGTCTCGGGTGAGCAGAGACGCTCGACGACGACCGTGCCCGCCTCGCAGACCTGCTGCAGGTCGTGACGCACGAGGTCGACGATCATCACGTTCTCCGCGACGTCCTTGGTCAGCATCTGCTCGGCCGTCGGGGCAGTCCCCTTGATGGGACTGGAGAGCAGTCGGTCGCCGGCGCGGGTCAGGTAGCGCTCCGGGGAGGCGCAGGCGAGGTCCAGCCCCGCAGAGGGCACGTGGACGGTCCCGGCGAAGGGCGCCGGGTTCCCCTTGGCCAGCCGCGCCGCGAGATCGGGCAGGTGTGCATTCTGCGGCAGGTCCGTCTCGAGCATGGTCGTGAGGTTCGCCTGGTAGAGCGTGCCGGCAGCGATCCGCCGCCGAACATCCTCGACCCCGGCGACATAATCGGCCCGCCCCAGACTCGCCCGCCAGCCGGCCACCCCCGGCCACCGCTCAGGACGGCTGGGCGCCCGGCCCCCTTCGTCACGATGGGCGAAGCGGACGGCAGTCAGCTCTCCCTCGAACGTGACCACGACGACCCATGAGCCGCGCTCGAGATCGGCGGCGTCGTGGCTGACCTCCACCGGGTCGGACCACGTCGTCGACCCGAATCTCGCGAACTCCACGCTGGAAGGATAGGTGGCCCGGGGTGGAGTCGGCGGTCGAGCGGCAACCAAGCGGCAATTCGGTCACGAGGTCTGTTCATCGGCTGGGTGAGCCCCTAATGTCGTTAGCGGCTGGCTCCGGGGGGATGGACGGCGGGCCGCTCCTCAAGAGGAAGGGGCGGCCCGAGCCGCCGTTCGGGGCGACGAATCCGTCCGTTTCCGGCAGGCTGGATCCATGAGTCATCCCGCACGCGCTGGCGCCCTGCTGAGGAGTCTTCGGCAGGCGCACGGCTCCACGCAGAGCGACCTCGGTCACGGTTCCGGGGTCAGCGTGCGCACGATCCGAGGTCTGGAGCGCGGCGAGATCCAGCGACCCCAGCTGGCCACACTGCAGCTTCTGGCGCTGGCACTTGAGTTGTCCGCGCAGCAGCAGGCCGAGTTCCTGCATGCGTGGGCCACGCCGCAGCAGCCCGGCTACGACGGCCTGCTCGTCGACCCGACCCTGTCGGAGATGGAGCAGATCGACGCGATGACCCGATCCGCCCTGGGGGCATACCGGGTGATCAGCCAGAACTGGCACACCAGCGTCGGCACCGACCGGAGGATGTCCACGACCCGCTGCCAGATCGCGCTGGAGGCGGTCGAGGACGGGCTCGAACGGGTCTTCAACGTCCAGAACGGCGACGAGCACACCACCGCCTCCCGCCTGGAGTTCCGCGCCCTACGAGGCAGCCGACTCTCCGGCCGGTGGGACTTCGAGGACAGCAACGTCACCGTCTTCGGGGTGGACCTCCCGCGCCGCCTGGCCAAGGGGCAGTTCCACTCCTACGAGTATGAGGTGCTCTCCCACCCCGACGACGACGGCACTCTGGGCTACTCGGACGGGTTCATCTGGGGCGCGCCGCACACCACGCGGAGCCTCGTCGTCTCGGTCGAGTTCGCCGTGGCGCCGGCGACACTGCGTCGCGTGCAGAAGGCCCCGGGCAGGCACTTCGAGTTCCTCGACGAGGTGCCCTTGGACGACAGCCGGCAGGCGGCACTCGTCCTCGAGGACGCCGACCCCGGAGCCTACGGATTCACCTGGACCTGGTGACTGCTCGAGGACGTCGGGGCCCACCCCTCGATCCGCGTGCGCAGTCGGCGGCAGACGGAGCTGAGGATGCGCGAGACCTGCATCTGGCTCACCCCGACCTGCTCACCGATCTCCTGCTGGGTCAGGTCGGCGGAGAAGCGCAACTTCAGGATCTGCCGCTCACGTCCGTCGAGGTCCGCCATCGCCGAGCGCAACGAGATCAGCGTGACGACCCTGTCGTAGGGCTCCTCGCCGTCGCCGTCGGCCAGCGTCTCGGAGAGCACCGGGCCGAGGGCCCGGGTCGGTGCATCCAGCGAGGTCGAGCGATACCGGTCCCCCGCCGCCCTGGCGGCACGGACCTCGTCGACACCGATACCCAGCTCGGCGGCGACCTCGGCGTCGGAGACGGCGCGCTGGTGCGTCTGGCCCAGGGCGGCCGAGGTGTTGCGGACCTGCTGGTGCAACTCCTGCAGGGCCCGCGGTGGACGCACCGCCCACCCATGGTCGCGGAAGTAGCGCTTGAGTTCACCGGTGATGGTCGGCGCGGCGAAAGCCGTGAAGCCGTGGCCCTTCTCGGGACTGTAACGGCGTGTGGCCTGCACGAGGCCGAGCATCGCGACCTGGTGCAGGTCGTCGGCCTCGATGCCACGCCCCTCGAATCGTCGTGCCAGCGAGTCCGCCAGACCCCGGTTCGCGAGGACGACGCGCTCACGCAGCCGACTCGCCCGGGCCGCGTCCGGCTCGGCGTACGCCTGGGTCAAGAGCTCTGCGGACTCACGGTCGCGGACCTGGGACGTGCTCTCCTGTGGTGCAACGGACATGGCGGCCTCTTCCTCAAAAGAACCACGCCAGCCACGGTCTCGAGCCGACAACTGATTTCAGACAATCACAGTGATCCGCGGCATGCAACAAATCGGGAAGGTCGATCGCGCAACGAGCGATTGGGCCGCACGGGGGAAGGGTAGGCCCGTAACGACCGGCAGGTGGATCCAGCGCGACACCGAGGAGGGGACGTGGCCGTGCACAGTCCGGACATGGCGATCCGCAACTACCTCGGGCACGAGGTGCACAGCACCGCAGGCCCCCTGCTCGGGCACATCGTCGACATCCTCGCGGACGCCCGATCCGGCGTCCCACAGTGGGCAGTGGTCACCCTTCGTGGCCTCCTGCCTCGGCACCGGGCGCTCCCGTTCGCGCTTCTGCTCCGCACGGCGCACGGCTTGGTCGTGCCCGTTTCCCGCACGACTCTGCGAGACTCGCCCCAGATCAGGTTGGGAACCGCCATGACCGCCCGGCAGGAACTGGATCTCCGCGCCTACTGGACCGCGCACTGAGCCTCGACCATGGTCTGCCCCACCGGCCCGGTGCACCGGGCCGGTCACGACCCTTACGAGGAGTGCCATGCAGGACGACCAGCTCGCTCGCATCATCGAGCAGCTCAGCGCGGAGCCGGAGGAGGCCTACACCCTCCAGCAGGTGGTCGACCAGGCCGTCGCCAACGTCCCCGGGTGCCACATGTGCAGCGTCTTCGTGCGGCGACACGGCACCGTGGAGGTGGCTGCCAACTCGGACGCGACGGCCTCCCGAGTCGACGAGCTGCAGTTCGAGCTCGACGAGGGTCCCTGCCTCAACGTGCTGTCCGAGCACGAGCTCGCCAGCGTCCCCGACACCGAGCACGAGCGTCGTTGGCCCCGGTGGGCCGAGCAGGCACACGCGCAGGGGGTCAAGTCGTCCCTGAGCGTGCGTCTCTCGGCGACGGCGCCGTACTTCGCCTGCCTGAACATGTACTCGTACCGCGAGGGAGGCTTCGACGACGACGCCGTCGACCGGGCAGTCGTCTACGCCCGGCTCGCGTCAGTCGCACTCGAGCAGGCTCGTGAGATCAGCGGCCTGCGCAGTGCGCTGAACAACCGACTCATCATCGGAGCGGCCCAGGGGATCCTCATGGAGCGCTACGGGCTCACCCTCAACAGGGCGTTCGAGGTGCTGCGTCGCCACTCCAACGACAGCAACACCAAGTTGCGCGATGTCGCCCAGGGAGTCCTCGACGACGTGGACGCGCGTAGTCCCCTGCACTGAGGGCCCACACGACGAAAAGGCCCCTGACCGGCGTTTCCGCTGGTCAGGGGCCTTGCCCCGATGGTGGGCGATACTGGGTTTGAACCAGTGACCTCTTCCGTGTCAAGGAAGCGCGCTACCGCTGCGCCAATCGCCCGAGTGTATGCAGTTTCAACTCCATGCAGGCTCTGCATGGTCGAGGTGGAGACGGGATTTGAACCCGTGTAGACGGCTTTGCAGGCCGTTGCCTCGCCTCTCGGCCACTCCACCACTGAAGGCGGTGAACCTTCCGAGCGGATGACCGGCCTCGAACCGGCGACCTCAACCTTGGCAAGGTTGCGCTCTACCAACTGAGCTACATCCGCACTCACGCTTACCGCTTCTCTGCGTCGGCGTGCTGTGGAAGATTAGCCCATAGCTTCCGCCAATTCCAAACTGAGGGTGAACCCCGGCCCGGTCGCCCGGATATCCGGTCAACTCCGCCCTGCGATGGGCTCATTCCCACCCCAGGACCCCCACTCGTAGGCTGGCCCCATGCCCACGCACGAGGTGACCAACCAGCCCCCGCCGTTCAGCGGTCAGGACGTCTTCTCCACGGATCCCGCACTGACGGAGGGGGTCGCCCGCTGGGTCCCCGCCGACCGTCGTGACGACGCCGTGCAGGAGCTCACCGCACTGGGCCTCCTGGCCGGCTCCGACGAGGCCGCCGGCTGGGCCGACCGGGCCCACCGCAACACCCCCCGGCTGTACACCCACGACCGCTTCGGCCACCGCATCGACGAGGTCGAGTTCGACCCCGCGTGGCACGAGCTGATGCGTACCGCTGCCGGCGCCGGACTCACCGGTGAGGCATGGACACAGCGCGAAGGGAGCGGCTCGCACGTACGTCGCGCGGCCGGTCTGATCGCGTGGAGCCAGGCCGAGCCCGGTCACATCTGCCCGATCACGATGACCAACGCGGCCGTCCCCGCCCTTCGCCACTCCCCCGAGCTCGCCGAGCGGTGGGAGAGCAAGCTGGCCTCGCGCACCTACGACTTCGGCCTGCGCGAAGTCGGGACGAAGGCCGGCGCGATCGCCGGGATGGGGATGACCGAGAAGCAGGGTGGCTCGGATGTACGAGCCAACTCCACGCTCGCGGTGGCGACCCCGGACGGCCCCTTGACCGGTAGCACCTACCGGCTCACCGGCCACAAGTGGTTCTGCTCGGCTCCCATGAGTGATGTCTTCCTCGTCCTGGCAAAGACCTCCCCCGAGGCGCCACCCAGCTGCTTCCTCGTCCCCCGGGTCCTCGAGAACGGGACGCGCAACCCCTTCGCCCTGCAGCGGCTGAAGGACAAGCTCGGCGACCGCTCCAACGCATCATCGGAAGTCGAGCTCGACGGGACCTGGGGTGCCCTCGTCGGCGAAGAGGGCCGCGGCGTGCGCGCGATCATCGACATGGTCGCGACGACACGACTGGACTGTGTCCTCGGGTCGGCGGCCACCATGCGTGCGTCTCTGACGCGGGCGGTCCACCACACGCAGCACCGCGTCGCCTTCGGTGCGACGCTCGTCGACCAGCCGTTGATGCGCAACGTCCTCACCGACCTCGCCCTCGAGTCGGAGGCGGCGACCCTGCTGGGCCTGCGTCTGGCCCACGCCCTCGACGAGGGCGACACCGAGCTGACCCGTCTAGGGGTCGCGGTGGGCAAGTACTGGGTGTGCAAGCGCACCTCGACTTTCACCGCGGAAGCCATGGAGTGCCTCGGTGGCAACGGGTACGTCGAGGAGCACGGCATGGGCCGGCTCTACCGGCAGGCCCCGCTGAACTCGATCTGGGAGGGCTCGGGCAATGTCAACGCGCTGGACGTGCTCCGCGCGATCGCCAAGGAGCCGGCCTCGCTGATGGCTCTGCTCAAGGAGGCCTCCGTCGCCCGTGGGCAGCTGCCCGTCCTCGATGCCGCGCTGGACGACCTCGAGCGCGACTGCAGCGAGCTCGGGGCGCAGGACCCGGACCGCGCGGCCATGGGCTCGCGCCACCTCGTCGAGCGCCTCGCCCAGACGCTGCAGGCGAGCCTGATGGTCACGCACGCTCCGAGCGACCTGGCCGAGGCCTTCGTCGCCTCCCGGCTCGGCGGTGGCAAGGGGATGAACTTCGGCACGCTCGACCCCGACCTCGTCACACTCGCGGGCACGACGGCCATCGCGCGGGCCACGGTCTCGGCATAGGCCCAGGGAGGCGTCAGGACTTCTCCAGTCGCGCCCGCTGCTTCTCGACGTCGAAGTCCGCCTCGGGCCACTGCAGGTCCATCGGCTCCAGGTGCTCCTTGAGCAGGTTCATCACGGCCAGCCGGGCGTACCACTTGCGGTCCGCCGGCACGACGTACCAGGGGGCGACGTCGGTGGAACACCTGTCGATGGCGGCCTGGTAGGCCTGCTGGTAGTCCTGCCAGTAGGCGCGCTCGTCGATGTCGACAGGGCTGAACTTCCAGTGCTTGTCCCCTCGGTCGAGCCGCTCGGCCAGGCGTTCCTTCTGCTCCTCCTTGCTGGTGTGCAGCATCACCTTGATGATCGTCGTCTCCTGGTCGACGACACCCTGCTCGAAGGCGTTGATCTGGCCGTAGCGACGCGCCCACTGCGACTTCGGGACGAGGTCGTGGACGCGGGCGATCAGGACGTCCTCGTAGTGGCTGCGGTCGAAGACACCGATCTGCCCGGGGTGCGGCAGCGCCTTGCGGATGCGCCAGAGGAAGGGGTGCCGAAGCTCCTCCTCGGTCGGCGCCTTGAAGGCGGTGATCGCCACGCCTTGTGGGTCGACATTGCCCACGACGTGACGCATCACTCCACCCTTGCCGGCCGTGTCCATGCCCTGGATGACCAGCAGGATGCTGCGCCTGCCTCCGGAGGTGGCCCCGGCGAAAAGGCGCTCCTGCAGGTCGGAGACAGGTCCGGCCAGAGCAGCCAAGGCCTTCTTGCCATCTCCCTTGTCACCGTCGAAGGCCGGGGTACCACGGGTGTCGATGGCGGTCAGGTCGGTCCCCGCGGGTGCGCACAAGGCATCCCGGAACGGGGTGCTCGGCGATGCCGTCTTCTTGCCTGACTTCTTCTTCTTGGCCATCCACGGATCATGTCAGTCAAGGAGGTCGTGAGGCAGACTCGCAGCATGCGCGTCCTGACCTGTGACCATGCCGCCGCTACCGTCTCCCCGGGGGACGAGCTCACCGACGACGACATCGACGCCCTCTACGCCGCATCGGATCCGCTCCTGCGGCTGAATTTCGTCACCACCCTCGATGGGGCGGCGACGGGTGCGGACGGGCGCTCCGGGACGATCAACTCGGCGGCCGACCACCGTGGCTTCACGGCGATGCGCCGGGCCGCCGACGTCCTGCTCATCGGGGCCGGGACGGCGCGTGTCGAGGGGTACGCGCCGGCGGGCACGCCGATGGTCGTGGTCTCCTCCCGAGCCCAGTTGCCGCCGACGACACGGGGCGACGATGTCGTGCTCGCCACGACCCGGTCCTCCGGCGCCCCGGAGTCGGAGACCACATGGCTGTGTGGCCAGGACCGCGTCGACCCGGCAGTCGTCGTGGAGCGCGCCCGGCGGACCTTCGGTCCCCACGTGCTGTGCGAAGGGGGACCGACGCTGGCTGCCGAGCTGGTCACCGCAGGGCTCGTCGACGAGCTCGGCCTGTCGTGGACGCCGAACCTCGTCGGTGGCGACCGCAGCTCCCACCCGCGTCTGCTCGACGGGGCGGACGTCGACGTCGACCTCACCTGCCGGCACCTGCTCGAGGAGGACGGCAGCCTGCTGGGCCTGTGGCGCGTCGAGCGCTGAGTCAGCGTACGAAGTCGGCGACCACTGCGTCCCAGCGACGCGGGTCGACGTTCCACTCCTTGCAGTGCCGCGCGAGGGACCACGGCTCGTAGGTGATCAGGTCCGGACGCGCCTGCGCCAGCGCCTCGCTCGGCCCGACGGGGACGAACTCGTCGTCGCGCGAGTGGATGAGCAGCATCGGGTGGTGCAGCTCGTCCGCCCGGGTGACCCAGTCGGTCTTCGCGACATCGACGCTCTCGGAGACTCCGACGAGCCGCTTGGCCCAGTGCTGCCCCATGAGGGCGCTGCCCAGGTGCGAGACGGGTGCAGGGACGCGGTGCAGCTCGGCGTGGTGCTTGAGGACCTGGCCCCAGTCGACGACGGGACCATCCAGCACGGCCCGTGAGACGACGCTCGACAGGCGAGAGCGATCCAGGAACTGCAGGACGATCGCGCCGCCCATCGACCAGCCGACGAGGATGATCTCCCGGGCTCCGCGGGCCAGCGCCATGGAGACGGCGTCCTCGATGTCGCGCCACTCGGACAGGCCGAGGTTGTAGCGCCCGTCGGGCCCCACCGGGGCCTCCCCGTCGTTGCGGTAGCTGGGGACCAAGCAGGTCAGGCCCGCCGCGTGCAGGGCCGGGATCGCCCGGATCGCCTCGATCCGACGCGCACCGCGACCGTGGACGAGGATCGCCCAGCGGTCGCCGGTACCGTGCGGGGTCGGCGTGATCCAGGCCGGCATCGGGCCGAGCTCGGCGGGGACGATGACGTCCTCGGTCGCCAGACCCAGGTCGGTCTGCGGGTCGCGACCCCAGTAGTAGGGGTTGAACCGGGCCGGGCCGGGTTGCAGGACACCGAAGTCCACCCCGAGCAGCTCGCGGCGCACCCGCTGCCGCCGGTGGTCCACCTCGAGGACGCCGCCGATGCGGGCGTGGCCCTTGCCGCCGTCGAGCCAGAGTCCGTAGCGCCCGGGCACCACGATGTCCTCGGTGCCCGAGAGCGTGAGGCTGTCGGAGTGCACGACGTGGATGACGGTGTCGTCCGGTCGGATCGGGTCCGGCGTCAGGACCCGGCGGGCGAAGTAGGTCGCACCCCCGACCCACACCGAGCCCGCGCCGACGAGGGCGGACGCGGCCGCCACGGACCCGTAGGTCACTGCGCGCTCAGCCAGGGTCCTCGTCGTCACGTGCCCATCGTCTCAAATCCTGCGCCGAACAGGCAGAATGTGACGAGTGGCACCCCTTCCCCACCTGGACCTCTCCCCGATGCTCGCCAAGGCGATCAAGGACGTGCCCGCGGCCGACGCCGTCGACGCGGGCTACTCCTACGAGCCGAAGTGGGACGGGTTCCGCTGCATCATCGTCAAGGACGGCGACGACGTCGAACTGGCCAGCCGCGGCAAGAAGCCCCTCACCCGGTACTTCCCCGAGCTCGTCGATGCCTGTCACGAGCACCTGCCCGAACAGGTCGTGCTCGACGGCGAGATCGTCGTACGCAGCGGCGAGCCGGGCCGGCAACGGCTGGACTGGGAGGCACTCGGCCAACGGATCCACCCCGCCCAGTCGCGCATCGCGAAGCTGTCCGCGCAGACGCCGGCGGAGTTCATCGCCTTCGACCTGCTGGCCCTCGGCGACGAGGACGTGACCGGGTCCGCCTTCGCCCACCGCCGCGAGGTCCTCGAGTCGGTCTTCGCCACGATCGCGAAGGGGGCGCCGCTGCACCTGACGAGGGTGACGCGGGATGCGCAGGAGGCCCGGGACTGGTTCGTGCGGTTCGAGGGGGCCGGCCTGGACGGCGTGGTCGCCAAGGCGCTCGCCTCGACCTACCAACCCGGCAAGCGCACGATGCTGAAGATCAAGCACAAACGGACCGCGGAGGCGGTCGTCACCGGCTACCGGGTGCACAAGTCCGGGCAGGGGGTCGGCTCGTTGCTGCTCGGGCTCTTTCACGAGGGGAACCTGATCAACGTGGGTGGGATCGCGGCCTTCACGACGAAGAAGCGCCTGGAACTCGTCGACGAGCTCGAGCCGCTCGTGCGACGTGACGCCGACGGGGAGATCGAGCACGCTGAGACGGACCGCTCGCGCTTCTCCTCGGGCAAGGACGTCTCGTACGTGCCGCTGCGACCCGAGCGCGTCGTCGAGGTCGCCTTCGACCAGCTCGAGGGGCACCGCTTCCGCCACACGGTGCAGTTCCTGCGCTGGCGACCCGACCGCGACCCCGCCTCGTGCACGCTCGACCAGATCGACCGGGCCGCCGCCTACGACCTGGGCGAGGTCCTCGCCGACTGAGTCGTCGTGACGGATCATTCCCCGATCCGGTTGCCGTCCGCGTCCCAGTGCTCGGCGACCTTCTTGCTCGGCTGCACGCGCGGTGGCTCGCCGGGCATCTTCGGGTAGTCGGGCGGGAAGTTCAGCTCGCCGCCGGGCAGGGTCTCCCACAACCGCAGCAGGGGGTCGAGCGAGTACGCCTGCTCGTCCATGTCGGCCCACGGGTCACCGTCGGCGAGGTGGTCGAGCACGGTGGTGAGGTTGTACTCGCGTGGATCGGTGACCGCGGCCAGCTGCTCCCACGTCATCGGGGTGCTCACCGGCGCGCCGGGACGAGCGCGCAGGCTCCACGCGCCGGCGATCGTGCGGTCGCGGTTGTTCTGGTTGAAGTCGACGAAGATCCTTTTCCCCCGCTCCTCCTTCCACCACGCGGTCGTCACGGAGTCGTCGCGCCGCTCCAGCTCGCGGCCGAAGCCGATCGCCGCGTGCCGCAGCTCCTCGAAGGACCACCGGGGCTCGATCCGCACGTAGACGTGGATGCCGCGGTTGCCGCTGGTCTTCGGGTAGCCGCGCAGGCCGAGCTCCTCGAGCAGCTCACGGGCGACGCCGGCCACCCGCTGCGCATCGGCGAAGTCGGTGCCGGGCTGCGGATCCAGGTCGAGTCGCAGCTCGTCGGGGTGATCGACGTCGGCCCGCCGCACCGGCCAGGGGTGGAAGGTCAGCGTCCCCATGTGGGCCGCCCAGACGAGCGATGCCGGCTCCGTCGGGCACAACTCGGCGGCGCTGCGTCCACTCGGGAATGTGATGTCGACCGTCTCGACGTAGTCGGGCGCGCCCCGGGGCAGACGCTTCTGGTAGAAGCCGTCGGCGCCGGAGTCCTTGGGGCCGACCGCGAGTCGCATCCCCTCGCGCCACCCGTCCGGCCAGCGCTCCATCGCGGTGGGGCGCTGGCCGATCGTGCGCATCATCGTCGCGCCGACGTCCGCGACGTACTCGCACACCTCGAGCTTGGTGATCGCCGGGGTCCGCTCGCTCGCCTCGTACACGACCCGATCGGGGCTGGAGACACGAACCTCCCGCTCCCCCGCCGTCACGACCGCTGCCGGTGTCTTGGCCATGGCATCAGCCTATGGGCTGCCGTGTGTTGATTCCGTCCACGGAAGTTGAGAACGTGCGAGCGGGGGCGAGCAGCCCCCTTCGCCCGTCCACGGGGCCCGTCCATGAGGCGGGTCCTGACAACAAAACAGCACCACCGGCAC
The DNA here is from genome assembly GCF_013409205.1 of Janibacter cremeus. Classification (NCBI taxonomy): domain Bacteria; kingdom Bacillati; phylum Actinomycetota; class Actinomycetes; order Micrococcales; family Intrasporangiaceae; genus Janibacter; species Janibacter cremeus. The sequence continues at coordinate 148,818 of NZ_JACCAE010000001.1, forward strand.
CACCGATGCGCCGGATTGAGCGAAAGGGATCTTCTGTGATCACGGGAACTCAAACCGCAACTCGAACCATTGATGTCTACCGGACCCGCCTGGCCGACCGCAGCCAGATCGAGCCCCGCTCGCACTCCGTCGTGTGGAGCAAGGACGCCTCGGGTCCGCTCTCCGGGGACCAGCTGCGCGGCTACGACCGGCGCGGTTACCACACCGCCGACCCGGTCCTCTCCGAGGAGGACATCACCACCTGCCTGTCCGAGGTGGATGCCATCACCGACCGGCTCGGGGACGACGAGCGGATCATCCGCGAGCGCTCCAACGGCGACTTGCGCTCGGTCTTCGCCGTCCACCGGCTCAGCGACGCGATCGCCGAGATCGTCAACCGCGAGGACATCGTCGGCGTCGCCCGCCAGATCCTCGGCGACGACGTGTACGTCCACCAGAGCCGGATGAACCTCAAGCCGGGCTTCGCCGGCGGGCCGTTCTACTGGCACAGCGACTTCGAGACCTGGCACGCCGAGGACGGGATGCCCGCCCCGCGCGCCCTGAGCGTCTCGCTCTCGCTGACGCCCAACTACGAGACGAACGGCGCGTTGATGATCATCCCCGGCTCGCACAAGCAGTTCGTCAGCTGCGTCGGGGAAACGCCGGATGGTTACCACCGCGAGTCACTCAGCTCCTACCGTCCCCCCTTCGGAACCCCGGACGAGGAGGACGTCACCCAGCTGGCGCAGGAGCACGGGATCGACATGATCACCGGTCCGGCCGGGTCGGCGCTGTACTTCGATTCCAACTGCATGCACGCGTCCGCAGGAAACATCTCGCCGGATCCGCGCAACAACCTTTTCGTCGTCTTCAACGCCGTCTCCAACCAGCTGCGGGAGCCCTTCGCGGCCTCCGCCCCGCGGCCGGACCACCTTGCCCACCGCGACGTCGGCTGATCCCTACCCATCATCCATCGCCGTGGCAGCCCCGGAAGATCCTCGGCGGCCGCGGCGTTGCATGATGGAGACATCGACGATGAAGGAGTCACACGATGATGGAGCAGACCGACCGCGACTACGCCGTGAGCAAGACCGACGAGCAGTGGCGTCAGGAGCTCGCCCCGGAGGAGTACTCCGTGCTGCGTGCCGCCGGGACCGAGCGCCCCTTCACGGGTGAGTACAACGAGACGCAGACCGAGGGCGTCTACGCCTGCCGCGCCTGCGGGTCCGAGCTGTTCACCTCGGAGACGAAGTTCTCCAGCCACTGCGGCTGGCCCTCGTTCTACACCCCGCTCGCCGAGAACCGCGTCGAGTACATCGAGGACGCCTCCCTGCCGGGCCGCCCCCGCGTCGAGGTCCGCTGCGCCAACTGCGGCAGCCACATGGGTCACGTCTTCGAGGGTGAGGGGTACGACACCCCCACGGACCAGCGGTACTGCATCAACTCGATCTCGATGACGCTGCGCCCGGCGCAGGGCTGAGGCGCCTCACCCGCCTCCCGATTCTCGGGTCATCCGACAAACCCCTGGTTCGCATGAGTCTCCTACTGATGCGAACCAGGGGTCTGTCTTGCTGAGTCAGCTGGGCAGCCGCCAGACGCTCACGTGTCCGCCACTCTCGGCGGCGAAGGGGGTCCCGCCCCAGTCCTCTGTGCGCCGCTCGAGCTCCATCCCCGCCAGCTGAGCCATCAGGTCGAGCTCGCTGGGCCAGACGTACCGGTAGTTGTGTGTACCTCGCCGATAGGTCCCGTCCGCCTGCCGATTGACGTGGTGGGACGTCGCCTGCTGAGTCACCACGTCGAACGTGTCGAACCCCAGGTGCTCGTCGGACACGTCGAACGGCACGGCCCACTGCCCCGGTGGCAGGGAACGAAGCGGGGGCACGCCGACCTCCACGACGAAGCGTCCTCCCGGCCGGAGGTGGCGTGCCGCATTACGGAAGCACTCGACCTGCTCGGCCTGCGTGCGCACGTTGCCGATGGTGTTGAAGACGAGGTAGACCAACGAGAACTCACCGTCGACGCGCGTCGTCGCCATGTCCCCGATCGTCACCGGGAGCTCGTCCGGCGAGACCTTGCTACGCAACTGCTCGACCATCGGGCGGGACAGCTCGATCCCCGTCACCTGGACCCCCTTCGCCCGGAGTGGGACACCTATCCGTCCCGTGCCGATGGCGAACTCCAGAGCCGGGCCTCCCTCGGTCAGGTCGGCGAGGGCCTCCACTGCCGGATCGACGACGTCGGGGCTGAACATCCCGTCCGCGCCGTCGTACCGCTCCGCCTGCTCGGCCGTCCACAGATCACTGCTCGTCATGCCTCCCAGCCAATCAACCGGACGGCTCGTCGGTCCAGCGAGTTCCTACGCCGCGACGGCCAGCGCCGCGGCTACCGCAGCGACGATGCGTTGCGAGTGGAACAAGTCCGCCCAGGTCACCCGGACGATGACGTAGCCAAGGGCTCGAAGGCGGTCCTCACGCTTCTTCTCGCGGAAGAGTGCGTCGGCTCCGCCGTCGGCGTACTTCACCTTCCCGTCGAACTCGATCAGGACCCTGGTCCCCTCGATGCCCAGGTCGGCCCGGGCGACCAGTTCACCGTGACGATCGGCGATCGGAACCTGCGAGACGACGCGCCATCCCGCTGCCCGGAGGATGACTCGGGTGACGCTCTCTCCGGGGGATTCGGCGTCACCGTCCGACCACTCCAGGGCGCACCGGACCCGCGACGAGAGGGGCCATCTTCGGACGGTCTCGTAGACCGCGTCGAGGGATCCCCTGGTTGTCGCACCACAGTGCAGGGCGGCGTCGATCGATGTCACACCCGCAGTGATGCCGTGGTCGATGGTCATCTGCACGAGTGCCGTCGCCAGCTCCGTCGCTGGCCCCCACGGGGTGTCCACGGGGTCGTGGCGAAGGGGGCGGATGCGCAGGTGTTCCGTGCTGGCTTCGCGAGCGACGGGTCGCGCGATGTCCGCCCGCACGGCCGCTACCTCGAAGAGCGGGATGCCGTGGGCGGCGACGGCCGTTGCACCGGTCAGCACCGCGTCGGGATATGTGCGCAGTGCGGCCTTGGCGAGGAGCTGACGGTGCTCTTCCTTCGTCCACGTGCCTGGTCCTGTGTAGGCACCGCGGCAGATGCGCGTGATCAGCCCGCGACGCAGTGCCGCCTTGAGCACCTCATCTCCCAGACCCATCCTCAGGGCGTCCTGACGGGTGAAGATCGCGTCGGGGAGAGCAAGCAGCTCGGTGTAGAGGTAGGAAGCCACATCGATCATGGGAGCAACAGTGGCTCGCATCCGACACGGCTGGGATGACCTCGCGCGGGCCTGTGGACTCCTCGCCGGGGACAGCGAGGGTGTGGGTGACGAGAGTCCCCGGGGACTCTGCAGGAGAAACCCCCGGTCCGCAGGAGTATGAAACCCGTGCGAACCAGGGGCTTATCGGGTCACCCGGTATTCGGGAGGCGGGTGAGGCGCGAGGGGCGGGTGAGGCGAGCAGACCTCAGCGCAGCCCCTCCACGAGCGCCTCGACGCTCACGCGCGGCCCGGTGAAGAACGGGACCTCCTCGCGCACGTGCAGGCGTGCCCGGGAGGCACGCAGCTCGCGCATGAGGTCGACGATGCGGTGCAGCTCGTCGGCCTCGAAGGCCAGGATCCACTCGTAGTCGCCCAGGGCGAAGGCGGGGATGGTGTTGGCGCGCACGTCCGGGTAGTCGCGGGCCATGGCGCCGTGCTCGGCGAGCATCGCGCGACGCTCCTTCTCGTCGATGACGTACCAGTCGTAGGACCGCACGAAGGGGTAGACGCACACGTAGTTGCGCACCGGCTCGCCGGCCATGAAGGCGGGGATGTGGCTGCGGTTGAACTCGGCCCGGCGGTGGCAGGCGACGTTGGACCACACCGGCTCCAGATGCGCCCCCAGCTCGGTGCGCAGCAGGCGCTTGTAGGCGTCCTGGAGCAGCTCGACCTCGTCGGCGTGCCACCAGATCAGCAGGTCCGCGTCGGCGCGCAAGCCGGCGACGTCATAGACACCACGGACGGTCACGCCGCCCTCGGTCACCGCGGCGATGAGCTCCTCGACCTCGGCCACGAGCGCGGGACGGTCTGCGTCGCCCAGCGGCGTGGCCAGGGCGAAGGCGGAGAACATCGCGTAGTGCACGGACGAGTTGATCGCCTCGAGCTGCTCGCGGCTGGGCTTGGTGGGTGCGGGACGGTCGGTCATCGCTGCTCCTGTCGGGTGGGGGTCGAAGGGGGGCAAGTGGTCGAGATCGTGCTCGCGGCCCGGGCCGCTCCGTCGAGGACGGCCGCGATGCCCACCCCGTCGTAGGCGGCGCCGACGAGCTCGATCCCGGGCAGTCCGGCGACATCCGCGCGCGTCGTGGCGACCTTGTCAGTGTGCCCGAGGTCGTACTGGGGCAGCCCGCCGCCCCAGCGCTGCACGTGCGCGTCCAGGGGCTGCGGCAGCCGGGTGCCCAACGCCTGCCCGACCTCGTCGAGGGCGATGGCTCGCAGCTGATCATCGCTGCGCTGCAGGCTCGCGACCTCACCGGCCCGGCCGACGGACGCACGCAGGAGGGTCACCTCGTCGGACGCGGCGCGCACCCAGGCCCACTTGGCCGCGGAAAAGGTCGCGGCCTTGATCGTGTGCCCGTCGACGGCGGGGGCCAGGAAGCCGCTCCCGGGCGGCGTCGGCAGCTGTGCGGTGGGCAGGGCGAGGGTGACGACGGCCATCGACGCGTAGTCGACCCCGGCCAGGGCACGGGATGCGGCGGGCGCGTGGTCGGTGAGCAGTCGGGACGTCGGCGGCGCCGGGGTGGCGAGGACGACGGCGTCGGCGTCGTGGACCACGGGGTCGATGGTCGGCCCGGTCACCACACGCCACCCGGCCGGGGTGCGGTGCAGCTCTCGGGCGATGGTCTGCTGCAGGATCGTGCCGCCGCCGGTGGTGACGCCGGCGGCGAGTGCGTCGACGAGCGTGCTGATGCCGCCGACGAGCCCCATGACCCGTGGCTTCGGTGGCGTCGTCGGCTCCGGCACGAGGGAGGCGACCGCGTCGGGCACGGACCTGCCTTCGGCCATCGCCGACCACAGCCCCGGCATCGTCGCGCGCAGGGAGAGCGCATCGACCCGCCCGGCGTAGATCCCGCCGAGCAGGGGCTCGACCACCCGGTCGACGACCGCCCGGCCGTAGACGGATCCGACGGCGTCGGCGACGGTCACATCACGATCGTCGAGGGCGAAGGGTGCCGGTCGCGCCGCGCGGGCGACCTCCCCTTCGTCGAGGATCCCGCCCAGGTCGGTCTCGGCGGAGGGGATGCCCAGATAGCTGCGGGCGGGTACGCGGTGGCGCGCACCCCGTGACCAGATGCTGGCGGGCACCGGCTCGGGGTGGACGAGGCGGTCGGCCAGACCGAGGTCGGTGATCAGCTCACGCGCCGGGCGGCTGCTCGCCACGATGGACTCGGCGCCCACGTCGACGGTGACGCCTCCGACTCGGAAGCCACGGATCTTGCCGCCCGGCCGCTCCCCCGCGTCGATGACGAGGACGTCGAGGTCGGGGCGCTGTGCCAGCAGGTGGTGGGCGGTCGCCAGACCGGCGATGCCACCACCGACGACGATCACGCGAGGACGCATGGCCCCAGTTTCCCACCTACAGTGACCACATCGTGACCCGGTCCGGTGCAACCGGCCCGGGCCCGGGCGCGTCCAAGTCCACGACCGCCCGGGTCAGAGCAGGCCGAGGACGTGAAAGGACGACGATGCGAGGTACGACGATGCGAGTGGTGACGCTGGCCGCAGCAGGAACGCTGGTCTTGGCAGGATGCAGCGCTGATACCGGCAACCACCCGGACGGTGCGGCGTCTGCGCCGTCCGGCGCGAGTGCCGACCGGGCCGTGCAGGACGAACCGGCACCGGCCGAAGGCGCGTCGACGAAGAAGATCACCGAGCAGGACGCGGGCGGCACCCACCTCGCGCGGACCGCTGCCCTGACGACCACGGTGGACGACGTCCCGCGGGCGAGCGCCAAGGTTCGCTCGATCGCCGAGGCCTCCGGAGGGTACGTCTCCAGCGAGGAGACACACATCTCCCCCGGCGACGACGGAGCGAGCGACGACCGATCGTCGGCTGAGATCGTCGTGACCGTGCCTGTCGACGAGCTCGACACGATCGTGTCCGAGCTGGCAGGCATCGGGAAGGTCACCGAGCGCTCCGGTGACGTCCAGGACCTGTCGCAGCAGTACACGGACACGACCTCGCGGGTCGGCACGCTGAAGAAGTCGGTGGCCCGTCTGCAGGAGCTCATCGACTCAGCCGACGGCCTCGAGGAGATCGTCGCCCTCGAGTCCGAGCTGACCGAGCGCGAGGCCGACCTCGAGTCGACGCTTGCCCAGCAGAAGGCACTGGAGAAGCGCACGAGCACCGCGCCGATCACGGTCGACTTGCAGTCGCCCGGGGCCGCGGCCGAGGACCCGAGCGGGTTTCTTGCCGGCCTCGCGTCGGGATGGGGTGCCTTCACAACCGCCCTCGGGGCGGGCATGACCGCGCTCGGGGCGGTCACCCCCCTCGCTGTGCTGGGGTTGGTGATCGCCGGTCCTGTGCTGTGGCTGCGGCGCCGTGGTGGCCGGCGGGTCCGCACTGACGTCACCTGACGGCCGGCATCAGCGGGCGCTGACCTCGTGGATCAGCTCGACGACACGGGTGAGGACGACCGGGTCGGTGTCCGGCAGGACGCCATGGCCGAGGTTGAAGATGTGTCCGGGCGCCGCACGCCCCTCCGCGAGGATGCGACGGACCTGGGTCTCGATGACCTCCCAGGGGGCGAAGAGCAGTGCCGGGTCGAGGTTGCCCTGGACGGGCCGGTCGGCGCCGACGCGCTCGATGGCCTCGGCCAGGGAGACTCGGTAGTCGACGCCGATGACCTCGGTCTCCTCGGCGGCCATGTCGGGAAGCAGCTCCCCGGTACCCACCCCGAAGTGGATGCGCGGGACCTCGCGATCCGCGAGTGCGGCCAGCGCCACCCTGCTGTGCGGCAGGACGTGTTGACGGTAGTCGGCCTTGGAGAGGAATCCGGCCCACGAGTCGAAGAGCTGGACCGCGCTCGCCCCGGCGTCGACCTGAACCTGGAGGAAGGTGGCGGCGATCTGCGACAGGCGCGCGCACAGGTCGTGCCACAACTGAGGGTCCCCGTGCATGAGCGACTTGGTGTGCTCGTGGTTCTTGCTCGGACCACCCTCGATGAGATATGAGGCGAGGGTGAAGGGGGCACCCGCGAACCCGACGAGCGGGGTGGCCCCGAGGTCCATGACGATGCGGCGCACGGACTCGGTGATGTCCGGGACCATGTCCGCGGTCAGCTCCGGGATCCGGTCGAGGTCCTCGCGGGAGCGGAAGGGCACGTCCAGCACGGGTCCGACGCCCGGCTCGATGTCTATGTCGATGCCGACGGCCTCGAGCGGGACGACGATGTCGGAGAAGAAGATCGCAGCGTCCACGTTGTGGCGTCGCACCGGCTGCAGGGTGATCTCGGTGACGAGATCGGGCGTGCGGCAGGCCTCCATCATGGTGGTGCCGGCCCGCAGCTCACGGTACTCCGGGAGGGAGCGGCCGGCCTGGCGCATGAACCACACGGGGGTGTGCGGGACGGACTCCCCCCGGGCCGCGCGGACCAGGGGGCTGTCGGAGGGCGAGGCTGCGGTGTTCACGCTCCCGATCCTCCCATGCAGGTCGGCGCGTCGGACCCCCGGGCGAAGGGGGCGGGTCAGGCTGCGATGAGGGCGATGCCCACCAGCGCGGCAGCCACCCCGACGAGCTGGACGGGACGCAGTCGCTCCCGCAGGACGAGCCACGCGAGCAGGATCGTCGTCACCGGGTAGAGCGAGGCGAGGACCCCGGCGATGCTCAGGTGACCGCGCGTGGTCGCCACGCTGAACAGGGCCGTGGCCGACAGGTCCGCGAGTCCCACGATGACGATGCCCGGGACCAGCCGTCGGGGCAGGCGCCACCGGGTCGTCAGCACCAGGGCGAGCACGAGGAAGACGCTCACCGACGCGATCCGCATCGCCCACAACGTGTGGATCCCCGAGACCCGGCTGCCCAGGTCGACGCAGGCCATCGCCGTGCCCAGACCGAGCGCCGCGAGGACGGCGTAGAGGATCGAGGTGGCATCACCCCCTTCGCCTGCGCCCTTGACCTCCGGACCGCTGGCGAGGACACCGCCGACGATCGCCAGCAGGATCCCGGCACCGAGCAGGACGGTCACCGGGTCGCCGCGGACGAGGCCGACGACCACCGGGACGAGGACACCGAGACCGGCGATCGGCGTGACGATCCCCATCGGGCCACGGGCCAGACCGGTGTAGAGCGCGAGCAGGCCGGCACCCTCTGCCACTCCCCCGAGCGCGCCCCACACCCACCACGAGCCGGGTGGCAGGGGCAGGCCGACGACCAGCACGACCACGGAGATCGCGACCAGAGCGACGGTCTGCGAGCAGGTGACGACGGTGCGTGCCGGCAGTCGCGCGGACAACAGGCCGGCGATGAAGTCCGAGGCCCCCCAGGTCACGGAGGCCGCGAGGGCGATGGCGATCGTCACGGGGGCAACGGTACGTCTCCCCCGGCGTGGCCTACCGACCACACCGGCCCCGGCGACCTACCCTCACAGGGTGGCATCCCAGATCTCCGGCGCACCGTCGTCCGACTTCGATCACGCCCTGCGCAGCGTGCACGACGCTCGGCTGCGCCCGGAGGTGCGCCTGACCGAGGTCCCGGCGCCCACCCGACTCGCACCCCATGCAGTGGCGATGACCGCCGACATCGTCGATGCCTCGGACGGCGAGGACGTCGCAACGGGTCGCTTCGTGTTGCTGCACGACCCGGACGAACCCGAGCCGTGGAGCGGCGCCTGGCGGGTGGTCACCTTCGCCAGGGCCGAGCTCGAGGCAGAGGTCGCCGGCGACCCGATGCTCGGCGCAGTCGGCTGGTCGTGGCTCACCGACGCGCTCGAGGCGCACGGGATCGAGGCCCGCAACCTCGCCGGGACCGTCACCCACGTCGTGTCGGAGTCCTTCGGCGACCTCGATGACCGCGAGCAGAGCGTCGAGATGGAGATCCGCGCCTCGTGGAGCCCCGCCGACGCAGAGGCCGGTACACACTTGTCCGCATGGGTGGACATGCTGGGGACGGTCGGCGGGTTGCCCCCGCTGCCCGACGGGGTCGTCGCGCTACCGGGTCGGCGCCGTTGAGCCCGGGACCGGCGAAGGGCGGGAACGAGGAATCCACGACGGCACCTCTCCCACTCCTCAGCGAACCCGTCGAGGGCGTCCCCGAGGTCATCACGCGCGAGTCGGAGCTGATCGAGTGCGCGGACGCGATCGCGTCGGGCTTCGGGCCCGTCGCCCTCGATGCCGAGCGCGCCTCCGGCTACCGCTACGGCCAGGCCGCCTACCTGGTGCAGTTGCGGCGGGAGGGCGCAGGCACCTGGCTGATCGACCCGGTCTTCCTGCCCGACATGGAGCCCCTCGACCAGGCGATCGGGACCGGCGAGTGGATCCTGCACGCGGCCACCCAGGACCTCACCTGCCTGCGTGAGGTCGGGCTGGTGCCACGACAGATCTTCGACACCGAGCTCGGCGCGCGACTGCTCGGTCTGCCCCGGGTGGGGCTGGCCTCCGTCATCGAGCACTACCTCGGGATCTCCCTGGCCAAGGAGCACTCCGCCGTGGACTGGTCCACGCGACCGCTGCCGGAGCCTTGGCTGCGCTACGCGGCCCTGGACGTTGAGGTGCTCACCGAGGTGCGCAACCTCATGGGCGCCGACCTCGCTGCCCAGGACAAGTCGGAGTGGGCCCGACAGGAGTTCGCCTCCCTGCTGGACTGGCGACCGGTCCAGCGCCAGGACCCGTGGCGACGCACCTCGGGCCTGCACAAGATCCGCCAACCCCGCGTCCTGGCCACCGTGCGCGAGCTGTGGTGGGAGCGCGACCGGATCGCCCGTGACCGCGACACCTCGCCCGGGCGGGTCATCCCCGACACGGTCCTGGTCGACATCGCGCAGGCGGCCCCGGCCGCTCCGGGCGACCTGCCCCGCGGGCACCGGGCCATCCAGCGCAACCAGCGCGCGTGGCTCGCCGCCGTCGAGCGTGCCCGGGACCTGTCCGACGACGAGCTGCCACCCGCGACGGTGAAGTCCGACGGCCCTCCGCCCCAGCGCTCGTGGGCCAACCGCGACCCACTCGCCGCAGAGCGGCTGACGGCAACCCGTGCCGCCCTCACCTTCTTTGCCGATGAGCGCACGATACCGATCGAGAACGTCTGCTCCCCCGATCCGCTGCGCCGCGTCGTGTGGCGCCCACCGACCGAGCGCAGCGTCGAGGGCTTCGAGGCGGCGCTGGCCGAGCGCGGCGTGCGCCCGTGGCAGCAGGAGATCGTCGCGCCGTTGCTCGTCGCGGCCTTCGAGGACCACCCGGACGCGTAGGCGCTGATCATCAGTCTCCGACGTGCACGAAGGGGACTCCCGGCAACCGGCACCCCACGATCTCCGGGCAATCTGCACCTGGCGTCCCTGTTGTGCACGACTGCGACACGCGCGGCACCCCCAACCTGCATGTAACTCATATATGAGTTACGGTTGAAGGCATGTCTGATGACTACCTCGTCCGTATCGGAACGACCATCAAGGAGGCGCGTCACCGCGCCGGCCTGTCCCAGTCCGACCTCGCCACTCGCCTCGAGACGAGTCAGAGTGCGGTCACCCGCATCGAGGCCGGGGGCCAGAACCTCACCCTGGACAGCCTCGCCCGCATCAGCGAGGCCCTTGACACCGAGCTCGTCGCGCTGACGCGCACCCCCAGCTCCGGCGCGGTCCACCTCAAGGTGGAAGGTGGCCGTCAGCTGTCCGGTGCCATCGACGTCAAGACCAGCAAGAACGCCGCCGTGGCGCTGCTGTGCGCATCCCTGCTCAACAAGGGCACGACGACCCTGCGCAACCTCGCCCGCATCGAGGAGGTCAACCGTCTCCTGGAGGTCCTCGACTCCATCGGTGTCCGGACCCGCTGGCTGCCGAACAGCTCCGACCTGGAGATCGTCCCGCCGGCCAAGCTCAACCTCGAGGCCATGGACGAGGCAGCCGCCCGGCGCACCCGCAGCGTCATCATGTTCCTCGGCCCCCTGCTGCACGAGTTCCACGACTTCCGCCTGCCCTACGCCGGTGGCTGCGACCTCGGGACCCGCACGGTCGAGCCACACATGACCACGCTGACCCACTTCGGTCTCGACGTGCAGGCAACCCAGGGCTGGTACGAGGCGCAGGTCGCCGCCCAGGACGGCACGGACCGCGCGATCATCCTCACCGAGCGCGGCGACACCGTCACCGAGAACGCCCTCATGGCCGCCTCCCGCCACCCCGGACGCACGACCATCCGCAACGCCTCGCCGAACTACATGGTCCAGGACCTGTGCTTCTTCCTCGAGAAGCTCGGCGTCACGGTCAACGGCATCGGCACGACGACCCTCGAAGTCACCGGCTTGCGTGAGATCGACGTCGACGTGGAGTACTCCCCCAGCGAGGACCCCATCGAGGCGATGAGCCTCATCGCCGCAGCCGTGGTCACCGAGTCCGAGATCACGATCAGGCGCTGCCCGATCGAGTTCCTCGAGATCGAGCTGGCCACCCTGGCCGGCATGGGCATGAAGTACACGATGAGCGAGGAGTACACGGCCCACAACGGCCGCACCCGCCTGGTCGACATCACCACGCAGGTAGGGCCCCTGCGGGCACCCATCGACAAGATCCACCCGATGCCCTTCCCCGGCCTGAACATCGACAACCTGCCCTTCTTCGCACTCATCGCCGCCTGTGCCGAGGGAACGACCCAGATCCACGACTGGGTCTACGACAACCGCGCCATCTACCTGACCGAGCTGAACAAGGTCGGTGGCAAGGTCACCCTCCTCGACCCGCACCGGGTCCTCGTCGACGGACCCAGCCGGTGGCGTACGAACGAGGTCACCTGCCCGCCGGCGCTGCGCCCCGGCGTGGTCGTCCTGCTGGCGATGCTCGCCGCGCCGGGCACGTCGTACCTGCGCAACGTCTACGTCATCCACCGCGGCTACGAGGACCTCGCCGAGCGCCTCAACGCCCTGGGCGCCAGCGTGCAGCCCTTCCGCGACATCGGCTGACCGGCCACCACGGCGAAGCCGGGCCCCACCGGATCACCGGTGGGGCCCGGTTTCGCTGTGGCGGACGTCGGTGGGCCTCCATCGCGATCCTCGTGCCATCTGCGGGTGTGTCACCACACGATGCCGATCAAACGACGTTCTGGCAGCACACTCCCGCCTCATCGGCGGGCTCGTACCTTGCTGGTCATGACAACGAATCCGAACGCCGCCCTGGTCCCCGACCTCACCGGACGGCACGCCCTGGTCACCGGTGCCGCAAGCGGGATCGGGGCAGCGTGCGCGGCAACCTTCGTTGCTGCCGGCGCGCGCGTCACGGCGGTCGATCTGGACGAAGGGGGCCTGGCCCGGCTCGGCGAGAGCCTTCCCGCGTCCTCGCTCACGTCGTACACGATGGACCTGGCCGACCTCGAGGCCCTCTCGGCCCTGCCCACGGACGTCGACGTGCTGGTGAACAACGCCGGCATCCAGCACGTCAGCCCGGTCCACGAGTTCCCGGTCGACAGGTTCGACCTCATCCACAGGTTGATGCTCCAGTCGCCCTTCCGGCTGGTCCGGTCCGTGCTGCCCCACATGTACGAGCGGGGGTGGGGCCGCGTGATCAACATCTCCAGCGTCCACGGGCTGCGCGCCAGTGCCTTCAAGTCGGCGTACGTCTCCGCGAAACACGGACTCGAGGGCTTGAGCAAGGTGGTCGCACTCGAGGGTGCCGAGCACGGGGTCACGAGCAACTGCCTCAACCCCTCGTACGTGCGCACCCCGCTGGTGGAGAAGCAGATCGCCGACCAGGCCGCCACCCACGGCATCTCCCAGGACGAGGTTCTCGGGCAGGTCATGCTCTCCCCCGTCGCTCTGAAGCGGCTCGTCGAGGTCGACGAGGTGGCAGCCATGGCGCTCTTCCTCTGCTCACCGGCCGCAACCTCGATCACCGGATCATCCCTCCCGGTGGACTGCGGCTGGACCGCGCACTGAGCCGCGTGCCTAGGATCACTGCCATGGCGCGCGAGGAGGATGACCCCATCGACCAGGTGACCCGGCTGCTCGAACTGCTGGCCTCGGACGCATCGATGGCCCGCCTGGCGGCGTCGCCGGCGCCCGATGGGATCAAGGACCTGGTGATGCGTGTCAGTGGCACCCGCGACGAGCACCGACGTCGAGAGTCAGCCCAGACGGCCCTGCTGGACATCGCTCGTGAGCTGGCCTCGGAGGTCGACCCGGCCACCGTCCTGGAAGCCATCGTGCGACGTGCCCGCACCCTGCTGGGCACCGACCTGACCTACCTCACCCTCTACGACCCGCAGGCCGGGGACACCTTCATGCGGGTGACCGACGGGTCGGTGTCCGCGGAGTTCCAGTCACTTCGCCTCGAGCTCGGGGACGGCCTCGGTGGGCTCGTCGCTTCCACCCACAAGCCCTACTGGACGGCCGACTACTCCGCGGACCAGCGCTTCAGCCACACCTCGGCGATCGACAGCGGGGTCAGCGACGAGGGAATCGTCGCCATCTGCGGCACACCGTTGATCGTCGAGTCACACTTCGTCGGCGTGCTCTTCGCCGCCAACCGCAGCCCTCGCCCCTTCTCCCGCTCCGAGGTGGGGCTGCTCGGCAACCTCGCCGCACTCGCTGCCGTTGCGATCGTGCAGACCCGCGCCCTGGCCGAGGCCCAGACCGCCTTGTCCGCGCTGTCCGAGGCCCACGAGATGGTCCGGCAACAAGCCCTGGGGGTCGAGCGGGCCGCAGCCGCGCACGACCGCTTCGCCTCGGTCGTTCTCGAGGGCGGCGGCGTCAGCGACGTCACTCGTGCGCTCGTCGAGCTGCTCGGCGGCTGGGTCGTCCTCGTCGACGACGCGGGTGAGCGGCGCAGCGCATTCGGACCCGCACCGGACCCCGCAGACGGCGGGGCCGACGCGGACCCGATCGTGCAGCTGTCGGTCGTCGACCGCGCCCGCCACGAGATCGGCAGGCTCGTCGAGGACGACGGCATCCACGCCATCGGGGTCATCGCCGCCCGGGAACAGCTCGGCACCCTCGTCGTGAGTGCCCCGCGAACCCTGGAGGACGCGGACCAGCGCACCGTCGAGCGGGCCGCCGTCGTCACCGCCCTCGTCCTGCTCTTCGAGCGGCAGGCCGACGAAGCCCGACAGAGCGCACGCCACCGCATCGTCACCGACCTCCTCGCTGCACGTGGTGGCCACGAAGACCGCACCGCCTACCTGCGTGATGCGGGCCTGGATCCCCGCTCGCCCGTGTGCCTGCTGGTCGTCCGGGGCGCGGGCCCGACACAGCTGCGGTCCCGGGCCCTGACCGTGAGCACGGTCCTGGGCGAGCGCTCCCTCGTGGGGACCCACGACGACGAGATCGTCGCGCTGGCGCCGGGAGAGGACGCGGATGCCCTCGCCCGATCACTGGCCGGCCGCATGGCGAAGGGCGCATCGGTCACCGTCGGCTGCAGCGGCCCGATCCGCGATGTCGACGACCTGCCGGCCGCCCATGATGAGGCGGCGCGCACGGCCCGTGCCCTGATCGCCCTCGGCCGCTCCGGTACCGGCGCCGCGGCGACCGAGCTCGGCTTCGCCGGACTGATCGTCGGCTCGAATCCGGATGTGCAGGAGTACGTCACGACCGTCCTGGGGCCGGTGCTGCGCTACGACCTGGACCACGGTAGCGATCTCGTCGGTACCCTCGCTGCCTACTTCGCCGCCGGGTCGAGCCCACGGCACGCCGCCACCTCCCTGCACGTGCACGTCAACACCGTTGCCCAGCGTCTGGGCCGGATCAGCGCGCTGCTGGGCGAGCACTGGCAGCGCCCGGAGCAGGCGCTGGAGATCCAGCTGGCGCTACGGCTGAGGCGGCTCCTGGACGACTCCTGAGGGGCTGGCGATCTAGGCGATCTCCCGGCCCGCCGGGTCCACCGCCAGACCCCGGTCGATGGCGTCCACGACACTGGTGAGTCCCTCGCCCGTGAGGATCACGTCGTAGTGGTTGGCGTCGACGCCGTGGACGGCCAGCTGGTCGGGCAGGTCCAGAGCGGCCAGCCGCCCTTCGTCGTACAGCCCCTGGGGCTCGTCCAGCAAGCCCCGACGGGCCCACACCAGCTCCACGGGAACGCCCGCTGCCACCGCTCGCCCGGCTGCGGAGTGGGTGTCCTCGTCGACGAGGACGTCCCGACCATCGCGGCGGACGGCATCGAGGATGCACGAGCTCATCACTGCCCCGGGGGTGTCCGTTGCCGGTACGAGGTCGTGGTCGAGGTAGCGCCGCACCGACTCGGCGGCCGGACTGCCGGAGAGCAGGGGCCCGACGGCCGGGTGCTCTGCCCAGAAGTCCTGGTGGGCCGACTCGTCCTCCCAGCGCATCGACAACCGGTCCATGGCCGGGCCGATGACGGCGGCCAGAGCGGCGTCCACGTCCAGGCCGGGTGGCGGGGGGAAGGCCAGACCCCCGTCGACGAGGACGACCGAGCGGTACAGCCGCGGGTGCTCGGCCGCTGCGAGTGCCGCGATGAAGCCGCCCATCGAGTGACCGACGATCACCGGGTTCACGCCGAAGGCCCCGACGACCGTGGTCAGGTCGGCGACGTGTGCTGCCAGCCCGTACGGCCCCGGCGCCTCGCGGCTCGCCCCGCGCCCCCGCAGGTCCGGGGCCAGGACACGCACCGCCCCGGGACCGTGACGACGGTGCAGCTCCTCGGCGACCTGGCGGAAGGAGAGGCCGTTCGCGGTGATCCCGTGCACGGCCAGCACCACGGGTACCCCGGGGTCGGCCGTGCCGATGGTCAGGTCGTGGATGGCCAGACTTCCGACGGGCAGCTCGATGACGAAGGACGGATCGGTGGTCATGCGCGTTCCTTTCGCAGTGCTCGCACCGCGAGGCCGGTGATCCCCTGGGGTGCGAAGTAGACGATGATCACGAACAGCGAACCGAGGATGAACAGCGGCTCGCCGAGGAGACGCCCGATGAGGTCGGGCAGGGAGGAGACCAACGATGATCCACTCAGCTCGATCAGGCGCGCGTCCGCGTAGTGGTAGACGAAACCGCCCACGACGGCGCCCCACAACCGCCCGGCCCCCCCGAGGACGACCATGACCAGTAGCGCGAGCGTGAACTCCGCCGTCGCCAGGTGTGGGCTGGAGCCACCGAGGACGATTGCGTGCACGACGCCACCGAGGCCACCGAGGAAGGCACCCACCACGATGGCCAGCAGCTTCACTCGGTAGACGGTGAAACCAAGGACCGCTGCGCGGGCCTCGTTCTCCCGCACGGCAGCCATGGCGTGCCCGGCACGTGAACGCGCGAGCAACGCGACCAGCACCCACGCCAGCACGACGAAGCCCAGGGCGAGCCAGTACCGGTAGGACGCATTCTGTACGCCGATGAGGATGGACGGGATGGCCGCGCGGTTGAGGACCAGACCCTCCTCACCACCGGTGAGGTCGCCCGGGTTGCGCAGGATGATGATCGAGCCGGCCTGGGCGAAGGCGAGGGTCACCATGGCGAAAGCGATCCCGCCGACCCGTAGCGCGATACCGCCGACGACGAGTGCCAACAGGGTCGTCAGGCCGAGGGAGACGACGATCGCCAGCGGCAGCGGCAGCGACCACGTCGACAGCGAGATCGTCAGCAGGTAGCTGCCGGCGGAGATGAAGAGTGCGTGACCGAAGCTGAGCAGGCCGGTGCGTCCGAAGATCACGTCGTAGCTCAGCGCGAACCCGGCGAAGATGAAGCAGACCGCGAGCAGTTGCAGCGATCCGGGGCCGTTGACCCGTCCCGGCAGGATGCCGGGGATGGTCACCGATATGTAGGGCAGGACAGCGAGGACGACCAGGACGACCACACCGGGAAGGACCTTGAGCACCGTCTTGGCACTCATGCGTGACCACCCTTCATCGAGGCCGGGCGAAGGAGCAGGACGATCGCCAGCAGCAGGACGACCGACAGGTCACCGGCTCCGCTCGCGGCGTAGTAGTTGGCCATCTGCTGCACCAGACCGACTGCCACGGCCGCGACGGCGGTGCCCACGAGGGAGCCCATCCCACCGATGACGACGACGATGAAGGCGTAGATCAGCAGGGAGCCACCTTGGGCCGGGGAGACCGCGCCCACGTACTGGGAGTACAGGATCCCGGCCAACGCGGCGGCCGCTCCTCCCATGGCGAAGACGATGGTGAAGGTGCTGCGCACGTTGATACCCAAGGCCTCGACCATGGTGCGGTTCTCCACGCCGGCCCGGATGATCAGGCCCAGTCGGGTGTAGCGCAGCAGTGCGAGCAACCCGAGGAAGAGGGCGAGTGCCACGGCGACGAAGACCAGCCGGTCGTTGGGCAGGAGTGCGCCACCGAGCTCGGTCGTCGTCGACATCCACTCGGGGGACTCCATGGGCTTGGGGTCGGCGCTCCACACGGCCTGTGCCACGGCGACCGCCGCGAGCGAGAGACCGACGGTGACGAGCACCTGCTGGATGTGGTGCTTGTAGAGCGGTCGGATCAGGGTCACCTCGACCACCGCCCCGATCAGCGCCCCGACGACCAGCGCGGCGAGGATGGCCAGGAGCAGGCGCAGGGTCACCGACATGCTGTCCGGGAGTCGGCGCATGACCTCCCAGCCGGCATAGGAGCCGGCCATCATGAAGGCGCTGTGGGCGAAGTTCAGCACCCCCATGAGCCCGTAGATGAGGCTGAGGCCGCTGGCCGCGAGGAAGTACAGCGCGCCCAGACCCAGGCCGGTCACGAGGATGAGGGTGAACTCGTTCATGCTGCTCCCTCCCGTCGCATGGCGACCCCGAGCAGCTCGCGGGTCAGCTCCTGGTCGGCGATGAGGTCAGCGGCTGATCCGGTGTGCACGACCCGGCCGGCATCGATGACGACGACCGTGTCGGCGATGCGGCGCACGAGTGGCAGGTTCTGCTCGACCAGGAGGATCGGTGTGCTCCGGGCGACCTCGGCGAGCACGTCGGCCACCTCGGTGACGAGCTTGGGTGCCAATCCCTTCGTCGGCTCGTCGACGAGCAGCAGCCGGTTGTCGCGCAGCAGGACCCGCGCGAGCGAGACCATTTGCTGCTGACCGCCCGAGAGCGTGCCGGCGCGCTGCGCGCGTCGGGGGACGAGGTCGGGAAACAGTCGCTGGACGATGGGCGTGTCGGTGCCCAGATCGGGCTCGACCAGACGGAGGTTCTCCTCGACGGTCAGCCCCCCGAAGACCTCGCGGTCCTCGGGGACGTATCCGACACCATCACGCACGATCTTCGTCGTCGCACGGTTCTGGATGGTCTTGCCGTCCAGGGTGATCGTGCCGGTTCGCGGGGCCAGACCAAGGATCGCCTTGAGCGTCGTGGTCTTGCCGACGCCGTTGCGTCCCAGGAGTGCGGTCACGCCGGTGGCCGGTACCTCGAAGTCGAGACCTTGGAGGATGTGCGAACCACCGAACCTCACGTGCAGGTCCGCTACCGTCAGGACCGGCCCGGCCCCTGTGGCAGCAGCCGGGACGCTGGCGGTGGCGCCGTCGCCGGCCTCCCCCGTTGCGGCGGTGGTGTCGTCGTCGTTCACAGTGCTTCTCCCAGGTAGGCCTGTTGCACACGGTCGTCGGAGGTGACCTCGCTCGGGCTGCCGATGGCCAGCAGCTGCCCGTGGTGGAGGACGGCCACCCGGTCGGCCAGACCGAGCACCACGTGCATGTGGTGCTCGACCATCGCCACCGCGACCCCGCTGTCACGGACCTCGCCGATGATCTCGGTGAGACCGTCGACGTCCTCGGCGGACACCCCTGCCATCGGCTCGTCGAGCAGGAGCACCGACGGCTGCGAGGCCAAGGCCATCGCAAGCTCCAGCTTGCGGCGGTCCCCGTGCGAGAGGTCCCGGGCCATGGTCTCCCCCTTGCCCGGCATGCGGACCCGCGCGAGCAGGAGCTCGATCGTCTCGGCGCCCGTGCCGCTGGCGGCGCGGAACGGCGAGAAGGGGGCCGCCCCGGCTGCCTGGATCGCCAGTCGCACATTCTCCCGGGCGCTCAGCCCGTCGAAGAGTGCCGATGTCTGGAACGAGCGGGCGAGCCCTTGGCGTGCCCGCCGGGTGGAGCTCAGGCGCGTGACGTCCTCGTCCTTCAGGGTCACCCGCCCCTGCGTGGGGCGGGTGACACCGGAGAGGATGTTCACCAGTGATGACTTCCCGGCGCCGTTGGGGCCGATGATGCCGAGCAGCTCACCGGCCCCGACCTCGAGACTGATCTCCTCGAGGATGCGAGCTCCCCCGATGCGCCACCCGATCCCGGTGGCGGCGATCACTCGAACTCGGAGACGGGCGGAGCCACGTCTGCCGGGTCGACGGTCTCGCCGAGGACGGGCACGAACTCCTCGCCGTCCTTCTCCAAGGAGACGGTGAACATCGGCTGCAGGACCGCGTGGTCCTCGGCGCGGATCTCCATCTCACCCTTGGGGCCCTCGAACGTCCACCCCTCGAGCGCGTCGATCATCGCGTTGGTGTCGCCCTCGCCCTCCTTGAGTGCCTGGACGATCATCTGCGCGGCGACGAATCCGTCGTTGCTGAACAGGTCGACCTCCTCGCCGTTCTCCTCCAGGCCGCTGGAGAGCGCCGTGTAGGCCTCGTTGTCTGCAGCACCCTTGAAGAAGTGGGACAGGAAGTCGATCTTGGTGCCGGCCTCGCCGAACAGGGAGTGGGTGGCCTTGATGTCCAGGCCGGTCACGACCTTCGTGGTGTCGAAGACGCCCTGCTGCGAGAGGGTTCCCCACATCGACGTGGCGTTCTCGCCCGCCCAGGCGACAAAGAGCAGGTCGGGTGACTGGCTCTTGATCTTCGTGGCGAAGGGGGTGAAGTCCTTGGCCGCGGCCGGCGCCTCGATCGCGGTGACCTCGGCCCCCTTCTCCCCCAGGACGCCCTTGACGGCGTCGATGTTGGCCGTACCGAAGGCACTGTCCTGGGCCAGGACCGTGACCTTCTTGCCGTCGACGTCACCGAGCATGGTGCCCGCCGTGGCGACGTCCTGGTAGGTCTGGCGGCCCGACCGGAAGGTGTACTCGTTCAGCCCGGTGACCCCGTCCGTGGCGGCGGGACCGGAGATGAAGAGGGTCTCGTTGTCCTTGGCGAGCGGAGCCACCTGCAGCGCCACACCCGAGGAGGTGGAGCCGGCGATGATGTCGCTGCCCTGGCCGATGAGAGTGGTCGCGGCCGACACGGCCTTCGACGGGTCACCGGCGTCGTCCTTCTCGCTGATCTCGATCTCACGGCCATCGACCTCGCCGGTGCCGTCGGTGGCGTAGTCGAGGCCGACGTCGAAGGCCGCCTTGTACTGCGCACCGTAGGGAGCGAGCGGACCCGACTTGCTGTAGACGAGACCGACCTGGAAGGGGTCCTCGCTCCCGCCGTCGTCCCCACCCCCACTGGCCTCGCCGGGGGTGCCGCACGCCGCCAAGGACAGGCTCAGGGCCGTACCCGTCAGGATGATCCAACGCTTCGTCATGGGATGACCTCCACCTTCGGCGAGCGCTCGCGCCTTTGCTGCAACGAGAACCGTTGACGCCCAACCGTTGCCGAGAAGGTAACCCGGGCACGGGTGAGGGGGGGTGGTCCGGCGCCCCATATTCGACACCAGCGCATGTCCCACCAGGACACACCCGGGCCGAGGGTTACATCTGGGTGCGCAGTCGCTCCACGATCGGCTCGGGGGTCAGTCCGGCCGCCTCGAGGACCTGACCACGGGAGGCGTGCCCGAGAAACTCCTTGGGTAGGCCGAAGCGGTGCACCGGTACGGCCACGCCCGCGTCCTCGAGGGCACGGGAGACCTCTGCCCCGACACCGCCGGCGACATTGTTGTCCTCGATGACCGCGACGCGGCCGGCACGGCGGGCGAGCTCGACGACGCCGTCGGGCACGGGCAGCACCCAGCGAGGGTCGACGACGAGCGCGTCGTGCCCCTCGGCCCCGAGCTTCTCCGCCACGGTCGTCGCGGTGCCCGCCATGGAACCCACGGAGACGATGAGCACCTCGGGGTCGCTCTCGTGGTCGCCGGCCAGCACGTCCAGACCGTCGGTGGTCGCGATCGCCTCGAGCGGCTCGGCGACACTGCCCTTGGGGAATCGGATGACGGTGGGCCCATCGTCGACGTCGACCGCCTCACGCAGGGCACGACGGATCTGCTGCCCGTCCCGGGGCGCAGCCAGACGCAGTCCGGGCACGATGGACACCAGGGACATGTCCCACATGCCGTGGTGGCTCGCGCCGTCCGGCCCGGTGACCCCCGCGCGGTCGAGGACGAAGGTCACCCCCGCCTTGTGCATCGCGCAGTCCATGAGCAGCTGGTCGAAGGCGCGGTTGAGGAAGGTGGCGTAGATGGCGAGGACCGGGTGCATGCCGGAGAAGGCCAGGCCCGCGGCCATCGTCGTGGCGTGCTGCTCGGCGATACCGACGTCGATGATCCGCTCCGGGTAGGCATCGGCGAAGGGCTTCAGGCCCACCGGCATCATCATCGCCGCGGTGATCGCGACGATGTCGTTGCGCTCGCGACCGAGGTCGAGCATCTCGTCGCTGAACTCGTCGGTCCACGATCGTCCGGCGATCTCCAGCGGCAGGCCGGTCTCGGGGTTGATCTTGCCGACGGTGTGGAACTGGTCGGCGACATCGTTGCAGGCGTGGTCGTAACCGCGGCCCTTCTGCGTGATGACGTGCACGAGCACCGGACCACCGAAGGACTTCGCCCGGCGCAGCGCCTGCTCGACGCTGGCCTCGTCATGACCATCGACGGGACCGACGTACTTGATGCCCAGGTCCTCGAACATGCCCTGGGGTGCCCAGAAGTCCTTGGCTCCCTTCTTCATCGAGTGGAAGGCCTGGTAGGCCGTCCGGCCGACGAAGGGGGTCCGGTGCAGCGTCTCCTTGCCCCAGTCGAGCACCTGCTCGTACTGGCGGTTGGTCCGCAGCATCGCCAGATGGTCGGCGAGCCCGCCGATCGTCGGGGAGTAGGAGCGCTCGTTGTCGTTGACGACGATGACGAGGGGGAGGTTCTTGTTGGCGGCGATGTTGTTCAGCGCCTCCCAGGCCATGCCGCCGGTCAGGGCCCCGTCACCGATGACCGCGACGGCGTGCCGGTCCTCGCCACGCAGGTGGTATCCCCGGGCGATGCCCTCCGCCCATGACAAGGAGGTCGAGGCGTGACTGTTCTCCACGACGTCGTGCTCGGACTCGTCACGGCTCGGGTAACCGGACAGGCCACCGCGGGTGCGTAGCCCCTCGAAGTCCTGTCGCCCGGTGAGCAACTTGTGCACGTAGGACTGGTGACCGGTGTCGAAGACGACGGTGTCGTTCGGTGAGTCGAAGACCCGGTGGATCGCCAGAGTCAGCTCGACGACACCGAGGTTGGGCCCGAGGTGTCCCCCACTGCGCGAGACCCGCTCGACGAGGAAGGCTCGGATCTCCTCGGCGAGTGTCTCGAGCAGCTCGGCAGGGAGCCGCTTGAGGTCGACGGGAGAGGTGATCGTCTTCAGGACTGCCACGCTGGCGTTCCTTCCTGTGGGGACCGCCCGAGTCTACGTCCCCCGGACCGGGAGGTGTTCAGCACCGGCACCTGCACCAGTCGGGGGTCACAACCGTTCGATGAAGACATTGCCGTCGATCACCTCGCGGATCAGGGTGATCCCCCGCTGCGCCGCACGCAGGCGCAGTCCCTCCTGCTCGAGGCAGACCAGGACGGCAGTGACCGTACCGGTGGGCAACGCCTCGCCGAGGTCGATCCGCACGGTCCGGTACGCCTGGCGCATCGACTCGACCTGCGCGCTCACGTGATGGTCCGCCAGCCACGCCAGGGCGACCGGGTGACGGCGCAGCACCGCGTGACTGCGGTACTCGGGCGGGCAGAGGTCGAGCAGCCACGAGACCGCCGCGGGCTGCCACCCACGCACCCCCGGAGGCGGCACCCGGTCCGGCCAGCCGGGCGGTCCCCCCTTCGCCCGGGCCGCGGCGAAAGCCCCCGGCGACCCCGGAGCAGCAGTCCGCACCGGCGGGCTCGTGGGAGACTGATCGAACACCTGTTCGAGTCTACGGCATGATGAGCGATCTCAGGAAGGCGAGGGAGATCGATGGAGGGAGGTGGCGCGGGCAGGAGGGATGCGGCCCGGCTCAGGGAGTGAGGAACGAACGACCAAGGGCCGTATGCCTTCAGCCCGGGTCGCCGGGCACCAGAACACGACGAAGGGGCCCGCCGTAGCGGACCCCTTCGTCGTGTCACCGTCAGGCAGCGAGCGAACGCAGCACGTACTGCAGGATGCCGCCGTTGCGGTAGTAGCCCGCCTCACCGGGGGTGTCGATACGCACGACCGCATCGAAGGTCACGGTCTCGCCACCCTCCTTCGTCGCGGTGACCTTGAGGGTCTCCGGGGCCGGGCCGTCGTTCAGGGCCGTGATCCCGGAGATGTCGAAGGTCTCCGTGCCGTCCAGGCCGAGCGACTCGGCGGTCTCCCCCGAGGGGAACTGCAGCGGGATGACGCCCATGCCGATGAGGTTCGAGCGGTGGATGCGCTCGAAGGACTCGGCGATGACCGCGCCGACGCCCAGCAGGCTGGTGCCCTTGGCCGCCCAGTCGCGCGAGGACCCGGAGCCGTACTCCTTGCCGGCGAGGACGACGAGCGGGACGCCGGCCTCGATGTAGGCCTCGCTGGCCTGGAAGATCGTCGTCTGCTCCCCACCCGCCAGGAAGTTGCGGGTGAAGCCACCCTCGACGCCGTCGAGCAGCAGGTTCTTCAGCCGGATGTTGGCGAAGGTGCCGCGGACCATGACCTCGTGGTTGCCACGGCGCGAACCGTAGGAGTTGAAGTCCTTGCGGTCGATGCCGTTCTCGGTGAGGTAGACGCCGGCCGGGCTGTCGGCCTTGATCGCACCGGCCGGGCTGATGTGGTCGGTGGTGACCGAGTCGCCGAGCAGCGCGAGGACCCGGGCCCCGGAGATGTCCTCGACCGGGTCGAGCTCCATCGTCATGCCGTCGAAGAACGTGGGCTTGCGAACGTAGGTGGAGTCCTCCGCCCACTCGAAGGTGTTGCCCTCCGGGGTCTCGAGCGCGGCCCAGCGCTCGTCACCGGCGAAGACGTCGGCGTACTTCTCGGTGAACATCTCCTGGCTGACCGCGGTGTCGATCGTGCTCTGCACGTCGGCCGGGGCGGGCCAGATGTCCTGCAGGAAGACGTCCTTGCCGTCGGCGTCGACCCCCAGCGGCTCGGACTCGAAGTCGAAGTCCATCGTCCCGGCGAGCGCGTAGGCGATGACCAGCGGCGGGGAGGCCAGGTAGTTCATCTTCACGTCGGGGTTGATGCGACCTTCGAAGTTGCGGTTGCCCGAGAGGACCGAGGTGACCGCGAGGTCGTTGGCGTTCACGGCCTCGGAGACCTCCGGGATGATCGGGCCGGAGTTGCCGATGCAGGTCGTGCAGCCGTAGCCGACGAGGTGGTAACCGAGCTTCTCGAGGTAGGGCCACATGCCGGCCTTCTCGTAGTACTCGGTGACGACCTTGGAGCCGGGCGCCATGGAGGTCTTGACCCAGGGCTTGACCTGCAGGCCCCGCTCGACGGCGTTCTTCGCGAGCATCGCCGCGGCCATCATCACCGACGGGTTCGAGGTGTTGGTGCAGCTGGTGATCGAGGCGATGACGACGTGGCCGTGGTCGATGTCGACCTGCTGACCGTCCAGGGTCGCGGCGACGGGGTTGCTCGCGCGGTCACCGTTGGCCCGCATCGCGGAGTGCTCCGGGCGGCCGGCCTCCTCGGACAGCTCCTGGGCGTCGTGGCTCGGCGAGTCGGACGCCGGGAAGGTGTCGCGCAGCTCGTCGTCCACCGAGCTCTTGGTGATGCCGTGGCCGTCGACGACGTAGTTCTTCAGGTCGCCACGGAACTGCTCCTTGGCGTCGCTGACCGAGATGCGGTCCTGCGGACGCTTCGGGCCGGCGATGGAGGGGACGACCGTGGACAGGTCGAGCTCCATCTTCTCGGAGAAGCGGGGCTCGACCGCCGGGTCGAGCCACATGCCCTGCTCCTTGGCGTAGGCCTCGACGAGGGCGACCTGCTCCTCGGGGCGTCCGGTCAGGCGCAGGTACTCCAGGGTGATGTCGTCGATGGGGAACATCGCGGCGGTCGAGCCGAACTCGGGGCTCATGTTGCCGATGGTGGCGCGGTTGGCCAGCGGCACCTGGGCGACGCCCTCGCCGTAGAACTCGACGAACTTGCCGACGACACCGTGGTTGCGCAGCATCTCGGTGATCGTCAGGACGACATCGGTCGCGGTGGCGCCGGCCGGGATGGCCCCGGTCAGCTTGAAGCCGACGACGCGCGGGATGAGCATCGAGACCGGCTGGCCGAGCATCGCGGCCTCGGCCTCGATGCCGCCGACGCCCCAGCCCAGGACGCCCAGGCCGTTCTCCATCGTGGTGTGGCTGTCGGTGCCGACGCAGGTGTCGGGGTAGGCGAGGCCGTCGCGGGTCATCGTCACGCGGGCCAGGTGCTCGATGTTGACCTGGTGGACGATGCCGGTGCCCGGGGGGACGACCTTGAAGTCGTCGAAGGCCGTCTGGCCCCAGCGCAGGAACTGGTAGCGCTCGTTGTTGCGCTGGTACTCGAAGTCGACGTTGCGCTCGAAGGCGTCGTCGGAGCCGAAGACGTCGATCTGCACCGAGTGGTCGATGACCAGCTCGGCCGGAGCCAGCGGGTTGATCTTCTCGGCGTTGCCGCCGAGCTCGGCGACGGCCTCGCGCATGGTGGCGAGGTCGACGATGCACGGCACGCCGGTGAAGTCCTGCATGATCACGCGCGCCGGCGTGAACTGGATCTCGGTGCTCGGGTCGGCGTTCTCGTCCCAGGACCCGAGTGCGTTGATGTGCTCCGCGGTGACGTTCTCGCCGTCCTCGGTGCGCAGCTGGTTCTCCAGCAGCACCTTGAGGCTGTACGGGAGGTTCTTCGAGCCCTCGACCGCATCGATCCGATAGAACTCGTAGGACGAGTCACCGACGGTGAGCTGGTCCTTCGCGTTGAAGGTGTTCGCACTGGCCACAGTCGACTCCTTGAGGTAGGTATCTTGACGTCAAGATAAATCTATCACAGCCACCTCGCCACGGTGCGAGGACCCGACGCAGGGGGCACTGCTGACCACTCTCCCGCAGATCGGTCGCCACGTCACGGGCGCAGTGGCTCCTCCCGGGCCGGCTCGAAGACCGCGATGCACTCCACGTGGTGGGTCATCGGGAAGGCGTCGAGGGCGCGCAGACTCGTCAGCGTGTAGCCGAGGTCCGCCAGGTAGGCCGTGTCCCGCGCCAACGCCGCCGGGTCGCAGGCGACGTAGACCATGCGCCGGGGGCGAAGGGAGGACAGTGCCGCCACGACCCCCTTGCCCGCACCGGTGCGCGGCGGGTCGAGGACAACGACGTCCGCGCTGGGCGGGAGGAGGTCGGAGCGGGCCGGAGCACGCCGACGACCACGGCTCCGGCTCCCCTTCGGCCCCTTGCGGGGCACCCCGAGGAGATCATCGACCCGCCCCGGCACCACGAGCGCCCACGGCCGATCTGCCAGGTTGTCGCGCAGGTGCTCGGTGGCCCGGACGTCCGACTCGATCGCGATGAGCTGGCCGGACTCGCCCGTCGCCGCCGCAAGTGGCACCGAGAACAGCCCCACGCCGCAGTACAGGTCGAGCACCCGCTCCCCCGGCTCGACGCGGGCCGCGGCGAGCACCGCCTCGACGAAGACCCGCGGGGCGTCACGGTGGACCTGCCAGAATCCACGGGCGTCCACGCCCATGGCCATCGGTCCGGTCGGGACCGGCACGACCTCGGTGATCGGGATGGGGGGTGTCGCCGTCCCCACGGGCACCTCGACGACCACCGTGTCGTCCTCGCCGGAGGGCACGACGACGTCGAGGGCGGCGATCCCGTCCAGGGCGTGCGGTGCGTCCACGACCTCGGCACGGGCGTCGGCGAGCGCGGTGTCGATCTCGGGCACGGCGATCGGGCAGCCCGGCACGGGCTCGATCTCGTGGCTGCGGTGCCGACGCAGGCCGATCGTCGGGCTGTCCACGGCGAACTCCACCCGGGTGCGGTACCCGAGTCCGTCGGCGTCGTCGAGGGCTTCGACGGCCACCTCGCGCTCGATGCCGGCCAGGCGGTGGAGCTGCTCGGCGACCACCTGCCCCTTCAGCTCCCGCTGGTGGGCGGTCGACACGTGCTGGAAGTCGCACCCGCCGCACCCGCCGGGGCCGGACACGGGGCAGCGTGACGACACCCGGTGCGGCGACGCCTCGACGATCTCGACGGCGTCCGCCCGCAGGAACCGGTCACCCGGGCCCCCTTCGGTGATCCGCGCCCGCACCCGCTCACCGGGGACGGTGTGTCGCACGAAGAGCACCCGCCCCTCGTACCGGGCGACGCAGTGGCCGCCGTGGGCGATCGGACCGACCTCGACGTCCACCACGTCACCGGTCGTCAACTCGTCGGCTCCCACGTTGCTCATCCTCCTCCGCGTCGCACGTCACCGGCTGCCGGTCGGTCCAGCTTCTCCTCGGCCCCCTCGGAGCTGGCGAGCTGCCAGGGCACCGAGGCGACCATGACACCCGGGGTGAAGATCAACCGGCTGCGCAGGCGCAGTGCCGACTGGTTGTGCAGGACCTGCTCCCACCAGTGCCCCAGCACGTACTGCGGGATGTACACGACGACCAGGTCACGCGGATTGCCGGTCCGGATCGACTTCACGTGCTGCACCACGGGCCGGGTGACGTCGCGGTAGGGCGAGTCGAGTGCCGTGAGCGGCACCGGGATCCCCCGGCGGTCCCACTCGCCCTGGAGTGCCGCCGTCGTCTCGGCGTCGACATCGACCGTGATCGCCTCCAGGCTGGAAGGCCTGGTGGCCTTCGCATAGGCGATGGCGCGCAGCGTCGGCTTGTGGATCGTGCTCACCAGGACGATCGCGTGCACCCGCGACGGGAGCACCTGCTGGGAGGTGTCGTCCTCCGCCACGGACAGCTCCGTGCGCACCCGCTCGTAGTGGCGCTGGATCGCCCGCATGAGCAGGTAGAACGCGGCGATGGCGGCGATGGCGAACCCGGCGCCCTCGACGAACTTCGTCACCACGACGACGAGCAGCACCAAGCCCGACAGGACTGCGCCGACGATGTTCAGCGCCCGACGCCGCAGCATGCCTCGCCGTGAGCGCCGGTCCTTCTCCACCCCGAGGTGCCGGTTCCAGTGCCGCACCATCCCGGCCTGGCTCACCGTGAAGGAAACGAACACCCCGACGATGTACAGCTGGATCAGTCGCGTGACACTGGCGTCGTAGACGGTGATCAGCAGCGCGGCCGCCCCGGCGAGCAGCAGGATCCCGTTGGAGAAGGCCAACCGGTCACCGCGCGTGTGCAGCTGGCTGGGCAGGTACCCGTCCCGGGCGAGGATCGACCCGAGGACGGGGAAGCCGTTGAAGGCGGTGTTGGCCGCGAGCACGAGGATCAGCCCGGTGACGACCGCGACGACGAAGACCCCGGCCGGGAAGCCCTCGAACACCGCCTGCGAGACCTGACCCATGATCGTGTGCTGCACATAGTCCGCACCGACCGGCTCGCCGTCGCGCAGCAGCTGCGTGGCCGGGTCCTCGGCGATCTGCACACCGGTCCAGCGGGCCAGTGCGATCATCGCGACGAAGAGCGTGACGGCGACAGCGCCCATGAGCACCAGGGTCGACGCGGCGTTGCGGCTCTTCGGCGGCCGGAAGGCCGGCACACCGTTGCTGATGGCCTGTACGCCGGTCAGGGCCGCGCACCCGGAGGAGAAGGCCCGCAGCACCAAGAAGGCCATGGCCAAGGTGCCCAGCTGCTCGAAGCCCGGCTCGGGGGCGAGCGTGAGACCCGCGCTCTCGGCCTGCGGCAGCGTCCCCGTGGTGCGTCGTACGACGGCGACGAGGGCCATTCCGAGCACGGTGAGCATGAAGAGATAGGTGGGGATGGCGAAGGTGCGCCCGGACTCGCGGACGCCACGCAGGTTGACCGCGGTCAGTGCGGCGATGAGGACGAGGCCGGCAATCACCTCGTGCCCCTCGAGGAAGCCGAAGGCGGCGGCGGCGTTCTGCACCCCGGACGAGATCGACACCGCGACCGTGAGCACGTAGTCGACGATGAGGGCGCTGGCGACGGTCAGTCCCGCACGGGGCCCGAGGTTGGTGCTGGCGATCTCGTAGTCACCACCCCCGGACGGGTAGGCGTGCACGTTCTGCCGATAGCTCGCCACGACCACCACCATGACGACCACGACGGCGAGGGCGACCGGCCACGACCTGGTTACCGCGAGCGCGCCACCGGCCAGGCCGAGGGTCAGCAGGATCTCGTCCGGCGCGTACGCGACCGAGCTCAGTGTGTCGCTGGCGAAGACCGGCAGGGCGATGCGTTTCGGCAGCAACGTCTCGCCCAGTCGGTCGCTGCGCTTGGCGCGACCGACGACGACGCGCTTGAGAAGTTGTCCTGAAGACACCCGGCGAGTGTAGGCCGCGTGTGCCAGAGAGTAACGTCGTCATGTGCACTTCGTGATCATGGGCTGTGGCCGGGTCGGTGCGTCGTTGGCTCGCTCCTTGGAGAAGATGGGTCACGACGTCGCCGTCGTCGACCAGAACCCCGCGTCCTTCCAGCGCCTCGGCAGCGAGTTCACCGGCCGGCGCGTCGCCGGTGTGGGCTTCGACCGGGACACCCTGCTCAAGGCGGGCATCGAGGAGGCCCACGCGCTCGCGGCCGTCTCCAGCGGCGACAACTCCAACATCCTCGCCGCGCGCGTCGCCCGCGAAACCTTCGGCGTCCAGCACGTCGTCGCCCGGATCTACGACCCGGACCGGGCGCAGGTCTACCAGCGCCTGGGGATCCCGACCGTCGCCACCGTCCGGTGGACGGCCGACCAGATGCTGCGTCGCCTCCTGCCCCAGGGCCTGGCCAGCGAGATGGCCGACGCGTCCGGGCGGATCATCATCGCCGAGATGGCGGTCGACGAGAGCTGGGTGGGCGTGACGCTGTCCCGGGTCGAGCAGCTGACCGACACCCGCGTGGCCTACGTGACCCGCCTCGGTGAGGGCATGCTCCCCGGACCGCAGACGGTCCACCAGGAGGGGGACCTGCTCCACCTGGTCATCGAGCGCCCCCGTCTCGACGAGGTCGAGCGGATCCTCGACAGCCCACCCCCGAGGGAGTACTGAGCAATGCGCGTCACCATCGTCGGAGCCGGCGCCGTGGGCATGTCCATCGCCCAGGAGCTGCTCGACAACGAGCACGAGGTGCTCTTCATCGACAAGGCGACGACCGACGAGCGGATGTCCCGGCTCCCGCGGGCCGGCTGGCTCATCGGCGACGCCTGCGAGATCGCCACGCTGCAGGAGGCCGAGTTGCAGACGGGCGACGTCGTGGTCGCCGCGACCGGTGATGACAAGGCCAACCTCGTCGTCTCGCTGCTGGCCAAGACCGAGTTCGGCATCCCCCGAACGGTCGCCCGGGTGAACAACCCGAAGAACGAGTGGATGTTCGACGAGTCCTGGGGGGTGGACGTCGCCGTCTCCACACCGCGCCTGATGACCGCCCTCGTCGAGGAGGCCGTCAGTGTCGGCGACCTCGTGCGCATCTTCGACTTCCAGCAGGGCAACGCCTCGATGGCGGGCATCACCCTCCCTGCGGACAACCCCAACGTCGGTCGTCGGGTCGGGGACATCGACTTCCCGCAGGACACGCTCCTCGTAGGGATCATCCGCGACGCCCGGCCGATCGGTCCGAGCGTCGACGATGCTCTCGAGGCGCACGACGAGCTGCTCTTCATCACCACGACGGAAGCGGAACCCCACCTCGAGGCGATGATGCGCCCGGGGCAACCTGCCCGCCACCACAGCGGCGCCTGAGCACAACCGACCGGACCCGCAGTGCAGACCGAGAAGCACACGGCCCTTGGCCCTCGTTCCTCGGGCCTTGAGTCGGGCCGTATCCATCTCGGCCCGCACCGCTCCACCAGCGCGAGGAGTCAGTCGTGCGAGGTGGCCGGCTGCTGTCCGAGGTCGGTGCGGTGGACCAGCTCGTCGTCGGGGTCGATGGGCGTGTGGCCCTTGAGCAGCATCGCGCCCATGACCGCGACGGCGCCGGCCCACAGGGGCCACCCGAGCAGGATCTTGGTGATCGTCAGGCCGGCGATGTGGTCGGCCAGGTAGAGCGGACCCATGATGCCGACGCGGATGGCGTAGACGCCGACCATGACCAGGGTCAGGCGGGTGCACACGGCCACCGCCGCCGGGTTGCGACGCCACCGGAACCAGTCACCCTCGGCGACCGCCTCCTGGTCGACCGCACCGACCATCAGGCCGACGATGGGCCACCGGGCGAGCACCGACACGATCGAGCCGACGAGCCAGGCGAGCGACGTGAGGATGCCGGGCAGGAAGGCGTCCTCGGCCTGTCCCGAGCGCAGGGCGAAGAAGGCCGCGAGCGCGGTGGCGATGACCGAGCTGAGGACGAACTGCAGCGTCTGCCGTTGCACGATGCGTGCGAGTGCCAGCACGAGCGTCAGGCCGGCGGCAGCGCCCAGGGACAGGTCGCGGTCCTTCGTCGTCGCCCACACGATGACGAAGGCGAGCATCGGCATGGTCGTCTCGAGGGACCCGCGCACGCCACCGAGGGCCTCGCCGAGCCGGCGCCGGATGAGGGCCTCGACGGTGGGCTGCGCGGGCTCTGCCGTGGGGCGGGCGGATTCAGCCACGGGGCACCAGCTCGTAGGCCGGGTTGTAGATCGTCGGCACACCACCCGGCCGGCACAGCAGGCCGTGTACCTTCACGTAGGCACCGGGCTCGATCCCGGCGATGCGTCGACGGCCGAGCCAGACGAGCTGGATGGTCAGGGAGCCGTCGTCGAGCGCCGCGACCAGCGCCGGGACGGTCGCTCGCGGCCGCAGGGTGACGGCGGCGATCGCGCCGGCAACGGTGACGATCTCGCGGTCGGTGTCCGGCTGGACCGGTCGGCATCCGTGGGCGGTCGCTGCCTCCCGCAGCTCTCCCGCGGCGACGTCGTCGTCGGAGCGACCGAGGTCGACCAGCCGCCGCAGGAGTGTGGCCATCAGCGGACCTCGGTGATCTCGGGGCCTCGCTCGAAGGGCTTGAGGTCATCGTCGACAGGAGTCCCGTCCTCGCCGGGCCCGGCCTGCCCCTGCTCCGCGTTGGCGGGCATCGTCAGCGGGAGCATCTCGCGGGGCGCGCGGGGCTCCTCACCGCGGGTGACCACGATCGAGCGCACACACTCGTCGAACGCCGCTCGTGCCGATTCGTCGATCGCGGGAGCGCCGGAGTAGACCGCGCGCAGGAACCATCGGGGCCCGTCGACACCCGCGAAGACGGCCGGGGCGAAGACGGTGCGGCCCTGCGGTCCGGTCTGGGCGAGTCGGGTACGCAGCTCGGTACCGAAAGTGCCGTCGGTCTCCTCCACGGTGCCTCCGTTGCCGGAGATCATCTCGGTGATCTCGCCGCGGATCTCGTCCCAGATCCCGCTCGAGCGGGGCGCCGCGAAGACCTGCACCTGGACGGCGCCGTCGTCGTTGCCCAACTGCAGGCCGGACACGTCGTTGGTCTTGGCGTCCAGCTCCAGGCGCAGCTCCATGCCGGGCGCCGGTCGTACGTGCACGCACCCGAGGTCGACCATCGACCCCAGGTCGTCGACGTCGACGCTGTCCCGCGGCCCGTCGACAGCACCGACGGCGCGAGCCTCCCCGGCGGTGTCGGCGGGGGTCTCCGGCACGTCCCGGACAGCAGGATCCGCGCCGGAGACGTCCGGCTGCGACGACTGTGTCTGCGGGCTCTCGTTCGCCGTGTCCTGCGAGACCTGCTTCTTCTTCCGGCCGAACATCATCCTCGTCCTGTCGTCGACACGGGGCCGAAGCCCCCGCTGGATCCATGTCCAGTGTCCCCCCGGTCACTGCGTGGAAGCGAATCCACGGGGAGGAACTCCCCTTCACCCACCTCCTGCAGCACCAGCTGCGCGATCCGGTCCCCGACGCGCACCGTGAAGGACTCACGCGGATCCAGGTTGACCAGGTTGACCAGGATCTCCCCCCGGTACCCCGAGTCCACTGTCCCCGGCGCGTTGACGACCGAGATGCCGTGCCGGGCCGCGAGGCCGGATCGTGGGTGGACCAGCCCGACCCACCCCCGGGGCAGCGCGAGGCTGACCCCCGTGGGCACGAGGGCGCGTTCGCCCGGGGCGAGGACCATCTCGGCGACCGAGGTCAGGTCCGCGCCCGCATCGCCCTCCTTGGCGTAGGTGGGCAGGACGGCGTTCCGGTGCACGAGGTGCACCGGTACGCGAGGTCGGGCGGTGTCAGACACCGGTCAGGCAGCACACTCGGTGCAGACCGGTCCGTTCTTCCCGTCCTCGGCCAGTTGGCTGCGGTGGTGCACGAGGAAACAGCTCGTGCAGGTGAACTCGTCCGCCTGGCGGGGAACGACCCGCACCGACATCTCCTCGCCGGAGAGGTCAGCGCCGGGCAGCTCGAAGCCTTCGGCCATCTCCGTCTCGTCGACGTCGACATTGGACGAGCTCGCGTCTCCGCGTCGGGTCTTCAGCTCCTCGATCGAGTCCTCGGACAGATCGTCGTCGGACTTGCGGGGAGCGTCGTAGTCAGTCGCCATTTCTCCTGATTCCTTGGGGTTAGCAGGGCTGGAACGGTGATGCGCCGTTGTCAACGCAGCAACTGCCGAATTTGTGCCCGGCGCGCCGGATTGTGCCCCATCTACCCGTCATACGCCACCTCGAACCGCTCAGTGGTCGTTTTCCGGACCGATCCGGTCCACCAGTCGGGCGAGCAGAGCACGCAGATCGGCGTGGTTGCCGGGCCCACCGGCGATGGTCATCGTCGCGTCCGGGTGACCGCCGTGCAGGTCGGTGACCTCTCCCCCGGCCTCCGTGGCCACCAGCCAGCCGGCCGCCATGTCCCAGGGGTTGAGACCGCGCTCGTAGTAGACGTCGAGGCTCCCGTCGGCGACCCGGCACAGGTCCAGGGCCGCGCTGCCGAGGCGCCGGATGTCCCGCACCTGCGGCAGGACCTCGGCGACGACCGCGCCCTGCCGGCGTCGGCGGTCGGCGTCGTAGCCGAAGCCGGTCCCGCACAGGGACATCCTCAGCGGGGAGTCGCCCACCTGCAGAGTGCGGCCGGGACCAGCGCCCACGACCCGGCGTGCCCCACCACCCAGGGCCGCGGTGAAGCACTCCTGCGTCATCGGGTTGACCACCGCCCCCGCCACGGGCCGCCACGCCCCCGGGGTGGTCGGGTCACCGACGACCGCGGCGACCGAGACCGCGTAGGCCGGGATGTCGTAGAGGTAGTTCACGGTCCCGTCGATGGGGTCGACGACCCAGGAGATGCCCGAGGTACCGGTGCGACCACCGCGCTCCTCGCCGTGGAAGCCGTCGTCGGGTCGCAGCTCACCCAGACGGGTCAGCAGCAGGTCCTGGCTGCGCTGGTCCATGACCGTGACGACGTCGGTGGCCGAGGTCTTGGTCTCGGCGACACCGAGGTCGCGGGGACGCTCCTGAAGGATGAGTCGGCCGGCCTCGAGCGCGACCTGCTCAGCGATCTCGCGGAGTGCGACCGGATCGACCGCGCCGGGCACGGGGATGTGCATCTCAGTCCTTCCCGCAGAGTGCCGACGCGGCGGTGCGCAGGTTGGGGCAGCACCCGAGGGGGCACACCGAGGGGTGGGAGTCCAGGTCCCGCCAGGTGGCACGCACGGGACCTTCGCCCCTCGCCTCGGCGGCGCGCTCGAGCAGCAGGTCGGCCAGCCCGGCGACGAAGGCCGGGTCCGCCCCCGGTGTCGCCACCCGCGTCAGGCCGATCCCCACCTCGGCGGCCGTCTGCGCGGCCTCCACGTCGAGGTCGTGGACGACCTCCATGTGGTCGGAGACGAAGCCGAGCGGGACCACCACCACGTGGTGGATCCCCTCGTCCACGAGCTCGCGGATCCGGTCGTTGACGTCCGGCTCCAGCCACGGCGTGCGAGGCGACCCCGAGCGGGAGCAGAAGGCCAACCCGCCCGGAAGGTCCGTGCCGAGGACGGTGTCGACCTCCGCGAGGATCGCCGCGGCCGTCTCGGCCTGGTCGGCGGAGTACGCGCGGCCCTCGCTGTCGCCGGGCCCGGATGTCTCGTCCATCGCCTCGGGGATGGAGTGGGTGACGAAGAGCAGGGCGACGTGCTCGGGGCCGACCCGCTCCACGGCACCCCGGGCAGCGGCGAGGGTGTCGCGCGCGAAGATGCCGGCGAAGCCGGGGTGCTCACCGAAGGGACGCACCTTGTCCACGGACAGCCCCGGGAGGGCCTCGACCGCGTCGGCGAGGCCTTCGCGGTACTGGCGGCACGAGGAATAGCTGCGCCAGGCGCTGGTGGCGATGACGACGACCCGACCGGCCCCCTTCGCGACCAGCTCACCCAGTGCGTCCTCGACGAAGGGAGCGGAGTTGCGGTTGCCCAGCACCACCGGCAGCGGGTGGCCCCGCTCCGCGAGCTCGGCGGACAGGTCGGCCACGAGGCGGCGGTTGAGGGCGGGCAGCGGGCTGACCCCGCCGACACGGTCGTAGTGCTCCCCCACCTCGGCGAGGCGTTCGTCGGGTACCCCCCGTCCGGCCGTCACCCGCCGGAGGAAGGGCAGGACCTCGTCGGGCCCCTCCGGTCCACCGAAGGACTGGACGAGGACCGCGTCGTAGGGGTGCAGTGGGTGCTCATCATCCGGGCTGGGCATGGACACAAGATATCCCTGCGGCGTGTGCGGTCACGGATCGGGCACGACAGGTGGCAGAGTCGTGCCGAGGACGACTGACGAGAGGGATCTTGATGCGCGACCTGCGACTCATCGGTGTGCACGACGACGGTGAGCACCTCGTGGTGATCGACGACTCCACGGGCGAGGAGTACCGCCTGCGGATCGACGAGCCCTTGCGCGCGGCCGCCCGGCGGGACCGCCCGCGCCTGGGGCAGCTGCAGATCGCGATCGACAACAACGTGCGCCCCCGCGAGGTGCAGGCGATGATCCGTGCCGGCGCGACCGCCGACGAGGTCTCCGCACGCACCGGGTGGGACCTGGACAAGATCGCCCGGTTCGAGGGGCCGGTGCTCGCCGAGCGCGAGCACATGGCCGAGCGGGCCCAGGCCGTACGCATGCGGGGCACCAACGCCAACGGGGACCCGGAGACCCTCGGGGACCGGGCCAAGGCCAGGTTCGCCGGTCGGGGTGTGGAGAACTCGTCCGTCCACTGGGACGCCCGCCGCAACGAGGAGGGCCAGTGGACCGTGTCCGCCTCCTTCAC
Organism: Janibacter cremeus; assembly: GCF_013409205.1. Taxonomy (NCBI): domain Bacteria; kingdom Bacillati; phylum Actinomycetota; class Actinomycetes; order Micrococcales; family Intrasporangiaceae; genus Janibacter; species Janibacter cremeus. Next base: position 185,279 of record NZ_JACCAE010000001.1, read on the forward strand.
CGCGGGCGGCCGTGAGCGCAACGCCGTGTGGTGGCTCGACGTTCCCGGGATGAGCGTCGTCGCCAAGAACGACGAGGCGAAGTGGCTCTCCGAGGCCGACGCGCCCGCGGGCCCCGTCCCCACCGCCGTGCACCGACCGACCGCAGTCTTCGACGTCGAGGTCGAGGAGTCGCGGGCCGAGCGCGCCAACCGTGCGGACCCGGACGAGCTCATCGCCTCCATGCGTGAGCACTCGGGGGCCCGACGTCGGCGCAAGGGTGGCCGCAAGCGCAATCAGAGTGCCGACGTCCCGGAGACGGACGACGCCCTGCCCTTCGAGACGGACGACGAGCGTCCGCCTGCCGCCCGCGGGCCGCATGCAAAGGACGTCGCGGACGCGCCTGCGCCGGCCGCGTCGAGCCGGCAGACGCCGAACACGCAGGACCCCGACGAGTCCGGGGGGGCCGAGGAGCCCACCTCCTCGACGGCACCGACGGCCACCACCAGGGCTCCGGAGAAGGACGCGGCGTCCGAGGCGGAGGTGACGCGGGACTCGCCCGCGGAGACGGTCTCCCCCGCGGAGACGGACCGCGACCGGACGGAGGCGCCGGCCACGAAGCCCCGTGCCACGCCCGGCGCCACCTCCGACGACGGCGCACCGTCGGGGGCCCCCGACGAGACGGCCCGGAACGCGGCGGACGAGGCCGAGACCTCCGAGACCCAGGAGACGCCCGACGCGGCCACGGACGAGGCCGACGTCGAGGGCGCGTCCGACAAGAAGTCGAAGTCCGGTCGCGGCCGCAACCGCAAGGGCCGCGCGAGCGTCCCGAGCTGGGACGACGTGATGTTCGGGACCACCCGGGACTGACGACGACGGGGCCTGGCCCCCTGCTCTCGGCTCGGGGCGGCTCCGGTCAGACCGGCGGCGGGACCGGGCAGGCGTTCAGGTCGAAGGGCAGCACGTCGGCCGAGAGCGCTGCCGCGTGGGCCGAGGTGGAGCTCATCCGACGCATGTGGTGGCGACGGCAGAGGACCTCGTACTCGACCTCGCCCTGCTCGACCGGCTCCGCGGTGTCGCCGATGACGACCTGCTCGCCCTCGACGACCATGACTCCGTCGACGACGCGGGCATTGTGCGTGGCCCGCCGCCCGCACCAGCACAGCGCTGCCACCTGCAGCACCTGTGTGCTGTCGGCGAGCTCGATGAGGCGCCGGCTGCCGGGGAAGAGCTCGGTGCGGAAGTCGCTGGTGATGCCGAACGCGAAGACCTCGATGTCCAGCTCGTCGACGATCCGTGCCAGCTGCTCGACCTGCTCCGGGGTGTAGAACTGCGCCTCGTCGCAGATGAGGTAGTCCACGCGCGCCCCTGCGCTGAGCTGCGCGACGGTCGTCTCCCAGAAGTCGAGGTCCTCCCCCACCTCGACCGCCTCGGTCGACAGCCCCAGCCGCGAGGACAGGCGCGCCTCCCCCGAGCGATCGAGCCGCGTGAAGATGACACCGACGAGGCCACGGGCCCGGTGGTTGTGGTCCATCTGCAGCGCCAGGGTCGACTTGCCGCAGTCCATCGTCCCGGCGAAGAAGCACAGCTGCGCCACGTCAGGACTCCCGCGCCGGCAGTTCCAGCCACGGGATGGCGACCTCGTCGGCGGTGATCGAGCCGTGCACCCCGATCAGGCCGCGCAGCAGCGGCCGGTGGCGGCGCGAGTCGACGACCGCGACCGGTCCGGTCATGGCGGCGATGACGTCCCCGATGCGCGGACGCACCTCGTCGGCCACCGGACCGAACCAACCCGCCTCGATGGCCTCCTCACCCGCGATGACGTGTGCATCGTCACCCAGACGCGTCCGCCAGGCGGAGAGGACGTCCTCCAAGGAGCCCTCCTGCACGTGCAGCTGCAGGCACCGTGGCTCACCGGAGAGGTGCCGCACCCCGGCATCGAGGTCCGGTTCCTGCGCGACGTCCGGGCGCGCGTCCAGGGGCACGTCGACCATCCCGTGATCGGCGGTGATGTGCAGCGAGGTGTCGGGCGGCAGCAGGTTGGCCAACCGCGCGAGCTGCGCGTCGACCTCCTCCAGCTCCTCACCCCACTGCCATGAGTCGCTGCCGTGGACGTGGCCGATCTTGTCGACGTCACCCCAGTAGAGGTAGACCAGTGATCGTGGCCTCGCCCGGACCGCGGTGACCGTCGCGTCGACGCGCTCGGCCAGCGACCGGGCCGCGACGAAAGCCCCACCTCGCAGGGCCGCATTGGTCAGTCCCGACCCGTCGAAGTAGCCCGGGCCGACGCGTGTGACGGCGATCCCGGCGTCCTGCGCCGCCTCGAAGACCGTCGGGTGCGGCTGCCACTGGTGCGGCTCCGGCCCGTCCTCCCAGGACAGCTCGTTGAAGACGGTGTCGGTCCCGGGGTCGTAGGCCTCGTAGCCGACGAGCCCGTGCACACCGGTGAGCGTGCCGGTACCGAAGCTGCCCATCGACGTCGCGGTCGTCGACGGGAAACCGCAGTCCAGCTGCACGGCCCGCTGCGGGTCGTGCAGCAGGCGACGCAGGAAGGGGGCGTGTCCACCGCGGCGAGCCAGCAGCTGCGCCCCGAGCCCGTCGACGAGCACGACGACCGTCCGGCGGGCCGGCGCGAGGTGCCGGTCTCCCCCCTTCGCCAGGCCGGGGACGCCCAGACTGGTGGCGACGGACGGAAGGACTCGGTCCAGGCGTGGGGTCGTCGGCAGGAGCGGGACTGGCTGCGCGCCGTGGTGGTTCATCGTCGTGCTCAGCGGCCGATGCTCGAGGACAGGTCGCGGGCGAACTCGATCGCCCGGTCCAGGGCAGCGCGGCCCTCGGCCTCGGCACTGATGCGCAGGCCGATGTCGTCGGCCGCGATGGTGCCCTCGTAGCCGTGGTCGCCCCCCTCGCAGTCCGGGTCGCTGCACTGGCCGGGCAGCAGGTCCACCCGACTGACCGCTCCCCAGCCGATCGTCAGGGTCATCTCGCGGCCGAGGGAGCCGGGGACGTACTCCGAGGGGTTCTCGGTGACGTGGGTGAGCATCACGCCCCGCACGGCCGACAACGGGATGCACTCGGTCGTCGCCGTCGCCACCTCGCGCGAGGCGTCGGTGACCAGGTGGTCGACGAAGTCGTCGGCGTGTGCGATGACCAGGCGGGTGTCCGTGCGCACGAAGACCGTGATGTGGCGGCGCACCGAGTCCTGGTCGAAGGTCGTCTCCTGGTGGACGAGGTGGCTGCGCACCTCCTCGGTACCGACGGCCGCCCTGACGACGTCGGCCACGAGCGCCGGGTAGTACCCCGCGCGCTCGATGTCGGCGGTGAGGTCGTCAGGCAGGGTGATCGCCGTGAGGTCGGCTGGAACGGACATGTCCGCCATTGTGCCCCAGCCTCAGGTCATGCTCCGGGCGCCGGGGTCGGTGCGGCGCTGCGCCGGCGCGATGATGATCTCCGCGCCGAGGACGGTCGCGCCGTCCGGGTGCGCGATCACCGGGTTGAGCTCGACCGAGGACAGCTCGAGGAAGTCGTCCGACATCAGCGACAGACGACCCAGGATGTCCTCGAGCGCGGCCCGGTCGACCGGCGCCGAACCCCGGTATCCGTGCAGCAACGGCGCCGACTTGATCTCGTCCAGGAGCTCACCCACGTCGATGTCGGTCAGTGGCGGGATCCGGTAGGCGACGTCGTCGAGCATCGTCGTCGGTGCGCCCGCGACGCTGAAGGAGACCACCGGCCCGAAGAGCGGGTCCTCGACGGTCGAGAGCACGGTGGAGACGCCCGGGCCGGCCATCCGCTGCACGACGAAGTAGTTGGCGTCCATCGGCGCCAGGCGCCGGTCCATCGTCTCGAACGCGGCCCGCACGGCGATCTCGTCGTGCAGGTCCACGCGGATGCCCTCGAGCACCGCCTGCCCGCGCACGAGCGGCGAGAGGGACTTGACGACGACGGGGTACCCGACCTCGTTGGCCGCCGCGACGGCCTCGTCGGCGGTGGCCACCTCGTGGCGCGGCCACACCGGGATCCCGTAGCCCGCGAGCAGCTCCTGGGCCTCGTCGGTGGTCAGCGCACGCCCCTCGGGGTCCTCCTGCAGGATCCGGTCGAGCAGCGCCCGCACGGCCCACCGGTCGATCCCCTCGCGGACCACGGTCTCGCCCTTGTCCTTCTCGCGCCACTGCCCGTAGTTGGTGGCCGCGGCGAGAGCGCGAATCGCCTCCTCGGGCATCGGGTAGAGCGGGATCGCCTGGCGTGGCTGCCCCTCCGCGACCTCGCCCCACTCGTGGGCGAAGTAGGCGTTGTCGCTGCCGGTGTCGACTCCGCGCATCCCGAGCAGGGTGGCGACGCACGGCTTGTCCGAGCGCGAGGCGGCATGGCGAAGGGCGTCGACCACCTCTTGGTCGAGGGCGCCGACCGGGGGGATGAAGCAGGTGATGACCGAATCCACCTCCGGGTCGTCGAAGGCGGCGTCGACGGCCTCGCGGAATTCCTGGGCGGAGGCCTCGGTGCGCACGGCCTTGGGCCCGTGCACGACCTCCAGGCCACGGGAGGTCGCGTTGTCCGCGGACAGCGCGGCCAGCTGGCTGGAGTTGCCGACGACCGCGACGCGCCGACCCTTGGGCAGTGGCTGGTGGACGAGCAGCTGGGCCACGTCAAACATCTGGTGCACGTTCTCGCACCGGATGACCCCGGCCTGGTCGAGCATCGCGGTGAAGGCGTGCGGCCTGACCTTGGGCTGGCGCACCCGGTGGCCGGGCGGCACGCCGTAGCTGGCCGAGGAGGCCTTGACGACGATGACCGGCTTGTTTGAGGCCAGGTGGCGAGCGATCCGGGAGAACTTGCGCGGGTTGCCCATCGACTCCAGGTACAGCCCGACGGCGTGGGTGCGCTCGTCGTCGACCCAGTACTGCATCAGGTCGTTGCCGGAGACGTCGACGCGGTTGCCCGCCGAGGCGAAGACGGAGATGCCCAGGTTGCGGCGGGCGGCGGAGTCGAGGTTCGCGATCGCCAGGGCGCCGCTCTGCGAGAACAGCCCGAGGTAGCCCTTGTGGGGGATCGTCGGGGTCAGGGTCGCGTTGAGGCTGACCGAGGGGTCGTTGTTGATCAGGCCGAAGGAGTTGGGGCCGACGACCCGCATCCCGTGCGTGCGCGCCAGTCGCAGCACCTCGTGCTGCAGGCGGGTCCCCTCCTGCCCGATCTCGGCAAAGCCCGAGGAGATGATCAGCAGGGTCTTCACTCCGGCGGTGGCGCACTCGGCGACGACGGAGAGGATCTCCTGCGCCGGGATGGCGATGACCGCGAGCTCGGCGCCGTGGGGCAGGTCCGTCACGGACCGCACCGCGTCCACGCCGAGCACGCTGTCCGCGCTGGGGTTGACGGCGTGGACCTCACCGGTGAACTCCCCGACGAGGATGTGCTTGAGGACCTGGTGACCGATCGCACGCTCGCGGCGACTGGCCCCGATCACGGCGACCGAGGCCGGATGGAGCATCGCCCGTACGCTCTGCGACTCCGCACGGTGCTCCCGGGCGAAGCGCACCGACAGCGACTCCGCGGTGGGCTCGATGTCGAAGTGCAGGGTGACGATGCCGTCCTCGATGCGTCGGCTGACCTGGTAACCGGCATCGGCGAAGACCGAGAGCATCTTGCGGTTGTGCGGGAGCACCTCCGCCTCGAAGGCCTCGATGTCGCGGTGGTGCGCGAGGGCGGCGAGGTGCTCCAGCAGCACCGAGCCGACGCCCTTGCCGTGGTAGTGGTCAGAGATGTTGAAGGCGACCTCGGCGCTGTGCTCGCTGACCCGGTCGTAGCGGCCGATGCCGATGATCTCGTCGCGGATCGTCGCGACCAGCGCCATCCGGTCGTGGTAGTCGACCTCGGTGAAGCGCTTGATGTCCCGGTCGCTGAGGTTGCGCATCGGGGCGAAGAAACGCAGGTAGATCGACTCGTCGGACTGGCCGGCGTGGAATCGACGGATGGCCTCGGCATCCGAGGGCTTGATCGGTCGCAATCTGCAGACCGAGCCGTCCCGCAGGACGACGTCGGCCTCCGCCAGCACCGGGTACCCCGGTGGGAGCTGCGTCATGCCGACAATCCTGCCAGACAGGGGCTCGCTCGACCGGTATGTGTGTCGCAACCGTCCTCACGGACGCGCAGGGGCGAGGATGGGCGGGTCACTGCCCCGTCCTGACCAGGAGTCCACCGCCAGCATGGCCCGTCGTTCCGCGCCCGCACCCCGACCCGAGGTCCCTGAGCGGATCGTCGACATCGACGTCGCGGACGAGATGCGCAATGCCTTCCTCGAGTACAGCTACTCGGTCATCCACGCGCGGGCCCTGCCGGATGCCCGCGACGGGTTCAAGCCGGTCCATCGCCGGATCCTCTTCGCCATGGGCGAGATGGGTCTGCGTCCCGAGCGCGGTCACGTGAAGTCCTCCCGCGTCGTCGGTGAGGTCATGGGCAAGTACCACCCGCACGGGGACTCGGCGATCTACGACGCGCTCGTGCGCCTGGCCCAGCCGTTCTCGATGCGGGTGCCGCTGGTCGACGGGCACGGAAACTTCGGCTCCCTCGACGACGGACCGGCCGCCAGCCGGTACACCGAGGCGCGCATGGCCCCGGCCGCCCTGCTCATGGTCACCGGCTTGGACGAGGACACCGTCCCCTTCGTGCCCAACTACGACGACCAGCTCCTCCAGCCGGACGTCCTCCCGTCGGCCTACCCCAACCTGCTCGTCAACGGCACCACCGGCATCGCCGTGGGCATGGCGACGAACATGCCGCCGCACAACCTGGTCGAGGTCGTCGGTGCGGCACGCCACCTGCTGACCCACCCCGACGCCAGCCTCGACGACCTGATGAAGTTCGTCCCCGGCCCCGACCTGCCCGGTGGTGGCCGCATCGTCGGCCTCGAGGGGATCCGCGACGCCTACCTCACCGGTCGCGGCAGCTTCCGCATCCGGGCGACCACCCGGATCGAGAAGGTCTCCCCGCGTCGTCAGGGCATCATCGTCACCGAGCTGCCCTACCTGATCGGCCCCGAGAAGGTCATCGAGAAGATCAAGGACGCCGTCCAGTCCAAGAAGCTGCAGGGCATCGCCGACGTCAAGGACCTGACGGACCGCTCCTCGGGCATGCAGATGGTCATCGAGATCAAGAACGGTTTCAACCCCGAGGCCGTGCTCGAGAAGCTCTACAAGCTCACGCCGATGGAGGACTCCTTCTCCATCAACAACGTCGCACTCGTCGACGGCCAACCGCGGACGATGGGGCTGAAGGAGCTGCTCACCGTCTACGTCGACTTCCGTCGGCAGGTCGTGCTGCGCCGCACCGAGTACCGCCTGACCAAGCGGCGTGAGCGACTGCACCTCGTCGAGGGCCTGCTCATCGCCATCCTCGACATCGACGAGGTCATCCAGGTCATCCGCTCCAGCGACGATGCGGCGAGCGCCCGTGACCGGCTGCGCAGCGTCTTCGACCTCTCGGAGCCGCAAGCGACCTACATCCTGGACCTGCAGCTGCGCCGACTGACGAAGTTCTCCCGCATCGAGCTCGAGCAGGAGCAGAAGGACCTGCTCGCCCAGATCGCCGAGCTCGAGGAGATCCTCGGCGACGAGAGGGTGCTGACCAAGCTGATCTCCGGCGAGCTGGCGGACGTCGCCAAGAAGCACGGCGACCCGCGCCGCACGGTCCTGCTCGAGTCCGCCGGGGTCCCGGCTGCCGCTTCCGCACCCCTGGAGGTCGCCGACGACCCCTGCTGGGTGCTGCTGTCGAGCACCGGCCTGCTCGCTCGCACCAGCGACGACGAGCCGCTGGGCCGCGAGGGTGCCCGCGCCAAGCACGATGCGGTCGTCGCCGCCGTGCGCACCACCGCCCGCGGCGAGATCGCCGTGGTCACCTCCGCCGGCCGGATGGTGCGCCTGAGCGCGCTGGAGCTGCCGACGCTACCGCCCTCCAACGGCGCCCCCGCACTCTCCGGCGGTGCCCCGCTGGCGGCCTACGTCGACCTGCCCGGTGACGAGCGGGCGCTGACCCTGACCAGCCTCTCCCCCCACTCCCCCGGCCTGGCGCTGGGCACCGCCCACGGCGTGGTCAAGCGGGTGACGACCGAGTACCCCAAGGGCCACGCCTGGGAGTGCATCTCGCTCAAGGACGGCGACCGCGTCGTCGGCGCGGTCGAGCTGGCCACCGGCGAGGAGGAGCTGGTCTTCGTCACCTCGCAGGCAAGCCTGCTGCACTTCTCCGCGCAGGAGGTGCGCCCGCAGGGACGCACGGGTGGTGGCGTCGCGGGCGTGCGCCTGACCGACGGCGCCTCCGTCGTCTTCTTCGGCGCCGTCGACCCACGCGCGGACAACATCGTCGTCACCGTCTCCGGGTCGAGCGACTCCCTGCCCGGCACTGACGCCGGCGCGTGGAAGGTCACCCCCTTCGACGAGTACCCGGGCAAGGGCCGCGCCACCGGTGGCGTGCGCGCCCACCGGTTCCTCAAGGGTGAGGACGCTTTGCTGCTCGCCTGGGTCGGCCGGTCCGACGCCCGCGCCGCCCAGCCCAATGGCGTCGCGATCACCCTCCCCGACCCCGAGGGCCGCCGCGACGGCTCCGGTGTGCCGGCCAGCGCCGTCATCGGGGGCATCGGCTCCCTCTGACCCGGCCGACGCGAGGCGGGCGTGGGCGAAGGGCAGGGGTGGCACGGCTCTCTTCGGGGGGGTCCCGGGGGCGCAGGTCGCCCAGCGACCGTGAGCCCCCGGGTGTGGTCACTCGTGGTCGATGTGCTCCGGGTCGCGCATGAAGGTGCGCCTGCCGTAGACCGCTCGGTTGATCACCCAGGTGATCACCCACAGGATGATGCCCAGCAGGAGCAGGCCACCGGCGATGACGTACTGCTGCTGCTGCTCGGCACTTCGGGCCCACGGGCCGACGAGGAAGGCGCTGGTCACGGCGCCGAGGATCGGCAGGCCCCAGGGTGCGACGAAGTGCTTGTGGTCGACGTGGTCCTTGCGCAGCACGAGCACGGCCGCGTTGACCACGACGAAGACGACCAGCAGGAGCAGCGCCGTGGTCCCACCGAGCAGCGAGACCACCTCCGACGCGCTGTCGAGGGTGACGTAGGTGATCAGGGCATAGGAGACCAGGGTGGTGAAGATGATGGCCACCCACGGCGTCTGCCGGGCGGCGTGCACCCGCCCCAGACCGGGCGGGAGCACCTGCTGCTTGGCCATGCCGTAGACGAGTCGTGAGGCCATGAGCATGTTGATCAGCGCCGTGTTCGCCACGGCGAACATCCCGATCCAGGGGAAGATCCGGTCGAAGGGCAGGTCCGGCGCACCGACCGCGACCACCTGGGTCAGGGCCGACTGCTCCCCGCCGACGAGCTGCCCGACGGGGACGAGGGCGACCGCGGTGATCGAGACGAGCGTGTAGATCACGGCGGCGAGACCGAGGCCGGTGAGCATCATCCTCGGGAAGTCCCGGGCCGGGTCCGTGGTCTCCTCCGCCATGTTCACCGAGTCCTCGAAGCCGATCATCGCGAAGAAGGCCAAGGCCGTGGCGGAGGTGATCGCGAGGAAGGTGCCCTTCTCGTCGGGGCTGTCGAAGACGATCACCCGGGAGAAGTCCGCCCGCCCCTGGGTCATGGCGTACAGGCCGATGAAGATGATCATCAGCAGACCGGACAGCTCCACGAGGGTGAGCACGACGTTGGCCTTGACGCTCTCGCCGACGCCACGCAGGTTGATCAGGCCGATGACGGTCATGAAGCCCAGGGCGATGAGCAGCAGCGCCGGAGAGCTGTCGTCCCAGCCGGTCTGCAGCCCGTCGCGGAGGAACCCGGCGAAGGCCCGTGACGCGGTGGACGCGGAGGTGATGCCCGAGGCCATCACCGCGAAGGCCACGATGAAGGTCACGAAGTGGATCCCGAAGGCCTTGTGGATGAAGGTCGCCGCGCCGCCGGCCGTCGGGTACTTCGTCACCAGCTCCAAATAGGAGAAGGCGGTCAGCGTCGCGACGGCGAAGGCCGCCAGGAAGGGCGCCCATGCGGCGCCACCGACCTCGGCGGCGACATCGCCGGTGAGGGCGTAGACGCCGGTGCCCAAGATGTCTCCGACGATGAACAGGAGGAGGAGCTTGGGCCCCATGACCCGCTTGAGCTCGCCCGACCCCTGAGCGGGTCGATCCGACGTGACCTCGGACATGGGACCTCCTTGACTCCGGATGCGCAAGTGCGCACCGCTTCCCCAACGGTGGTCCCCCTCACCCCGTTGCGCAACTGCATGGGCGACGACACGCCGAGTGGATTGGTCGGAGGCCGGCCTCAGGCGTCGATGCGCTTGCGGTCCAGCTGATCGGCGGAGGAGACGATGAAGTCCCGACGCGGGTCGACGTTCTTGCCCATGAGCAGCTCGAAGACCTCCTCGGCGATCTCCAGGTCCTCGCTGGTGACCCGGCGCAGCATGCGGTGCTGCGGATCCATCGTCGTCTCGGCCAGCTGGTCGGCGTCCATCTCGCCCAGGCCCTTGTAGCGCTGGATGGGCTGCTTGATGTTCTTGCCCTTGGCATTGAGCGCTGCGAGCTTCTTGCGCATCTCCGCCTCGGAGTAGGTGTAGATCAGCTCGTTCTTCTTCGAGCCGGGGTTGACCACCTCGATGCGGTGCAGCGGGGGCACGGCGGCGAAGACCTTGCCGGCCTCGACGAGGGGTCGCATGTAGCGGAAGAAGAGCGTGAGCAGCAGGGTGCGGATGTGGGCACCGTCGACATCGGCGTCGGTCATGATGATGACCTTGCCGTACCGCGCCGCGTCGAGATCGAAGCTACGGCCGGAGCCGGCGCCGATGACCTGGATGATCGAGGCGCACTCGGCGTTCTTGAGCATGTCCCCGACCGCGGCCTTCTGGACGTTGAGGATCTTGCCGCGGATGGGCAGCAATGCCTGGAACTCGCTGCTTCGAGCCTCCTTGGCCGTGCCCATGGCCGAGTCCCCCTCGACGATGAACAGCTCGGTGGCCTCCACGTCGGTGCTGCGGCAGTCGCGCAACTTCGGCGGCAGCGTCGAGGTCTCCAGGGCGTTCTTGCGTCGCTGGGTCTCCTTGTGCTGACGCGCCGAGATCCGCGACTTCATCTCGGCGACGACCTTCTCCAGCAGCTGGGCGGCCATCTGCTTGTCCCCCCGCTTGGTGGAGGTCAGCCGCGAGGTCAGCTCGGTCTCGACGACCTTGGCGACGATGGAGCGCACGGCGCTGGTGCCCAGGACCTCCTTGGTCTGCCCCTCGAACTGCGGCTCGGCCAACCGCACGGTGACGACCGCGGTGAGCCCGGCGAGCAGGTCGTCCTTGTCCACCTTGTCGTTGCCGACCTTGAGCTTGCGGCTGTTGACGTCGAGCTGCTTGCGGAAGACCTTCAGCAGTGCCTGCTCGAAGCCCGCGACGTGGGTGCCGCCCTTGGGCGTGGCGATGATGTTGACGAAGGAGGATGCCCTGGCCTCGTAGCCGGTCCCCCACCGCAGCGCGATGTCGACGCCGCACTCGCGCTCGACGTCCGTCGGGGTCATGTGCCCCTTGTCGTCGAGGACCGGGACGGTCTCGGTGAAGGTCCCGGTGCCCTCCAGCCGCCAGACGTCGGTCACCGGCTGGTCGGGGGCGAGGAAGTCGACGAACTCACTGATGCCACCGTCGTGGTGGAAGACCTCCTCGACCGGCTCGTCGCCGCGCTCGTCACGCACGACGAGGGTCAGGCCGGGCACGAGGAAGGAGGTCTGCCGTGCGCGGGCGTTCAGCGCGGCCACGTCGATGGTCGCGTCCTTGAGGAAGATCTGGGGGTCGGCCCAGTAGCGCACCCGCGTACCGGTGACACCGCGCTTGGCCTTGCCGACGACGTCCAGCTCACTGCCCTTGTCGTAGGGCGTGAACTCGTTGTCGGGCGACTTCGCCCCCTTCGCCCCGGCCACGTCGGAGAAGGTGCCGGGCTCGCCCCGGCGGAAGCTCATCGCATATGTCTTGCCCGACCGGTCCACCTCGACGTCCAGCCGCGAGGAGAGGGCGTTGACCACCGACCCGCCGACGCCGTGGAGGCCACCGGAGGCGGTGTAGGAACCGCCGCCGAACTTCCCGCCGGCGTGCAGCTTGGTGTAGACGACCTCCACACCGGTCAGACCGGTCCGCGGCTCGATGTCGACCGGGATGCCCCGGCCGTTGTCGCTGACCTCGACCGAGCCGTCGGCGCGCAACGTGATGTCGATCGTGTCGCCGTGACCACCGAGCGCCTCGTCGACGGCGTTGTCGATGATCTCCCACATGCAGTGCATGAGGCCGCGCTGGTCGGTGGAGCCGATGTACATGCCCGGTCGCTTGCGCACGGCCTCCAGGCCCTCGAGGACCTGCAGGTGGTGCGCCGAGTAGTCCTTGACGGACTTGCTGCTGGCGGTCTTCTTGGCGGTGCTGGCTGCCGGAGGCACGAGGTGGGCCGGTCCTTCTCGTCGGGTCATGGGTGTGGTTGCAGACTAGACCGCCCTCGCGGGCCACCTCGGGAGGCGCGCCCCCGCGCCTGACGAGGGTGTGTTGTCGGTCACGTCACGCGATACGGGTGCTTCGCAGGAAGCCTTCGGCGTGTTTGACTGTTGTCACGGACGTCCACGGTTACAGACGTAGGAAATGAGGCACACGTGAACGCGACCCTGGCCAGCCCCTTGACCGCAGCCGACCGCTGCGACCGCTGCGGCGCCAAGGCCTATGTGCGCGCCCGCCTCCACGCGGGTGGCGAACTTCTCTTCTGCGCCCACCACGGGCGTGAGCACATCCCCGCACTGAAGGACCTCGCGGAGATCGAGGACGAGTCCTCGCGGCTCGAAGAGGTCCCGGCCTCGGCGCCGGTCGAAGAGCGCTGACGCTGCGACGTAACGACCCGTGCTGACCCTGGCGGCCCAGACCGCCCCCGACCCGATCGGCTTCGGCCTGGTGGTCGCTGTGGCGATCTTTGTCGTCGGGGTCCTCGGTATCGTCCTGCCGGTCCTCCCCGGGCTCCTGCTGTGCGTCGGCGCGGTGTTGCTCTGGGCCATCGACACCGGCGGCACCCTCGCGTGGGCCACCTTCGGGGTGGCCCTCGTGCTGTACCTGATCGGGGTGAGCCTGCAGCTGCTCATCCCTGGACGCCGGATGAAGCGGGAGGGGGTCGGGGGCCTGACCCTGGTCCTCGGCGTCGTCGGCGCGATCATCGGCCTCTTCGTCATCCCCCTGCTCGGCCTGCCGATCGGCTTCGTCGCGGGGATCTTCGCTGCGGAGTACCTGCGGTTCCACGAGCTCGACAGGGCATGGTCCGCGACGAAGTCGGCCCTGCGCGGTGTCCTGCACAGCATGGGAATCGAGCTGACGACCGCACTGGCGATCGCGATCAGCTGGACGGTCGGCATCCTGCTGCACTGATCCGACCCCGTGTCGAGGCATGACGAAGGGGGCGGGTGCCCCGCCCCCTTCGTCATGCGTTGGTCTGTCGCCCGCTACCAGCCCTGACGGCGGCGCTCCTCCCAGCGCTGCTCCATCCGCTCCATGAAGGTGCCCGATCGCGGCGCCTTGGCGGGGCGGCCCGGGCTGCGACCGAAGCCGGGTCTGGGCTTGGGCTTGCTGCTGGGCCCGGTCTGGGTTGGCTTCTTCACCGAACCGTCCTCATCGACGACACCGAGTGCGGCCGTCTGCCGGGAGGGAGTGAAGGCGTAGGCGACGGCAGCGACGATGATCACGAAGCCGGCGACGCCGATCCACAAGGTCGTGTTGATCCCCAGCAGGACCAGACCCAGACCGATGATCGCGCCGACGACACCGACCGCGACGCGACGGCGGTCCGTCCCGCCGGGCCCCGTCCTGCGGCCCTTCATTTGGGATGCAAAGCGAGGGTCCTCGGCCCGGATGGCCTCTTCCATCTCCTCGAGCATCTGCCGCTCACGCTCTGACAGCGCCACGGTGACCTCCCAACGCTTCCTTCGGACGGGCCCGGTGACCCGTGTCGCCACGACAGGTACCCAGCCGTGGTCTCTTCATTCTAGGTCGCTCCCCGGGCTTGCGGTAGGCGGGCGGGGGCGACGATCGTCGCCACCACCCAGGAGGCTCGCCGGACGTACACTTCCGGCGCCGAAACGGGCACTCGCCCGATCGATCGCCCGGTCGGCCTCGCGCCATCCGTGCTCGGGTTCGTCGAGGGCGACCTGCACCGGCGTGGACGCTGCCTCGCTCAGCTGCTCGACGCGCACACCGACGAGTCGGATGCGGGCGCGCTGCAGCCCGAGGGCGTCGTAGAGGTCGCGGGCCATCGCGGCGATGTCCCGGGAGACATCGGTCGGGTCGCGAAGGGAGCGGGACCGGCTGATCGTCGTGAAGTCGGCGAAGCGCACCTTGATGCTCACCGTCCGGCCGACCAGGCCGGCAGCCCGCAACCGGCTCGCGGTCTTCTCGCTCAGGCCGAGCAGGGTGCGGTGGACGGCCTGCGGGTCGTCGACGTCGTGGTCGTAGGTGCGCTCGTTGCCGATGCTGCGCTCCCGGCGCACGGGTTCGACGGACCGTGGGTCTCGGCCCCAGGCGAGGTCGTGCAGGTGCGCGCCGGTCGCGTTCCCGAGGGCGCGCACCAGGGTCTCGCGCGGAGTGTGGGCGATGTCGGCGACGGTCTTCAGGCCCAGCCGGGCCAGGGACTCCTCGGTCTTGTCGCCCACACCCCACAAGGCGGCCACCGGCAGCTGTTGGACGAAGGTGACGACCTCAGCGGCGGGGATGACGAGCAGGCCGTCCGGCTTGGCCAGGGAGGAGGCCAGCTTGGCGACGAACTTGGTGCTGGCGACGCCGACCGAGCAGGTGACCCCCTGCTCGTCGGCGACGGTGTCGCGGATGCGCTGGGCGATCTGCGCGGGGGAACCCATGAGGCGCACTGCCCCGGCGACGTCGAGGAAGGCCTCGTCGAGGCTGAGCGGCTCGACGTAGGGGGTGATGTCGGCGAAGGTCGCCATCACCGACCGGGAGATGCGGGCGTACAGCTCGTGGTCCGGAGGGAGGATGGTCGCCTGGGGGCACAGCCGGCGCGCCCGCCCCATGGGCATGGCGGAGGTGACTCCGAAGGCGCGGGCCTCGTAGGTCGCGGAGAGGACCACGCCGCGGTTGCCACCCCCGACGATGACCGGGGTCCCGACGAGGTCGGGGCGCGCGAGCAGGGAGGCACCGGCGAAGAAGGCGTCCATGTCAACGTGCAGGACAGTGCACCCGGTGTCGTCCGGGGGGCCCTGGCCGGCCCGTGGTGGGGGCCGGAACTGACGCCGGCTCATCGTGGCCCGATCAGTCGCGGCGGGCGATGACGTGGACCGCGGCACCCAGCGTGGACAGGCCCATCCGGCGGTCGCCGGCCGCGAGCTCCTCGAGCTCCAGCAGCGCCTGCCGGTCGGCCTCGGTGTCGACGTACTCGTACGGGACGAGGTCGCTGAAGATGCGCACGCCGCGGGCGTCGAGCGTGGTGAACCCGGCGCGGCTGAGCATGTCGGCCACGTCGGCGCGGTCGAAGCGGCGCGGCATCGGGTCCTCATCACCCCAGCGGCCGTCGGCGCTGGTCAGCGCGGCGGTGGCCTGGTCGAAGCGCCCGGCGACGGCGCGGGCCAGCACGGCGGCGGCACGCTGCGCGGTCACCAGGGACAGGTGGCCGCCCGGGGCGAGCACCTCGGCGACGCGGGTGAGGGTGGACGCGGGGTCCTCGACGTACTCGAGGACGCCGTGGCAGCAGAGCAGGTCGATGGACCCGGGGGTGACGGACGCAGCGAAGGTGTCGGCGTCACCCTGAACGGCACTGACCCGCTCGGCGGCGTCGGACTCCTCGGCCCGGCGGGCGAGGGAGGCCAGGGCGTCGGGGTTGGGGTCGACGACGGTGACCGTGTGGCCCTGCTCGGCGAGCGCGACGGCCAGCCCCCCGGTGCCGCCCCCCAGGTCGAGGACGCGCAGTGGGCGTCCCAGCTCCTGACGACGGGACTCGCTGAGCTCGCGGAGCTGGGACCAGACGGCGGCGGTGCGCATGTTGGCCTCGACCCCGCTGCTGCGGGACCATCCTCGCTCGTCGTTCACGTGTCGCTCCTGCTCGTGGGGTGCTCGATCGGCCGCCTGCTCCGGCGGATCCTCCAACCCTAGTCGCCGCCCCTGACGGCGGTCCGCCTTCATCCGGTCGATGTATTGGCGCGGGCCCCAGCACGCGGTGATACCTCTACCCGGAGGGTCAGGGCAGCGGAATCCCCTGGTGGTGGACCTGTTGCCAGCCGGAGTCCCGCTCGCACCAGATCGAGGTGCGCCGCGCTCGGCTCCCACCTGTGCTGGAGTCCCACGAGACCCGGATGACCCCGGGCGCGATGACCCTGCCACGCAGGTCGTGGATCCCGATGGGAGGGGCGGCCTCGTCGTCGGACTGCTCGCGCAGCATGCCGAGGATCGACTCGCGGTCCCACTCCCGCCCGGAGGCGCCCACCTCGGTGAAGTCCGGCGCGAGCAACTCCCGCAGCCGCCCCTCATCAGCGCGTGCAGCGGACGACTGCAGCTCCCGCTCGAGGTCGAGGATCGTGGCCAGTGCGGTGTCATCCATGCAGCCATTGAAATACATCTCGCACGTGGGGACGTGCGCGACGTATTTCATGCGCGGGGCAATCGTGCGCGACCCACTCGGTCGAGGTGACCCCGACCGGCTGTCCGGTCCCCAGTACCTCGACCCGGCCGGGGGACGACGGCGAAGGGGGTAGCAACTCGCCCTGACGAGCACTCGGCATGACTTCCCCCGGGTTCGCAGCAGGATCAAACTCTTGCGAACCAGGGGTTTTCCGGGTGACCCGATAATCGTGGGGCTCATGTGACTTGTGTGACTGGTGTGACTAGAGACGGTGCGTCAGTGGCCCGAGCTGCCCGGCGATGAGTGCCACAGCTTGCGCGGGGGCTGCACGCCCGAGCCGGCGGGGCGGGTGTCCGCCCAGGGCGACTGCCGGAACCCCGAGGCGTGGACGAGGACCCGATGCCCGTCTGGCCGCTGGTGCGCGACGTCGCGGGCCCGGGCGAGGTCGTCGGCCTGCTCGAGCGCGGCGTGCACGGCCTCGATACCGCCGCGCTGCCAGGCGTCCCACAGCCCCGACAGCTCCCACGCGCCGGAGGCGAGCACGGAGACCCCGCGGTCACCCGCCCGTCGCACGGTGCCGCGCACGAGCAGCAGCCAGGAGTGGAAGATCGTCGCTGCATAGGGGCCCTGGGTGTCCTCGAAGAAGGTCGCGTCCACCGGCCCGGTCGAGTCGTCGACGGTGAGGAAGACGACCCGGCGCCCGGAGCGGATCGGCGGGGTCTGGGTGGCGACCTTGACCCCGGCAGCGAGGATCTCGGCGTTGCTGCGCACCGAGAGCAGATCGGCGCTGCGGGTGACCCCGAGCGCCCGGAGCATCGGCGCGTAGAACTCCATGACGTGTCGGGAGGCGTCCAGGCCGAGGATCTCCAGCTCGGCACTGACCTGGTCGGGGACGGTCATCTCCGGCAGGCCCACCCCTTCGCCCAACTCCGGGGAGTCCCCGAGGTCGAGGGTGAGCTGGCTGGCCACCGGGGTCGTGGTGGTCGTGCGCACCTGCTGCGCACCGAGCTCGCCCGCGGCCCAGGCCGGCGGCGCAGCGCGTCGAGGCCGACCGCGCGACCGCACGGAACCCGCCCGCGTCCACCGGTCCAGCTCGGCGACGTGCAGCAACAGGTCCCGACGGGTCAGCCGACCCCGGTGGCCGAGCCCCGGCCCCCCGCTGCCCGCACCGGTGCCGTGCACGGAGTCGAAGGCCCCGATCAGCACCAGCCGCTCGACGACGGGCCGGCTCACCTGCGCTCGCTGCCAGAAGTCGGCGAGCGAGTCGTACGGCGCCCCGGCGACGACGCGTGCGATCTCCCCCTCGCTCATGCCCTTGACGTCCGCGAGGGAGAGTCGGATGCCCCACCCCGACCCGTCCGGCAGGTCCGGGTCCGTGGGGCGGGTACCGGGCACGGGCGCCCGCTCGGCGCGGTACTCCCCCGTGCTCGCGTTGACGTCGACCCCCAGGACGGTGATGCCCAGGGAGCGCGCCTCCTCCAGGAGCAGCCGCTTGGGGTACATGCCCGGGTCGTGGGTGAGCACCCCGGCGAGGAAGGCCGCCGGGTGGTGGGTCTTCAACCACGCCGACTGGTAGGTCGGCATGGCGAAGGCAGCAGCGTGCGCCTTGCAGAACCCGAAGGAGGCGAAGGCGGCGAGCACCGCCCAGATCCGCTCGACGTCCTCCGCCGGGTAGCCCCGGGCAGCAGCCGCCGGACGCCACCACGCCTCGATGCGCACCTGCCCGTCGGGGCTGCCCATCGTCCGGCGCACCTCGTCGGCCTGGGCCAGGGTCACCCCGGTCGTCTCGGCGATGATCCGCAGCATCTGCTCGTGGAAGACGACCACCCCCTCGGTCTCGGCGAGCGCCGGGACGAGGCGCTCGTGGAGGAACTGCGGTCGCGACCAGCCGTGCCGGGCCTCGAGGAAGGGGCGGATCATGTCCGACTTCACCGGGCCGGGTCGGAAGAGCGAGATGTCGATGACCAGGTCCTCGAAGGCCGTCGGGGCGAGCTTGCCGATGAGCTCACGCTGACCCGGACTCTCGATCTGGAAGCACCCGAGGGTGCGGGTCGTGCGGATCATCGCGAAGGTCGCCGCGTCGTCGAGCGGGACGTCATCCCGGTCGTCGAGGTCGACCCGGGTGCCCTCGACCCGCTCGACCTCCCCGACCGCGTGCGCCATCGCCGACTGCATCCGGATCCCCAGGACGTCGAGCTTGAGCAGCCCCAGCGCCTCGACGTCCTCCTTGTCGAACTGGCTCATCGGGAAACCCAGCCAGCTCGACTCGACCGGGGTGCGGTCGAGCAGTCCTCCGTCGGACAGGACCATCCCGCACGGGTGCATGGCGATGTGCCGTGGCAGTCCGTCGAGGCGCTCGACCAGGTCGAGGAGGGCCCCCATCCTGTGCCCATCGGGCCCCTCGGGCCTACCGTGCGGGTCGGACCCGAGCCCGCGGGTGCGCAGCTCCGGCAGCTCCGCGAGTGCGCTGCGCACGTCCCTGGCCCGGATGTGCGGGAAGGCCTTGGCGACCTGGTCGACCTCCGCGGGCGGGATGCCCAGCGCCGCCCCGACGTCGCGGATCGCGTGCCGGGCCTTGTAGGTGTCCATCATCGACACGCAGGTGACCCGGTCCCGGCCGAAGCGCTCCAGGACCCGCTCGTACATCTGCGTCCGGCGGGCGGACTCGACGTCGATGTCGATGTCGGGCAGCTCGGCCCGCAGTGGCGAGCAGAAGCGCTCCATGAGCAGGTCGTGGCGGATCGGGTCGATGGCGCTGATACCGAGCAGGTGGTTGACCAGGCTGCCCGCTCCGGAGCCGCGGGCGGCCACCCGCACCCCGGCGTCGACAATGAGGTCCACGACCTCGGCGACGGTGAGGAAGTAGGTCGGGTAGCCCAGCGCCGCGATGACATCGAGCTCGTCCTCGAGTCGCTCCTCGACCTGCCGGAGCGTGCTCGGCGAGGCCTGTGGGTACCGCTCACCGATGGCGGCCCGGCAGCGTTGCGCGAGCACCGCCTGCGGGTCCTCGTCGGGGCCCAGGCCGATCACCCGGGCCTCGGGCAGGTGGACCCGGCCGATCCCCAGGTCCTTCCGGTCGTCCTGGGCACACTCCAGGGCGGTGCGGGTCGTCGTCTCGAGGAGTGCCTCGGCGCGCTGGCGCGGGCCGGCACAGCCGAAACCGCCGGCCCCGCCGCCGAGCGCGGTCGCCACCCGGTGTGCGGACGCGGCCATCGTCGGGGTGTCGGCGAGGTGACCGGCCTCGGTGACCCGGTCGAGGTGGCGGGTGTCGAGGACGACGAGGCGGCGGGTCGCGTCGAGCACGTCGGCGACGACCGCGTCCTGCGGGTGCAGGTGGCGGGTCACCGCAGTGAGCACGGCCGGGGTGCCGGTCGCGTCGGCCAGCCCGAGCAGGTGCGCGGCGTGCCCGGTCGAGGCGGGCGAGCCGGGCGGACCGCCGTGGTCGACGACCTCGATGGCGAGGGCGCCCGCCGGCAGCAGGCGGCGCCAGGCCGCGAGACGCTCCCGGGCGATGTCCGGCCGGCGGGCGAGCAGCGCGGCGCCGACGTCGGAGGCCGGGCCGAGCAGGACGAGCAGCGGCGCCGGCTCCGCGGGCCCGGGCGCGGCGGCGTGCCGGGCGATCATCTGCGAGTCGGCGAGCGCATCGCCCCGCTCGCCGGTCAGGTGCACCTCGCTGACGAGGCGGCACAGCCGGGCCCACCCGACGCCGTGTGGCACCCCCGCACCGGCACCCCGTGCCAGCACCGTCACCCGCGGGTGGCGCGGGTCCACCTCGGCACCGCCACGCACCGGCGTACGGGTGGGGCTCCCTCGTCGCTGCGCCGGACCCGTCCGCGCACCGACGGCCAGGTCCACCCCGAGCACCGGCGCCACGCCGGCCGCGCTCGCCGCACGGACGAAGCGGACGGCCCCGTAGAGCCCGTCCCGGTCGGTGAGGGCGAGCGCGGGCTGTCCGAGCTCGACGGCCCGGGCGACGAGGTCCTCCGGTGTACTCGTGCCGTGGCGGAGGGAGAAGCCAGAGGCCACGTGCAGATGGGCAAAACTCATCCACGCCCTCCCGGGGTGGTCAGCGAGGTGAGCTCACCGGTGACGGGGACCGGAGGCAGGCCGAGCAGGCCCGCGACGAGCTGGACGAACTCCTCCCCCTGGCGCAGCAGGTCGTCGACCTCGCGCACGCTCATCGGCACCGTGCTGCGCGCATCTGCGGGCAGCACGGCCCCGAAGAACTGCGCCCACTCGGTCAGCTCGGGCGCCACCCGCGGGAGCAGGCACCACACGTCCAGCGGGCCGGTGCTGCGGGGCTCGGGTCGGCCGCCCCCGCGGCGCGTGGGACCCAGCGCCTCGGGGTCGGTCGTGCGTGGCCGACCCCGAACGGCGAGGACGGCGGCGGCAGCCCGGAGCACAGCCAGACGGGTCCCGGCGCTGCGCCCATGGGCCGTGCGGGCCCAGTGCGCGCTCGCCAGGCTCTCGCCGGCGCAGGAGAGCAGGTGGACCGCGCCGTCGACGCGGTCGGGGTGCAGGAGCGGTGTGGCAGCCATCGTCACCACCTCAGTCCTGCGTCCGCAGCAGCAGCCAGGTGGGCCCGACGGACCCGACGGGCCCGGCGGACGTCGCCGTGGCACCGTCGACACCCAGGTCGTAGATCCCCGGCGCGCTGCTCAGCCCACGGCTGGCGCTCACCCGCCACACGTCCCGGGCGAGCGGGACCTGCGCCAGCGGCTGCTCGGTGGCCGTCCGCCACCACGGGTGCCGCTCCTGCCAGTGGGCGACGACCTCGGTGACCCGGTAGAGCCGCCCGCGCCACAGGAACTGCTCCGGCCTCCCGCGTCGATCACTGCTTCGGTCGCAGAGCTGTCCCTGCTCCCCCGTACGCTGCGGATCGGCCACCCGCACCTCGATGGTCTCCTCCACGAGCCGGACCATGATCAACTCCTCTTCGTCGAACATCTGTTCGAACAACAGTAGACCGAGGGCCCGACAGTGCGTCAAACGCGAGCCACGTAGGCTGGCTCCCGACGCCCCGAGGGGCCCGTCATGACCCCGCCACCCCTCCCCCTTCGCGACTGGAGAACACGTGCCGCACCCCCTGGACCGGGTAGACCTGCGTACGCGGGTCCAGGCCCGTCTGGATGCCGAGCTGGACCGGTGGGAGAGTGAGCTCGCCGAGATCGGCCCCGACGTCGCCGACCTCATCGACCCCGTGCGCAGCCTGCTGCAGGGCGGCAAGCGGCTGCGCGCCGGCTTCGCCTACTGGGGATGGCGTGCCGCAGGCCAGCAGGACCACGAGGGCGCGGTCTCCTTGGCCGCCGCCATGGAGTTCTTCCAGGCCGCCGCCCTCATCCACGACGACGTCATGGACGACAGCGAGACCCGTCGCGGCAGGCCGGCGATGCACCGTTCACTCGCGGATGCCCACTCCGCCCGCGGGTGGAACGGCGACGCGGACCGCTTCGGCACCGCCGGCGCGATCCTCGCCGGCAACCTCTGCCTGGGCTGGTGCGACGACCTCTTCACCGACTCCGGACTGCCCGCGCCGGCCCTGTCCGCCGCCCGACCGACCTTCGAGAAGATGCGCGGCCAGCTCATGGCCGGGCAGTTCCTCGACATCGTCACCTCGATGCGCCCGTGGCACCAGCTCGAGGACGCGGAGCGCATCGAGCGCTCCCGCCACGTCATCCGGTACAAGAGTGCCCAGTACTCGGTCGAGCACCCGCTGCTCATCGGCGCCGCCGCCGGCGGCGCCTGCGCGCAGGACCTCGGCGCGCTCTCGCGCTACGGGCTCGCGCTCGGCGAGGCCTTCCAGCTGCGCGACGACGTGCTCGGCGTCTTCGGCGACCCGGAGGTCACCGGCAAGCCGGCCGGGGACGACCTGCGTGAGGGCAAGCGCACCGTGCTCATCGCCCGGGCACTCGCCGGCGCCGACCAGAGCACGACGTCCCGGATCGAGACGTGGCTCGGGGCCCCCGACCTCGGGGCCGATGAGGTCCGCGCCTTCCAGCAGCTGCTCACCGACACCGGGGCGCTCGAGGGCGTCGAGGCCGACATCGCGAAGGGGGCGGACACCGCCCGCGCAGCACTGGCCCAGGCGTCCGGGGTGGCCCCGGAGGCACGCGAGCTGCTCGCCGAGCTGATCGAGATCACGACCGCGCGCAGTACCTAGCCAGCGCCCCGCCCCGCCCGCTGACTCGTCAGAGGGCCTCTTCCATGGCCCGGCGACGCACCTCGGTCTTCGCCCCCTGACGGATGGCGCCGATCGGCGTGCCGCCGACCAGGCGGTCGTCGCGGGCGAACATCCACTCGACGATCTCCTCGTCGGTGAAGCCACCGTCGTGGAGCACGGTGAATGTCCCACGCAGCTCCGGCAGCGGTCCGTCCTCACCGATGAACTCCTGCGGCACGGACAGGACGTTGCGTTCCCCGCGGCGCACCGCCACGAGCTCACCGTCCTTGAGCATCCGGTGCACCTGGGTGATGCGTACACCGAGCTGCTCGGCGATGTCGGGGAGGGTCAGCCACACGGGCCCGGACGACTCGGTCGGCTCGGAGGCGGCAACATTCTCAGGCGTGTCGTTCACGCGGGCCAGTGTGACAGAGCGGGAGACGACGACGGATCTCGAGCCCGATCGTCGAGGAATCCGCGCGAAATCCTCCATTTTTCGATACCGTCGCCACTGCAACCACATACGCCACATGGTTCACAGGTGCCACGGCACGTCGTGCACCTCCCCTGACCGCACCGCCCGGGCACCTCCTCCTCGCCCGCCGACATCGGAGTCTCCCTTGGTTCTGCCGCTCTTCGTCCCCGTCCCGGCCACCCCCGTTGCCCCGGCGCTCGACCTGACCGTCGCCGGCACCGAGACCGCCATCAGCGCCGAAGGATCCAAGCAGCACACGGTCCGCCCGGGCGAGACGGCCTACGACATCGCGCAGCGCTACGGCATCTCCACCAACGCACTGCTCTCGCGCAACAACCTCCACGCCAAGGACTTCATCCACCCGGGGCAGAAACTCACGGTGCCCCAGCGCTCCGGCTCGCACGCAGCGAAGGGGCGCCAGGGGAAGACGTCCTCGCGCTCCGGGTCCACCCGTACCTACACGGTGCGCAGCGGCGACACCCTGACCGGCATCGCCGCACGCCACAACATGAGCCTGGACCGGCTGCGTTCCCTCAACAACCTCGGCAACGGCTTCATCCACCCCGGCGAGAAGCTGCGCGTCAGCGGCGCGCCGGCCAAGCCCGCCAAGCGCTCGACCAGCCGCCCGGCGAACTCGACGTACACGGTCCGCAGCGGTGACACCCTCAGCGGCATCGCAACACGCCAGGGCATGAGCGTGACAAAGTTGGCCAAGCTCAACGGCATCTCCACGAGCAAGCACATCCACGCGGGCCAGAGGTTGACGGTCACCGGCTCGCCGAAGAAGAGCTCGCAGGAGGGCCCGGCCGCGACCAAGAAGAACTCCTTCGCGGGTCGCACCTACTCCGACTCGATCGTCTCAGCGGCCGAGAAGAACCGCGCGACCCTCGCCGGACGCTCGATGCCCGGTCGCGCCGAGACCAAGGCGATCATCACCCGCGTCGCCCGGCAGCACGGCGTCGACCCCTCACTCGCCCTGGCCGTGTCCTACCTGGAGTCGGGGTGGAACCAGCGTCAGGTCTCCGTCGCCAACGCCGTCGGCGCGATGCAGGTCATCCCCTCCTCGGGCGAGTGGACCTCGTCCCTCGTGGGCCGTGACCTCGACCTGCTCGACACCCAGGACAACGCGACCGCCGGAGTCGTGCTGCTGAAGGTCCTCACCCAGCAGGCCTCGTCGAACTCCGACGCCATCGCCGGCTACTACCAGGGCCTCGCCTCGGTCGAGGCCAACGGCATGTACGACGACACCAAGCAGTACGTGGCCAACGTCAAGGCGCTGCGCAAGCGCATGTGACTCACGGGCGAAGGGGCGAACCTACACTTTGGACGTGACCACGGCATCCCATCCCCTCGTCGGCGAGCTCGTCGACGGGCGGTACCGCGTGCTGCGCCACCTCGCCGACGGCGGCATGGCCACGGTCCTCCTCGCCACCGACACCCGTCTGGACCGGGACGTCGCCCTGAAGGTCATGCGTCCCGACCTCGCCGCGGACCAGACCTTCGTCTCCCGTTTCCGTCGCGAGGCGCGCTCCGCCGCCCGGCTGAGCCACCCCAACGTCGTCCCGGTCTACGACCAGGGCGAGGACGACGGACAGGTCTTCCTCGCGATGGAGTACGTCGAGGGACGGAGCGCACGTGAGCTGGTCGACGCCGAGGGTGCCCTGACCCCCCGCGCCGCCCTCGACCTCATGGAGTCGGTCCTGATGGGCCTGTCCGTCGCCCACGACGCCGGCTACATCCACCGGGACGTCAAGCCCGAGAACATCCTCATCGCCGACAACGGCCAGGTGAAGGTCGCCGACTTCGGTCTCGCCCGGGCCGTCACCTCGCAGACGGCGACCGTCGACGACGGGGTCCTCTACGGCACCGTCGCCTACCTCTCTCCCGAGCAGGTCGAACGCGGCATCGCCGACGCCCGCAGCGACATCTACGCCGCCGGGCTCGTCCTCTTCGAACTGCTCACGGGCACCCGCGCCATCGAGGGAGAGTCCCCGATCCACACCGCCTTCCAGCACGTCCACGGCGGGGTCCCGGCGCCCTCCGAGCGGGTCACGGGTCTGCCCGCACCGCTGGACGACCTCGTCGCCCTGGCCACGCACCGGGATCCGGACGAGCGGCCCCGCGGCGCGGGCGAGTACCTCAAGTCGCTCCACGCCACCCGGGACGAGCTGACATCGCAGCAGCTCGACCGCCGACCCACGGGTACCGGGGCGGCCGGTGCGGCAGCCGGCACGCCGACCCTCGCCCACCCCAGACCGACTCGCACGCGCGCTCTGGGGGCGACCGCCACCGCGGGCCACACTCCCCACGTCACTGCCGAGGTGCCGGTCGACACCGGCCGGGAGGGCCCCCCTTCGTCCCGTCGGCGGGGTCGTGGTCTGCTGGCTGCGCTGCTCGCGCTGCTCCTGCTCGCCGGTGGCGCCGGCTACTGGTACGTCACGGCGGGCCCCGGCGGATCCGTCCTCGTGCCCGATGTCGCCGGTCAGACACGCGACGAGGTCGCCACCACCCTGGACGGGCACGACCTCGAGCTGACCGAGCAGAGCGCCTTCAGCGAAGACGTGGCCAAGGGCAACGCCATCACGTCCAATCCTCCTGCCGAGACCGAGCTGGCGAAGGGGAGCGAGGTCACCGTCGTCTTCTCCAAGGGTCCGGAGCGCTACGAGGTCCCCGAGCTCGCCGGACTGACGGTCGACGCCGCCAAGGCCGCCCTCGCGAAGCGAAACCTTGCCCTCGGGGACACGACCCAGCAGTGGCACGAGTCGGTCGCGAAGGGCGAGATCATCTCCGCCGACCCCGGGGCCGGCACCGAGCTGAAGCGGGACCAAGAGGTCACCGTCGCCGTCTCGAAGGGTCCCGAGCCGATCCCGGTCCCCTCCGTCACCGGCCAGAGCGCCGCCGCGGCGATCGCCGCCCTCGAGAAGGCAGACCTGTCCGTCACCCGCACCGACGACGTCTACTCCACGTCGGTGGACAAGGGCCTCGTGGCCAGCCAGTCCCCCGCCGACGGCACCCTCACCCGCGGTGAGACGGTCACGATCACCGTGTCCAAGGGCCCCGAGATGGTCACCGTGCCCGACGTGCAGGGCCTGTCCGAGGCGGAGGCGAAGCGCAAGCTCAAGGCTGCCGGACTCACGGGCGCCCCCCAGCCGGGCCTGGGCAGTCTCCTCGACCAGGTCATCGACACCCGGCCGTCCAGCGGCCAGAGCGTGGAGAAGGGCTCGACGGTGAAGATCTACGGCCTCTGAGCGCGAGGACGCCCCCTCCACCCATGAGGGCGAAGGGGGCGTGCGGACGTCCGCGGTGCGGGGAGACCTCAGCGACTGCTGAGCATCTCGGCGGTCAGGAAGGCCAGCTCCAGGCTCTGCTGGTGGTTCAGTCGCGGGTCGCAGACGCTCTCGTAGCGCTTGTTCAGGTCCGCATCGAGGATCCGCTCGGCCCCACCGAGGCACTCGGTGACGTCGTTGCCGGTGAGCTCGACGTGCAGACCGCCCGGGACCGTGCCCAGCGACTGGTGCACCTCGAAGAAACCGCGGACCTCGTCGACGACGTGCTCGAAGTCGCGGGTCTTGAAGCCCGATGCCGACTCGAAGGTGTTGCCGTGCATCGGGTCGCAGATCCAGGTGACGATCGCGCCGGAGTCGCGCACCTTCTCGATGATCGGCGGCAGCGCCTCACGGATCGTGTCGTGGCCCATCCGGGTGATGAACGTCAGGCGGCCGGGCTCGCGCTCCGGGTCGAGCAGGTCGATGATCCGCAGCAGCTCCTCCGGGTCGGCCTTGTCGGAGACCTTCATCCCGATGGGGTTGCGGATCCGGCTGACGAAGTCCAGGTGCGCGTGGTCGATCTGCCGAGTGCGCTCGCCGACCCACAGGAAGTGCCCCGAGGTGTCGTAGAGGTCGCCGGTGCGCGAGTCGACGCGCGTCATCGGACGCTCGTAGTCCAGCAGCAGCGCCTCGTGGGCGGACCAGAACTCCGTGGTCTTCATCGCGTCGAAGTCGACACCACAGGCGGCCATGAAACGCATCGCCTTGTCGATCTCGCGGGCAAGACCCTCGTAGCGGCGATTGGCGGCGTTGGAGACGAAGCCGACGTTCCAGTCGTGCACGCGCCGCAGGTCGGCGAAACCGCCCTGGGTGAAGGCGCGCACGAGGTTCAACGTCGAGGCACTCGTGTGGTAGCCGTGGACGAGCCGCTGCGGGTCCGGGGTGCGCGACTCCTGCGTGAAGGCGAAGTCGTTGACCATGTCACCGCGGTAGGCCGGCAGGGTCACGCCGTCGCGGGTCTCGGTGTTCTTGCTGCGCGGCTTGGCGAACTGACCGGCCATGCGGCCCATCTTCACCACGGGCATGCCGGCGCCGTAGGTGAGCACGGCGGACATCTGCAGCACCGTCTTGATCCGGTCGCGGATGTTGTCGGCGGTCGCGTGGACGAAGGTCTCCGCGCAGTCACCACCCTGCAGGACGAAGGCCTCCCCGACCGAGGCGGCCGCCATGCGGTCACGCAGGTCGTCGCACTCCCCGGCGAAGACGAGGGGCGGCAGGCTGCCGAGCGTCGCGACCGCGTCGTCGAGGGCAGCACGGTCCGGCCACTCGGGCTGCTGGGCCGCCGGACGGTCGACGGGCAGCGAGGGGTCGGTGGAAGCGGAGGTCGGCACTGCAGTGGTCACCACCCAAGGATAGGCACCCGTGCCCGGTCGGCGGACACCCGTCCACTCTGCGGCGCCCGGTGCTCACTCCGGCTGGTCGAGGCCGCGGCTGATCGCGAAGCGCGTCAGCTCCACGCGGTTGTGCAGGTGGAGCTTGCCGAGGATGTTCTGCACGTGGTTCTGCACCGTCCGGTGGGAGAGGACGAGATCCGCGGCGATCTCCTTGGCCGTCATGCCCATCGCGACGTACCGCAGGATCTCGACCTCCCGGTCGGTCAGCTCCGGCACGTCGGCTGGGTTGGATCGCCCGGGAGCGCCGGCTGCGTCCTCGGGCGCGGCCTTGGCCCGGCTGCTCATCTCACGGAACTCGCCGAGCACCAGGCCCGCCAACCCGGGCGTGAAGACGGCCTCCCCGGCACCGGTGGCGGTCACCGCCTCCCGGATCTCCCCCGGTGATGCTGACTTGACGAGGTACCCGCTCGCGCCGGCCTTGACCGCCGCCAGCACGTCCTTCTCCTCACCGCTGGCCGAGAGGATGAGGACCCGGGTCGGCAGGTCACTGATGGCGCGGCAGACCTCGTCGCCGCGCATCTGCGGGAGGTTGAGGTCGAGGACGAGGACCTCGGGTGTGGTCGCGCGGGTCCGGCGCACCGTCGACGGTCCGTCGGAGGCAGTGCCGACGACGTCGAATCCGGCCTGGTGAAGATCACGCACGAGCGCGTCCCGCCACAGCGGGTGGTCGTCGGCGACGAGGACCGTCAGTGCGGTCGGGGCAGCAGTCATGGTCCGGAGCCTGCCATGTGCTCCGCCGGCAGGGTGAGGGTCACCGTCGTCCCCCCGGCGACTGGGGATCGCCAGCTCGCGTCCCCGCCGAGGTCGACCATCCGACCGCGGATGGAGCTGCTGGCCCCCAGCCGACCCTGGGCCGCCGCCTCGACGAGGCGCTCTGGTGCGATGCCGGTGCCGTTGTCCCGGACGACGACCTCGATGCGCTCGTCATCGGCGTCCAGCAGGACCCACGCCCGCGCGTCGCCACCGGCGTGCTGCTCGACGTTGTCCAGGGCGGCGACCACGGCCGCCTCGACCTCCCTGGCCGTCGCGGTGGGCAGGCGCACCTCGCCTGCGGGGAGGACGACCTCGACCCGGGCCGACCGCATCCGGCTCAGGGTCACGGCGAGATCGGCGCACTCGGCCCGAGCCGTGGCGGCTCCCGCCCTCGGCGGCACCGGGTCGAGCCGCGAGATCATCGTGCGCAGGGACCGCTCCTGGTCCGCTGCGAGCTCGGCGATGTCCACCCCTTCGCCACCCATGGCTCGACCGCGGCGGTGGATCAGGGCGAGCGCCTGGAGGACGCCGTCATGCACCTGGCGTCCGATCCGCTCGCGCTCGGCCAGACGCTCGCTGGCGGCGACGGCCTGCTCGAGGCGTTGCTGGCTCTCCCGTGCCAGCTGCACGGCCAGGCCGATCAGCGCGCCGACCAGGAGCAGCAGGACGATGTTGTGGTAGGTCAGCTGACTGGGCTCGACGGCCTGGATGATGTTGGCCACCGAGACCACGAGCGCGGCGAGGACTCCCCCGCGCATCCCGGCGAGCAGCGCCCCCGCTATCACCGGCGAGGCGGCCCAGACACCGGGGACGGTGGAGATCCCGTCCGCGACCGACGCGGGGTCGTAGACCTCGCTGGTGAGGAAGATGCCGACGCAGGCGATGAGCAGCTCGATGCCGACGGCCAGCGTGGTGGGCCGTGGCCGTAGCGGGGCGATGACCGACCAGGTCAGGACGACGATGCCGTAAGCGATGATCGGCCACCACAGGACGACGTGGTCACGGTGGCCGACGACGAGGACCCCGGCGTAGACGAAGGCAAGGAAACGGTAGGCGGCCAGACCACGCCCTGCGGCGCTGTCGAAGAGCGGGGAGGGGCTGTAGCGACGCGGCGCTGCCCCACCCCCCGGCTCGATGGCCATGGTCTAGAGCCCGTCCCGACTCTCGTCGGACCAGGGGTTGTTCTCGTCCCCGTCGCCACCGAGGGCCTCCTCCAACTCCGGGGCGGCGCGTCCCGGCCGTGCGGCCTCCTGCAGCTCGCGAGCGCGCCGCTTCGCCCTGGTGAGCAGACGCTCCTTCATCGACGTGGCGTACATGTCGACGTACTCCTGGTCGGACAGCTGCATCAGCTCGTACATGATCTCGTCGGTGATGGAGCGCAGCACGAAGCGGTCGCCCTCCATCCCCTCGTAGCGGGAGAAGTCGAGCGGCTTGCCGATCTTGATCCCGATCCGGCGGATGTTGGGGACGATCTGACCGGTGGGCTGGGCCTTGTCCGTGTCGATCATGGCGACGGGTATGACCGGCACGCCGGCGGTCAGCGCCATGCGGGCAACACCGGTACGACCGCGGTAGAGGCGCGAGTCGGGCGAGCGCGTGCCCTCCGGGTAGAGCCCCAGGAGGTCACCACCCTCGAGAACCTTCAGTCCGGCACTGAGTGCGGCTTCACTCGCCTGACCACCGCTGCGGTCGATCGGCAGCTGACCGACGCCGCGGAAGAAGGCCGCGGTCAGTCGACCCTTGATCCCCTTCCCGGTGAAGTAGTCGGCCTTCGCGAGGAAGGTCAGGCGACGCTCCATGACCAGCGGGAGGAAGATCGAGTCCGAGAAGGACAGGTGGTTGCTGGCCAGGATGGCCGCCCCCTCGTCGGGGAGGTGCTCCAAGCCCTCGACCCGTGGTCGGAACAACAGCTTGAGCAATGGTCCGACGAAGACCATCTTGAGCATCCAATAGAACACCTGGTGCCTCCTCCTGATCGCACCGAACTCTACGACACGTCCGGCCGTGCGCACGCGTGCGAGACTGGGGGAAGCGCAGCAGGACGTCACGGATTGGCGGAAGAAGCAGATGGCCGAGCGACAGCACCCCGAGGGAGAGGATGTGGATGCGATCTTCGAGTCCATCGTCGCCCGGTGGGACGAGACCCCGCACGAGGGGCCGGCCACCGGCGCATCGACGGTGACCGAGGGTCCATCCGACACCCCCGCCACCCCGCCTCGCCGCCAGTCGACCGGTGACGTCCGGCTGCCCCCACCTGCGGCACGACGGGGACCGGCCCAGTCCACCGGCGACGTCGACGTCCCGATGCCCGGCCGGGGTGGCCGGCCGCGTGAGCCGGAGGTCCCCGAGCCGGTGCCGTGGCGCACCGACCCGACCAACTCCGTCGCGGACGCGCTGTTGGGCAACGACGACGGTTTCCTCGGCGATGCCGACGAGGACGAGGGCTTCACTCCGCCCCCACCGGCCCCGTTGCCTCCGTGGGGCGACCGCCTGTTCTGGGGGGCGATGGTCGGTCTCGTCCTCGGTCCGCTGGGGCTGTTGTGGATCGTGCTCACGCGTTCGAGCGGCTTCTGGTCGACGACGATCGTCATCGCGCTGATCCTCGGGGGCTTCGCGTGCCTCGTGCTGCGCCAGCCGACGGACCGCGGCTACGACCCCGACGACGGCGCCCGCGTCTGACGGTGGGGGCGCGCCGCATCGAGACCATCCGGCCGAGGGCTCGGGTCAGCCCTCGGCACCCAGCGTGGCCGCACCGATGAGCCCGGCGTCGGGACCGAAGCGTGCGGTGACGATCCGCGCGGCCGGTCGGTAACCGCGTCCGGCCAGTTGTCGCGAGAAGGTGTCGCGCGCAGGGCCCAGGAGCAGGTCCTCCGCAGCGCTCACTCCCCCACCGACGATGAAGACCTCGGGGTCCAGCGCGGCCGCGAGGTCGGCGATGCCGACCCCGAGCCAGTGGCCGATCTCGGCGAGCAGCTCGATGGCCGTCGCGTCGCCCTCCTTGGCCGCGTCGGTGATGCGCGGCCCGGTCAGGTCCTCGACGTCACCGCCGACGTGGGCGATCAGGTCGGCCGCCATCGGGGAGTTGGCCATCGCCAGGCCCCGAGCCTCGCGCACGAGAGCATTGCCGGAGGAGTACTGCTCCCAGCAGCCGCGGTTGCCGCACTCGCACCGCTGGCCACCCGGCACGACCTGCATGTGCCCGAACTCGCCGGCGATCCCGTAGCGCCCACGCACCAGGTGGCCGCCGACGAGGACGGCGCCGCCGATGCCGGTGCCCAGGGTGATCATCACGGCGTGCGTGACCCCGCGCGCAGCGCCGAATCGGTACTCGGCCCACAGTGCGGCGTTGGCATCGTTCTCGATGACGATCGGCAGGTCGATGCGCTTGCCGAGGGACTCGCGCAGCGGCTCGTTGCGCCAGGACAGGTGCGGCGCGAAGACGACGGTCGCCCGGTCGGCGGCCACGAAGCCGGCGGCGCCGACACCGACCGTGGCCGGCGGCTCGACCCCCGCCTCATCCGCGAGCGCGAGCAGCTCCTCGAAGACCTCGACGATCGTGTCCTCGACGATGCGCGGCGCGTTGGAACGGTCCGGGGTGTCGCGTCGGGTGCGCACGAGGATCCGGCCGTCGTCGTCCAGGACGCCGCCGGAGACCTTCGTCCCTCCGATGTCGATGCCGACGCGCGTGCTCACGCGGTGGACTCCCGGGCCAGGGCGGCGGCACCGACGAGCCCCGCGTCGTTGCCGAGGGCGGCGACCACGATGGTCGGCGACGGGCGATGGCCCCGCCCGATGAGGTGCGCGGCAAAGGCTTCCGTGGTCGGCCCGATCAGGAGTGCACCGGTGTCGGCGACTCCCCCGCCGATGACCACGACGGCCGGGTCGACGACAGCGCACACCGAGGCCAGGCCCTCGCCCAGGCGGGCCCCGAGCTGGGCGAAGAGCGCGACCGCGCCCTCGTCCCCGGCACGGGCCAGCTCGGTCACGTCCTGGCCGGTGAGCGCCTCGGGGGTGCCGCCGCAGCGGTGGCGCAGGCCGGCCCCCTTCGCCTCACCGGAGGCGATGAGCTCTCGGGCGTACCGCTCCAGGGCGGTCCCGGAGGCGTAGACCTCGAGGCAACCGTCGTTGCCGCAGCCGCAGCGCGGGCCGTTGGGGTCGATGGTGATGTGCCCGATCTCGCCGCCGATGCCGAAGGCACCTCGCAGGAGCCGGTCGTCGATGATGCATCCGCCGCCGATGCCGGTGCCGACAGTGGCCAGCAGCATGTCGTTGCAGTCGATGCCGGCACCGAAGCGGTACTCGCCCCACGCGGCGGCGTTGGCATCGTTCTCCAGGACGACGTCGTGCCCGGTGCGCTGCCGGATCTCCGCAGCGACGTCCAGGTCGCGCAGCGGCAGGTTGGGTGAGAACCACAGGCGACCGGCGCGGCCGTCGACCATCCCGGCACAGGCCATCCCGATGCCCGAGACATCGCCACCGGCCGCGGCCACGAGGGTGGTGACCATCTGGGCGGTCGTGTCGAGGACGTCGACGGTCTCCTCCCCGGGGGTGGGCAGCTGCTCCCGGTGGGTGATCCGGCCCATGGAGTCCACGAGGGCCCCCGCGATCTTGGTGCCCCCGATGTCGATGCCGACTGCTGGTGCCGGGCTCATTGCTGCATCACGCCTCACTCGGGGTGTCCAGGGCCGTGGTGTCCTCGTCGTCGTGCACGGTGATCCGCACACCCGGGGAGCGCTGGGGTTCGTGGAAGGGCGGGTCACCGAAGTCGACCCCGAACGCGTCCGCGACGGTGTTGCTGCCGAACGTGGCACGGGTGAGGGCCTCCGCGAGCATGCTCGCGCCGGTCATCGCCCGTCGGGCGGTGGCTCCGTCGACCCGGCGCAGGTCCTCGCCCAGCCCGTCGAGGTCGACCTCCGAGAGGATCCGCAGGAGTTGGACGACCACGTCCTGGGGCTGCGAGGTGTCATCCACGGGGCCACACCCTCTCATCAGGGGTCATGGTGAGGGTGAGCACACCCCCGGCGACGCCGGCGCGCTCGATGTCGCACCGGCGCAGCACGGAGGGCAGCAGCACCCGGCGCGTGCGTCCGGCACAGCCGAGGACGAGCTCGTCGTCGTGGCGCACGAGGTCGAGGTCGGCGGCCCGCACCCCCGGCAGGTCGATGTGCAGCAGCCACTCCTCGCCGCGGCGCTCCAGCGAGGGCAGGTCCGCGGCCGGTGACACCGGCAGGTTCTCCACACCGGAGCCGCCGTCGGGGTGGACCGCGGTGAGCGTGCGGCCCATGAGCGCGAGCAGCACCTCTGCGTCGGCGCGGCGGGCTGCTCCGACGGGACCGGCCGGTGCGGCGAGGTGCACAGCGGTCACCTCAGGGTCGGCGATCGCGGCGTCGAGACGCTCCAGCAGGTCCGCGCCCTCACGCAGGGCGGCGAGGACGGGTGGCTCCGGGGCGGGCAGAGCGCCCACGCCCTCGGGCGCGACGAGCACCTCCCACCGGGCGACGACCGGCACGAAGGCCGCGAAGGCACGGGCCACCCGCTGCGGCAGGTCGAGCACCCGGGCGACCTCGAGGTCGACCTCGGCGACGAGCTCGTGGTCATCGCTCTCGGCCTGATCGAGCGAGCGCGCGAGACGCAACAGCGTCGGCAGCTCCGGGGGCAGCAGCCGGCCGACGAGGTCGGCGACGACGGGGGACGGCAGGTCCAGGGCGTCGAGCAGGCGGTCCAGGTGGTGCTCGATGGCCTCGAGCACGGGGTCGGTGCCCTCTCCTGCCCGGTGGCTGCGCACGGTCGGGCGAAGGGAGGTGCCTGCGGCGACACGCCCCGTCACCGTGGGGGCATGCTCGCCCCCACCGACGACGAGATGTGCACGCACGGGCAGATCAGACCTCGACGCGCTTCTTCAGGTCGCGCAGCGCGGAGTCGACGATGACCTTCTCCGCCTTGCGCTTGAGCATGCCCAGCATCGGCACCTTGAGGTCCACGGTCAGCTCGTAGACGACCTCGGTCTTCCCCTCGGGCGTCGAGGTGAGGGTGTAGGAACCGTCCATCGCCTTGAGCACGGAGGCCTCGAGGAGGCTCCACGAGGCGACCCCCTGGCCGTCCTCCTCGACGTCCCAGAGGTACTTGAGGATGTAGGTGTCCTTGATCGGGCCGGCGTCGAGGCTGAACTGCGCCCGGTCGGGCCAGCCGTCGCCGTCCTCGGTGAGGATCTCCACGGCCGTGAACTCCGTGATCCATTCCGGGTAGGCCTCGAGGTCGGCGATGATGTCGAGGACGTCACCGGCGGGTGCGTCCACGACGATGCTGGAGCGGGTGCTGTCGGCCATGGCGGGAAGACTATCGCCTACGGCCCTCGAGTCGGTCCTTGATCTCGTGGACCCCGTCCTTCCACCGACGACGGTGGCGCTTCTCCCACCCACGCCGCCCGGACTGCTGCTCCCCGTGGATGAAGTGGTGGACGATCGTGCCGCCCGGCACCTCCTCCAACCAGATCTCCAACCGGCCGGTGACCTCACCCCGGGTCCACCAGCGCACCCCCTTCGCCCCCCGGTCCTGTGCGACCTCGCGCTGCAGGCCCGGCCACAGCCGGTCGAGCACACCCGGCTCCTCCAGCGCGGCCCGGACCGTCAGTGGCTCGGCGCGCACGAAGGTCTCGTCGACGACATCGACGACTCCGGGGCGTTGCACGCGCATGGTGCCTCCTTCGGCAGGTGCGTGATCGATGGGCAGGGACCGGTGTGACCGGCCGCGGGACGCCGACCACGTTATGGCCTGAGTCACCGTCGGCGTCCGCTGACCGTGTCCACGGCGCGGCGGTAGGCTCGCTGACGATCCCAGCAACCCTAGGCACGGTTGGCCTGGACGGCGAACGAAGGAGAACTCGTGAACGACAGTGCGATGCCTCGACTCATCGAGGGCAACCCCACCGACTCCTTGGCGGACCTGCCGGGACGGAACGCGGCGAGTGAGCCGCAACGGGTCTCCTTCACGATCAAGGAGCAGGGCGCGTGGCGTGATGTGACCGCCGCACAGTTCAACCAGGACGTGCGCGGCCTGGCCAAGGGCCTGATCGCCGCCGGGCTCGAGGCCGGCGACCGCCTGGCCATCATGGCCCGCACCCGCTACGAGTGGACCCTGCTGGACTTTGCGGCGTGGACCGCCGGTGGCGTCCCCGTGCCGATCTACGAGACGAGCTCCGCCGAGCAGGTCGAGTGGATCGTCAAGAACTCCGGCACCCGCTTCATCGTCGTCGAGACGGCCAAGCACGAGGAGGTGGCCGCCGAGGCCCGTGGCAACCTCAGCGGCGTCGACGAGCTGTGGGTCATCGACAGGGGCGACCTCGACCAGCTCGTCGAGGCCGGCTCGACCATCAGCGACGAGGACCTGCAGGCCCGGATCGACGGCCAGCAGCGCGACTCCATCGCCACGATCATCTACACCTCCGGAACGACCGGTCGCCCCAAGGGCTGCGAGCTGACGCACGACAACTTCCTCGGCCTGGCGGAGAACGCCATCGCCAAGCTCGGCGACGTGCTCAACAAGGACGATGCGTCCACGCTGCTCTTCCTGCCGCTCGCCCACGTCTTCGCCCGCTTCATCGAGGTGCTCGCCGTCGCGGCGAACCGTCGCATGGGACACAGTGCCGACATCGCCAACATCCTCGACGACTTCCAGTCCTTCCAGCCCACCTTCATCCTCGCCGTGCCGCGCGTGTTCGAGAAGATCTTCAACAAGGCCAACGAGCAGGCCACCGCAGACGGCAAGGGCACAATCTTCGCCAAGGCCGCCGAGACCGCCATCGCGTGGTCCGAGGGCCAGGACAGTGGCTCCGTCCCGCTGAAGGTCAAGATCCTGCACGGCGTCTTCGACAAGCTCGTCTACAGCAAGCTGCGCGCGAAGATGGGCAACAAGGTCGAGTACGCCGTCTCCGGTGGCGCACCGCTGGGCACCCGTCTGGGCCACTTCTTCCGTGGCATCGGCGTGACGATCCTGGAGGGCTACGGCCTGACCGAGACCAGCGCCCCGGCGACGGTCAACATCCCGGAGAAGGTCAAGATCGGGACCGTCGGCCCGCCGCTGCCGGGCGTCTCGATCAGACTCGCCGATGACAACGAGGTCTTGGTCAAGGGCGTGAACGTCCTGCGTGGCTACCACGACAACGAGGAGGCCACCCTCGAGGCGCTCAAGGACGGCTGGTTCCACACGGGTGACCTCGGCGAGCTCGACGAGGACGGCTACCTGAAGATCACCGGCCGCAAGAAGGAGATCCTCGTGACCGCCGGCGGCAAGAACGTCGCCCCCGCCGTCCTCGAGGACCGCCTCAAGGCGCACCCGATCATCAGCCAGTGCCTCGTCGTCGGTGACGGCAAGCCCTTCATCGCCGCGCTCGTCACCCTCGACGAGGAGATGCTGCCGGGGTGGGCCGCCAACAACGGCCTCGACGGGCTGACCGTCGAGCAGGCGCGCACCAACGAGACGGTCCTCGCCGAGATCCAGGGCGCGGTGGACGAGGCCAACAAGGCCGTGTCCAAGGCCGAGTCGATCCGCAAGTTCACCGTCCTCGAGGAGGACTTCACCGAGGAGAACGGCACCCTCACCCCGTCGATGAAGCTCAAGCGCAACGTCATCATGCGCGACTTCGTCGAAGCGGTGGACAGCCTCTACGGCAGCTGAGCCGGGCGGTCAGGTCACCCCGCGCGGTTGGCCACGTTGGCCACCCCGTCGTAGCTCGACCAGGGCTCGCGCTGTGCGCGGGCCCTGGTCGCGTTCTCGGCACCGACCAGTCCGCTGGCGACGAGCCGCGAGACGACCTCACGCTCACGACGGTCCAACGGCAGATCCGACGCGCTGGGGTCCTCGAGGGGCACCGGCGGGCGCAGCACGCTCACCATGCACTCGGCACACCCGACGTCCTGCACCGGACACGTGGCGCAGTCGATCGTCAGGGACGTTCCTGCTCGACGGCTCATGTCCGTCACCTCCTCCTGGTCACCGGGCCGATCCCGGCAGAAGACAACGCTAGGAGGGGCCACCGACAGCGCCGACGCAACGACCCGCCTCCGCGGCTCAGCACCAGTCCAGACGTCGTCCGTGACCGTGGGCCCACGCGAGCGCCTGCCCGTCCAGGGCGAGGCAAAAGCTTGAGTCGGCCGGCTCGCACGCCGCGGTGGCGCTCACCCCGGGCAGAACGTCGATCCCCTCGTTGCTGATCCAGTGGGCCGCTCCCCCGTCGGCGCGCACCCGCTCCAGCGCCTCGGTGACCACCTCCGGCCAGGCCGCTCGCCCCCCTTCCTCGAGGTAGGCGATGACCGCGGTGTGGAAGACGACGACCGTGGCTCCGGGCGCAGCGGTCCGCGCCCGGTCGACCGCCTCGCCGAGGCGGTCGAACAGGTCACCGCAGAGCACGTCGACCGCCACGTCGGCGACCTGGCCGCACGCGGCTGCCAGGCGCTGCCGACGGTCCTCGTGCTCCGGCCACACGAGCGTCTCCAGCCACGCGCCGTTGTCGTCGACGGACAGGTCGAGCGGGTTGAGGTCGACCCCACCGCGGTGGGCCACCTCGGGCAGCGAAGGGGGGATCGGCACCTGCCCGGTCACCGTGCAGTCCAGGGCGACCGGCGATGCTCCCCCGGCCGGGTCGATCCGGGCGACCTCCGCTCCCCCTTCGTCCAGGTAGCGGTAGGACCAGCGGTCCGGGTGGAGGCACAGGCCGGCGCTCGCGCCGACCTCGACGAGGGCCAGCGGCCCCGGCAGGCCCGCCAGGAGCGGCAGGAGCGTCGCGGAGCGGCCGACCTCGTTGGTCTGGGTCGCACGGCTGAGGATGGTCTCGCGGACCTGGGGCCACCTCGAGAGCAGGACGTCCCGCAGGGCCCCGTCGTCCTCGTAGCGGGAGGGTGTGGCCGCACCGTGCCACCGCGCGGCGGCGAAGACGAGGTTGGGTTGGCGCTTGGCCAGCGGTAGGTCCCCCAGCAGGGCGAGCACCTCGGCGTCCTGCGCCACCCCCGCCGCCCACCGCGCGAAGGTGATGGACTCCCCCTTCGCCTCGTGATCGGCGAAGTGGCAGTAGAAGGCAGCGACATCGCCCAGCTCGTCCATCGTGCGCATACGCCTCAGACTGCCACGACGGAGCGCCTCCCGGTCGTTGTCGGTGCGCCCGCCTACCGTCGGGTCCATGCAGGTCGTACAGGACAGGTTGGATGACCTCGGCACCCCGTTGGCCGAGGTCACCTTCGTCGTCGTCGACCTGGAGACCACGGGTGGGTCCGTGCGTGACTGCGGGATCACCGAGATCGGCGCGGTCAAGGTGCGCGGCGGCGAGGTTCTCGGCGAGCTGCAGTCCTTCGTCAACCCCGGCGTGCCGATCCCCGCCTTCATCCAGTCGCTGACCGGCATCACCGACGCCATGGTCCGCGACGCCCCGCGCACCGGGACAGCCGTGGCCGGATTCCTCGAGTTCGCGAAGGGGGCGGTGCTCGTGGCGCACAACGCCGGCTTCGACATCGGCTTCCTCAAGGCGGCCTGTGCGGCCCACGACCTGCGCTGGCCCGGGTCGCAGGTGGTGGACACCGTCCGGTTGGCCCGGCAGGTGGTCAGCCGTGACGAGGTGTCCAATCACAAGCTGGGCACGCTCGCCCGCCACTTCGGGGCGGCGACCACGCCCGACCACCGGGCCCTGCACGATGCCAGGGCGACCGTCGACGTCCTCCACGGGCTCATCGGACGCCTCGGCTCGGTCGGTGTGGACACCCTCGAGGAGCTCGGCTCCTACTCCTGCAAAGTCAGCGACGCCCAGCGCCGCAAGCGCCACCTCGCCGACGGGCTGCCGCAGGCCCCGGGGGTCTACGTCTTCTTCGGCGAGCACGATGAGCCTCTCTACGTCGGCACATCCGTGGACATCCGCACGCGGGTGCGCAGCTACTTCACCGCCTCCGAGCAGCGACGTCGGATGAGCGAGATGGTCGCCCTGGCCGTCCGGGTGACCCCGATCGTGTGCGCGACCACCCTCGAGGCACAGGTGCGTGAGCTGCGGCTGATCGCCGAGCACAAGCCGCGCTACAACCGTCGATCGCGCAACCCCGAGCGGGTCTGGTGGCTCAAGCTCACCGACGAGGCCTTTCCCCGGTTGTCGATCGTGCGCTCGGTGGGCGGGGACGACCTCGCCTATGCCGGTCCCTTCGGCTCCCGGGGCCGTGCCGAGGAGGCCATGGCCGCGCTCCACGACGCCGTCCCGCTGCGTCAGTGCCTGACCCGGATCTCCCCGCGCAAACCGACCTCCGCCTGCGCCCTGGCGCAGATGGGACGGTGCGCGGCGCCCTGCACCGGCGCCGTGACCGTCGACGAGTACGCCGAGACCGTCGCCGACGCGGCCAGGGTGCTCCTCGGCGACTCCCGAAACGCCGTCGCCGCGGCACGCGAGCGGATGCGGACCCTGTCCGAGGGCGAGCGCTTCGAGGAGGCCGCCGCCCTGCGCGACCGGCTCGCCTCCCTCGTCAGGGGCGCCTCCCGCAACCAGCGCGCGGCACCCGTGCGCGAGGCGGTCGAGATCGTCGCCGGCCGGCGCGCTCCGCGTGGTGGCTGGGATCTGGTGTGCGTGCGGCACGGCCGCCTCGCCGGGAGCACCCACTCGCCCGCCGGCGCCGACCCGATGCCGTATGTCGCCGCACTGCGGGCCAGCGCCGAGGTCGTCCCGGCACCCACCGGTCCGGGCACGAGTGCATTGCCCGACGAGACCGAGCTCGTCCTACGCTGGCTCGAGGCCGAGGGCACCCGCCTGGTCCACGTCGACGGCGCGTGGACCTGCCCCGTCGGTGGCGCCGCCGCTGCCCACCAAGAGCTCGCACCTGCTCTAGGCTGGGCCTCGTGATCACCGCAATCGTGCTCATCCATGCAGAGGTCGACCGCATCCCCGAGGTCGCCCAGACCATCGCCGACCTCGAGGGCGTCAGCGAGGTCTACTCGGTCGCCGGGGACGCCGACCTGATCGCCATGGTCCGGGTCACCCGCCACGAGGACCTCAACGAGGTCATCGCCGGCCGGCTGAACAAGGTCGAGGGCATCGTCGACACCTCGACGCACATCGCATTCCGCGCCTACAGCCACCACGACCTCGACGCAGCATTCAACATCGGTCTCGAGTGACACTCGCGTAGGAACCGGAGACTACTCAGCGGCAGCCTGCGTGGCGTCGACCCAGCGCTGGAGCTGCTCGGCCGCGCGGCCGGAGTCGAGGACGGTCTCGATCGTGCCCATGCCGGTCCGGATCGC
This sequence comes from Janibacter cremeus, assembly GCF_013409205.1. Classification (NCBI taxonomy): domain Bacteria; kingdom Bacillati; phylum Actinomycetota; class Actinomycetes; order Micrococcales; family Intrasporangiaceae; genus Janibacter; species Janibacter cremeus. The sequence goes on from NZ_JACCAE010000001.1 coordinate 226,221, forward strand.
GGCAACCGGGTCGGCTGGAACACCCGGGCCGGCTTGGGCCAGACCCACGGCAGCGCCCGCGTTGAGCACCACGGCGTCACGCACGGGGCCACGGTCCCCGGCGAAGAGTCGGCGGGCGACCTGCGCGTTGTCCTCGGCGTCGCCACCTCGCAGCGAGTCCAACGGGCTGCGGGCCAGGCCCAGCTGCTCGGGAGTGATGTGCACCTCGGTGACCTCACCGTCGGCCACCCACCACAGGTGCGAGCCGTCAGCGACCGTGAGCTCGTCGAGCCCGTCATCCCCGCGGAAGACGAGGGCGTACGTCCCCCGCTGGGCGAAGACACCGGCCATGAGCGGCGCGATCCGCTCGTCGGCGACGCCCACGACCGAGTAGGTCGGGTGGGCCGGGTTGGTCATCGGGCCGAGGACGTTGAGAGCCGTGCCGATCCCGAGATCACGCCGCGGGATGGCGGTGTGCCGGAAGGAGGGGTGGAAGGACTGCGCGAAGCAGAACGTGATGCCGGCACTCTCGGCGATCTCGGCCACGGTCTCCGTCGGCAGGGACAGGGTGACCCCGAGTGCCTCGAGGACGTCGGCCGAGCCCGACTTCGAGGACGCCGCACGGTTGCCGTGCTTGACCACACGCACCCCCGTCGCGGCGATCGCGATGGAGGACATCGTCGAGATGTTGACCGTACCGGCCATGTCACCACCCGTGCCCACGATGTCGAGCGTCGGGCCCGCGACCGAGATCGGCCGAGCGTGCTCGAGCATGACGTCGGCCAGCGCGCGCAGCTCGGTGACGGTCTCCCCCTTCGCCCGCAGCGCGACGAGGAAGCCGGCGATCTGGGTGGGCGCGGCGTCGCCGGACATGATCTGCCGCATCGCCCAGGAGGTCGCATCGGCGCTGAGGTCGCTCCCGTTCAGGAGGCTGGTGAGCAGTTGTGGCCAGTCGTGGGTGGCCGCGCCGTTCATCAGCGGGCCACGCCCCGGGCCAGATCGGCCACCGCGTCCGCGACCGCGATCGGGTCCAGCGGGTGTGGGACCGACCCCTCGGCCATCGACCACGTCGCCAGCCACCCGTCCTGCGGGCGGCCGGTGAGCACGAGCACCTGGGGGCAGTTGTAGACCTCGAGCTTCAGCTGGCGGCACAGACCGAGCCCGCCGACCTTGGCAGCCTCGCCGTCGAGGACGAGGAGATCGATGCCCCCCTCCTCCACGGCCGAGAAGACGGCGTCGGCCGTGGCGCACTCCAGCCACGACTCCACCTCGACATCGCGCGCGGGGCGACGGCCCACTGCTGCGCGCACGGCGTCACGCGTAGTGATGTTGTCGCTGTACAGCAGGATCCGCACGGCCGTCGGTGCGACCTTCGAGGCCTCGGGGCTGGCGCCCACTGCGGGCCGGGAACTGTGCGATTGAGGGGTACCGGTCATGCCCAGATCGTAGCGTTTGCAGGCACCACAGGACTCGCGGAGGGGGGTGGCGCACATCCGGTGGACAGGGGATACATAATGGGGCGCGTGGCCACTGCAACTTCTCTGCCTTCAGACACGTCCAGGCACCCGATCGCGGACCCCCTCATGGGCCCCGTGAGTCGACCGAACATGGCTTCCGTCGGCACGATCGTCTGGCTCTCCAGCGAGCTGATGTTCTTCGCCGGGCTGTTCGCCATCTTCTTCACGGTCCGGTCGATGCGACCCGACCTGTGGGAGCACAACATCGCGATCCTCGATGTGCCCTACGCCGCCGCCAACACCCTGATCCTCGTGATCTCCTCGGTGTGGTGCCAGCTGGGCGTCCTCAAGGCCGAGCACGGCCAGAAGTCGCGCACCGGGTCGCTGCTCAACGTCGCCGGCTGGGGCATGCGCGAGTGGTACGTCCTCACCTACATCTTCGGCGCCATCTTCGTCTCCGGCCAGATCATGGAGTACGCCACCCTCGTCTCCGAGGGCGTCAGCATCTCGACCGATGCCTGGGCGTCGATCTTCTTCCTGACCACGGGCCTGCACGGCATCCACGTCACCGGCGGGCTCATCGCCTTCCTGCTGATCATCGGTCGCACGTACACCACCCGCAGCTACAGCCACGCGCAGCAGACCGGTGCCATCGTCACCTCCTACTACTGGCACTTCGTCGACGTCGTGTGGATCGCACTCTTCGCCGCCATCTACCTCCTCGGAGCCTGACGCAGATGAGCCGCACGACCCGCCCCCGCCGACACCGCACGACAGGACTTTCCATGCCGAAGCTCTCTCGCCGCCACCCCGCGGCGATCGCCCTGCTGCTCCTGCTGGGCCTCCTGGTCACCGGCACCGCCTACTCGGCCGTCGCGCCGAAGGACGCACAGGCCAGCGTCGCCGCATCCGACAGCGTCGAGCAGGGCAAGAAGCTCTTCACGGCCAACTGTGCCAACTGCCACGGCACCAATGGTCTGGGCATCGAGGGGGCCGGCCCGAGCCTGGCCGGTGTCGGTGCGGCCTCGGTCGACTTCCAGATGGGCACCGGCCGCATGCCGATGGCCGCTCCGGACGTGCAGGCCCCGGGCAACATCCGTGTGAAGTTCTCCGACGAGGAGATCGCTGACGTCGGCGCCTACGTGGCCACCCTCGGCGCCGGCCCGGCAGTCCCGCCGCAGGAGTACACCGACGGTTCGAAGGGTGACCCGGGCAAGGGCGGCGAGATCTTCCGCGTCAACTGCGCCATGTGCCACTCCAGCGCCGGTGTCGGTGGTGCGCTGACCCGCGGCAAGGACGCCCCGCCGGTCATCGGCGTCTCCGGAAAGCACATCTACGAGGCCATGGTCACCGGCCCGCAGAGCATGCCCGTCTTCAACGAGACGAACCTCGACCCCCAGGACAAGCGTGACGTGATCGCCTACATCGAGGCCATGGAGGACGCCGGCAGCCCCGGAGGCAACCCCCTCGGCGGTTACGGCCCCGTTCCCGAGGGCCTCTTCGTCTGGACCATCGGCCTCGGCCTCCTGGTCACCGCTGCCGTCTGGCTCGGCCAGAAGTCCGCCTGACCCACCTGACAACTCGCCACACAGACAGGATCGACGACAGATGAGTGAGCACACCCCGACAGGGGCGCAGCCGGAGGAGCCCAGCGGCTCCGAGCCCGTGCGCCTCGACCAGGGCCACGTGCAGGGCACCGGAGGTGTCCCGGAGCAGTTCGCCAATCCCGGCCTCCCTCCGCACGTGCTGCGCAACGCAGACCTCGACGAGAAGGCCGCGAAGCGCGCTGAGCGCCAGGTGGCACTGCTCTTCCTCGTGTCCATCTTCGGCACGGTGCTGTTCATCGTCGCCTACCTGCTCGTCGACACCGGGACCCAGGTCTGGGTGCCGTTCACCAACGAGATGAGCCTGTCGAACCTCCTGCTGGGTCTCGGCCTGTCGCTGAGCCTGCTGGGTATCGGCCTGGGTGCGGTCCATTGGGCCAAGACGCTCATGCCCGACACCGAGGTCGTCGAGATGCGTCACCCGATGCGCTCGCAGGACGAGGACCGCCAGGACTTCGTCGACACGATGCTCGAGGGCGGTGAGTCCTCGCAGCTGACGCGTCGTCCCCTGCTCAAGGCGACCTTCGGTGGCGCCATGGGCCTGTTCGCACTGCCGTTGCTCGTCCAGCTCGTCGGCTCCCTCGGGCCACTTCCCCGCAACGACCTCTCGGTCACGTTCTGGGACAAGAGCGAGAACGGGAAGTCCGACAAGTTGCGTCTGATGCGCGACCCGGAGAACACCCCGATCAAGCCTGCCGACGTCACGATCGGCTCGGTCTTCCACATCCAGCCGGAAGGCCTGCTGGATCTGCACCACGGCAAGCTGGAGCAGATGAGCAAGGCCTCCGTGCTCCTCATGCGTCTGAACCCGAAGGACTTCCAGGACACGGACAGGGGTCGCAAGGCGCGCTCCTGGGGTCACGAAGGGATCGTCGCCTACTCCAAGGTGTGCACCCACGTCGGTTGCCCCGTCGGCCTCTACGAGCAGACGACGCACCATCTGCTCTGCCCGTGTCACCAGTCCACCTTCGACGTCACCAACGACTGCGAGATCGTCTTCGGCCCGGCCGGGCACCCCCTGCCGCAGCTGAAGGTCGGCGTCGACAGCGAGGGTTACCTCATCGCTGACCAGCCCTTCCAGGAACCGGTCGGCCCGAGCTTCTGGGAGCGTGGTTGATCATGACCAGCACTGCTCGTCCCGCTGACGGCCTGCGTGCGGATGACGCACCGGCCACGGCGCCCACCTCTGCCGGCATGAAGAAGGTCGGCGGCGTCGCCGGGTGGATTGATGACCGGACCGGCGCCGCCAAGGGCGTCGGCTACCTGATGAAGAAGGTCTTCCCGGACCACTGGTCCTTCATGCTCGGCGAGATCGCCATGTACTCGATGATCGTGTGCATGCTCACCGGGGTCTTCCTGACCTTCTGGTTCGACCCATCGATGGTCCACACCACCTACGAGGGCAGCTACGTCCCGATGCAGGGCGTGGAGATGTCGCGGGCCTACGCCTCGACGCTGAACATCTCGTTCGACGTCAAGGGCGGTCTGCTCATCCGCCAGATCCATCACTGGTCGGCGCTGCTGTTCATCGTCGCGCTGTCGGTGCACATGCTCCGCGTGTTCTTCACCGGTGCCTTCCGCAAGCCGCGTGAGCTCAACTGGGTCATCGGCTGCGTGCTGTCCCTGCTGGCTCTCGTGGAGGGCTTCGCCGGCTACTCCCTCCCGGACGACCTGCTCTCCGGTACGGGCCTGCGCGCCGCGCAGGGCTTCATGGTGGCCGCGCCCGTCATCGGCAGCTACCTCAGCTACGCGTTGTTCGGCGGCACCTTCCCGGGCCTGGACATCATCCCGCGGCTGTACTCCATCCACATCCTGCTGCTGCCGGCCCTTCTCATCGGTCTGTTCACGGTGCACATCGTCCTCGTGGCGCTGCAGAAGCACACGCAGTACCCCGGCCCGGGCAAGACGAACGACAACGTCGTCGGCTTCCCCGTCATGCCGGTGTACGCGGCCAAGGCCGGTGGGTTCTTCTTCATCGTCTTCGGTGGCATCGCGCTGATGTCCTCGCTGATCCAGATCAACGCGGTCTGGGTCCACGGTCCGTACGTGCCCAACGCCACGACCGCCGGCGCCCAGCCTGACTGGTACATGGGCTTCCCCGACGGTGCCCTGCGTCTGCTGCCGGGCTTCCTCGAGTTCGAGACCTTCGGGTTCACGTGGGCCTTCCCGGTCATCATCGGTGCCCTGCTGGTCATCCCGGCCTTCTACGGCGGCATGATCGCCTACCCGTTCATCGAGGCCTGGGTCACCGGTGACAAGCGTGAGCACCACCTGCTCGACCGCCCGCGGAACGCCCCCACCCGTACCGGTCTGGGCATGGCAGCGCTGACGCTCTACGGCGTACTGATGTTCGCCGCGAGCAACGACATCATGGCGATCAAGTTCGGGATGTCGATCAACGACATCACCTGGACGCTGCGCGTGCTGACCTTCGTCGGCCCGGTCATCGCCTTCTGGGCGACCCGCCGCCTCTGCCTGAGCATGCAACGGCACGAGCGGGACACGGTCCTCCACGGACGGGAGACGGGTCGGATCGAGCGGAGCGCCGACGGCGAATTCCACGAGGTCCACGAGCCGCTCGACCCGTACACGCGCTGGACGATGGTCCAGCACGAGGGTGCTCCCCCGCTGGAGCTCGAGCCAGCCGTCGACGAGAACGGCGTCGAGAACAGAAAGGGCGCACGCAAGAACAAGCTGCGTGCCAAGCTGCACGACTTCTACTTCGGTGGAAGCGTCGAGCCGCCCACCCCGGCAGAGCTCGAGGCCGCGCACCACGAGCACGGCCACGAGCAGATCGAGGCGGGCGAGGACGAGAAGGTCTCCACCCACTGACCCCGGTCAGCCGATCGAGGCGGGCCCCGGAGGACTCCTTCGGGGCCCGCCTCGTCGTGCTCGACACCGAGTCGACCCACCCGACTCTCCCCCCGGGCGACGGTGCGAAGATGTTCCGAGAATGACGCCTCCGCTCGCCTCCCGACGCCCGGCCGAGACGGTTCGTCCTGCCTCTCTGGCCATGACGACGGTCCTGCTGGCGCTGCTCGGCATGTTCGGCCCCTTCTCCATCGACACGCCCTTCCCCGCGTTCGCTGCCATGGGCGAGCAGTTCCAGGTCTCCGACGCGGCGATGCAGCTCGTCGTGAGCGCCTACTTGGCCTCGTTCGCCGCCATGTGCCTCTTCCACGGTCCGATCAGCGACGCAGTGGGGCGCAAGCCGGTCATGGTCACCGGCGCCGCGATCTACGCGCTCGCGTCGATCGGATGTGCCCTCTCGAACTCGCTGGAGCTACTCCTGGTCTTTCGGGTCCTGCAGGGCATGTCCGCCGGTGCGGGGACGATCGTCTCCCGCACTGTGGTCCGGGACCTGTTCGAAGGAGCGCGGGCCCAGCAGCTGATGAGCATAGTCGCCATGATCTTCGCCCTCGGCCCGGCAATCGCCCCGATCATGGGTGGCTGGTTGTTGCTCCTGGGACCGTGGCCACTGATCTTCTGGTTCCTCACCCTCTTCGGCGCCGCCATCGCGATCGCAGTGCTCGCCCTCCTGCCCGAGAGCCACCCGCCCGAGAACCGCACTCCCCTGCGGGTGCGCTCCATCCTCGCCAGCGTCGCCGACGTCAGCCGTGTACGCAGTTTCCAGGTCCTCGCCGCTGCCCAGGCATTCTCCTTCGCCGGGCAGTTCCTCTACATCGCAGCGGCACCGATATTCGTGGTTTCGCTCCTGGGCAAGGGGCCACAGGACTTCTGGGTCTTCTTCGTCCCGATGGTCGGCGGGATGGTGCTCGGATCCTTCACCAATGCCCGACTGGCCGGGCGTGTCAGTGGGCACGTGCTCATCACGGGCGGTCAGTGCGTCGCCATCACCGGTGCCGTGGTCGGCATGCTCTTCGCCTTCGGTCCGGGGGCGGCCACCTTGCCCTGGGCAGTCGTGGGCCCCACGGCCATCGCCTTCGGGACGGGTATCGCGCTGCCGATCTACCAGCTGACCCTGCTGGACGCGGTCCCACATGCGCGCGGGACGGCCGCCTCGGTCTCCACCTTCGCCGTGCTCATCCTCAATGCCGTGCTTGCCAGCGTCATCGCCCCCGTCGCAGCGACATCGCTCGGCCGTCTGGCGGCGACGAGCCTGACGCTGCTGGTGCTGGGCATCGCCTTGTTCCATCTCCATCGTGCCGGAGTGCGCAGAGAGTCCCGCACCCATACTTGTCAGCCGGAGGTGTCCTGACGATGCAGATCAGTGAAGAGGACTTCGAGTCGGCGGTCCGTGATGCCCTCGACGAGGTCCCGTCGGGCCTGCTCGGCATGCTCGACAACGTGGCCTTCTTCGTCGAGGACGAGCCGGGTCCCGAGTACGCCGAGCCAGCCATGTCCGTCGAGGAGAACGCCGAGCTCCTCGGGATCTACGTCGGCACGCCCCTGACCGACCGGGACAGTGGCTGGACCGCCGGCGCCCTCCCGGACCGCATCGTGCTCTTCCGCGGACCCCTGTCCCGCATGTGTGCCGACATCGACGAGCTGCGTGAGGAGATCACCATCACGATCGTCCACGAGGCAGGTCACCACGTCGGCATCGACGAGCAACGCCTTCACGACCTGGGCTGGGCCTGACGGTCGTCAGGCCAGTGCGCTCTGCTTCTGCCACTGCGCCCACGAGAACTGCCAGACACCGATCCCCTCGGTGGGCAGGAACTCGCGGTCCGAGCCAGTGAAGTTCACCGGGTCCCCGACCAAGGAGTGCTTGTAGAACCACTTGGCGTTCTGGGGGGCCATGTTCACGCACCCGTGGGAGACGTTGGTGCTGCCCTGCGCACCCACGGACCACGGCGCGGAGTGGACGAACTCCCCGGTCCAGGTCACCCGCACGTTGTAGTCGGTGTCGACCTTGTAGTAGCCCTTCTCGCCCTTGTCGACCCCGATCGTCGAGGAGTCCATCGTCATCTCGCGCTGCTTGCCGATCACGACCTTCATCCCAGACCGGGTCTCGGTCTCCCGACCCGGCTTGCCACTGCTGACGGGGAAGGTCTTGAGCGTCTGACCGTCCTGCGAGACGGTCATCTCGTGGGCGTTGATGTCGACCGTGGCCATCTGGCGGCGACCGATCGTCATCGAACCGCTGGCGCCCTGGGCAACCCACTTGTCCTCACCGGTCTGGTAGCCGGTGATCGGGGCATCGATCGTCACGGTCGTGCCCGGCGTCCAGAAGTCCTTGGGTCGCCACATCAGCTGCCGGTTGTCCAGCCAGCCCCACGACCCCTCGGTCTGCGGCGTGGTCTCGACCGAGACAGCCCGCTCGATGGCCCGACGGTACTTCTCGTCGGTGACGGCGGAGTCGAACTGGATGCTCACCGGCATCCCGACGCCGACGGTCCGGCCGCTGTAGACGATCCCGTAGGTGGCGGTCACCTCCGGGTCATGCGTGGTGAAGGTGCTCTTGTCGGTCGTGGTACCGCCTTCGGGGCCCTGAGCGGTGGTCGTGACCGTGTACTTCGTCGACGGCTTCATCCGGGCACTGGAGGTCCACGTCTGTCCCTCGACCGCTCCGTCGATCTCATCCCCGCCGGCCCCGACGACCGTGACGTCGTCGATCTCTCCGCGCACGGCCTGCACGGTGATCGTGTCGTCGGGCATGACCTCGTCGGTGCCCCCCGCCGGGTCGACCGTGATCTCGGCCTGAGGAGGCGCCGTCGACGTCGACGTCGACGTCGACGCCTCGGAGGAGGGGTCCGGATCCGTTGGGCCAGAGTTGCTCGAGCACCCCGCCAGGATGAGTGCGGCCGTCACGAGCAGGCCCAGGACCGTGGCTGCGGGTGTTGGTCCCTTCACCAATTCGCGTACCCCCATGGAAACAAGTGGTGGCCACGCCGCGCTGCAGCGGCGACGCACCCCGTCAAGACGTCGGAGGAGCCCCGGCCCTGTCCACGCCGCAGGCCCCTCCGAGAGTGTACGCCCTGCTCAGTGGGCGAACTCTCCCTTGAAGTACTCGAAGGTCCAACCGCACACGGCCCAGACCCCCATGATCAGACCGAACGCAGCGATCCAGTAAGCCACCGCGACGCCGAGGAAAATCAGCGTGCCGGAGAGCGCCAGCCACAGCGGCCACCAGGAGTACGGGGAGAAGGCACCGTAGGCGCCCTCCTGCTCCTCGATCTCCCCGTGCTCGTCGTCCTCGGGACGGGCCGGCAGCTTGCGGCCGACCGCCCAGAGGAAGAAGGCGATCATGAAGCCCAGACCGCCGCAGAGGTTCAGCGCCACCCAGCCCACCGGCTCGACCCAGTCACTCCAGAAGCCGTAGAGCATCCCGACCGCGACGAAGAAGACGCCGATGCCGGCAAAGAATCCGATCTCGGTCTTCATCGGGTGACCTCTTCCTTTGCGGTGACGGCGGATCGTGCCTGCAGCGCCTTGGGTGCGTACTCGGGGTGGTTCATGTCGAAGGTCGGACGCTCGGAGCGGATCGGCGGGATCGACGTGAAGTTGTGCCGCGGCGGCGGGCAGGAGGTCGCCCACTCCAGGCTCCCCCCGTAGCCCCACGGGTCGTCGACCCCGACCATCGGTGCGCTCACGTGGGTCTTCCACACGTTGTAGAAGAAGGGCAGGAAGCTGACCGCCAGGATGAGCGAGCCGACCGTGGAGATCTGGTTCGCCAGCTGGAAGTTGTCCTCCGGCATGTAGTCCGCATAGCGACGCGGCATCCCCTCCACACCCAACCAGTGCTGGATGAGGAAGGTCATGTGGAAACCGACGAACAGCAGCCAGAAGTGGACCTTGCCCAGGAACTCGTTGAGCAGCTTGCCGGTCCACTTCGGCCACCAGAAGTACATTCCGCCGAAGAAGGAGAAGACGATCGTGCCGAAGAGCACGTAGTGGAAGTGGGCGACGATGAAGTACGTGTCGGTGATGTGGAAGTCCATCGCCGGGCTGGCCATGATGATGCCCGTCAGACCACCGAAGAGGAACGTCGACAAGAAGCCCAGGGCCCAGATCAGCGGTGTGTCGAAGGACAGCTTGCCGCCCCACATCGTGCCGACCCAGTTGAAGAACTTCACGCCCGTCGGGACGGAGATCGCCATCGTCATGACCGCGAAGAAGGGCAGGAAGACCTGACCGGTGCCGTACATGTGGTGGGCCCACACGGAGACCGACAGGGCCGCGATGGCGATGGTGGCGAAGACGAGCGTCTTGTACCCGAAGATCGGTTTGCGGGAGAAGACCGGGAGGATCTCGGAGATCACGCCGAAGAACGGCAGCGCCAGGATGTAGACCTCGGGGTGGCCGAAGAACCAGAAGAGGTGCTGCCACAGCAGGGCACCACCACTGTCGGCAGCGAAGATCTCCCCGCCGAAGCGGCGGTCGACACCCAGGCCGATCAGCGCGGCCGCCAGGACCGGGAAGGCCATCAGGATCAGCACCGAGGTGATCAGGACGGTCCAGGTGAAGACCGGCATCCGGAACATCGTCATGCCGGGGGCCCGCATGCAGATGACCGTGGTGATGAAGTTGACCGCACCCAGGATGGTGCCGAAACCGGCCAGGGCCAGACCCCAGACCCACAGGTCACCGCCCACGCCGGGGCTGTACGTCGGGTCGGACAGCGGGGCATAGGCCGTCCAGCCGAAGGCCGCTGCGCCACCGGGGGTGAGCAGACCGGCCGCGGCGATGATGCCGCCGAAGAGGTAGAGCCAGTAGGCGAACATGTTCAGCCGCGGGAAGGAGACGTCCGGCGCCCCGATCTGCAGCGGCATCAGCGCGTTTGCGAAGCCGGCGAAGGCCGGGGTCGCGAACAGCAGCAACATGATCGTGCCGTGCATCGTGAACATCTCGTTGAACTGCTCGGGGTTGTCCACCACCTGCAGACCCGGGGCCCACAGCTCGAGCCGGATGACCAGCGCCATCAGGCCACCGAGCAGGAACCACACGAAGCTGGTCACCATGTAGAGGTTGCCGATGACCTTGTGGTCCGTCGAGGTGATCATGCGGAAGAACAGGCTTCCCGCCTTCTCCCGCCGAACGAGGGTCTTCTCCGAGACCTCTGCCTCACTGGTGTTCCGGCTCAGGGCACCGGACATCGTCGACATCAGTTCGTCTCCTCGTCGTCGGTGAGATCGGGCACGAGGTCACGATCCCGCTGGATGATGTCCTCACGGCTGAGGTCGTTGCCCAGCAGCCCGGTCTGGCCCTTGTCCCGGAGCTCCTGCATGTGCGCCTTGTACTCGGCCGGCTCGACGATCTTGACGTTGAAGAGCATCTGGGAGTGGTAGGCGCCGCACAACTCCGCGCACTTGCCCTGGAAGGTCCCCGTCTGCGACGGGACCACCTGGAAGCGGTTGACGATGCCCGGGTTGACATCCATCTTCTCCAGGAACGCCGGGACCCAGAAGGAGTGGATGACGTCACGCGAGGTGAGGATGAACTCGACCCGCTCGCCCTTCGGCAGGTACAGGGTCGGCAGGTTCTTCTCGTGGCCGGGCTCGCCGTCCAGGGGGGCCATGTGCCCGGCCTCGTGGACATCCGCTTCGACGTAGTTGAAGTCCCAGCTCCACTGCTTGGCCACGACGTTGACCGTGACGTCGGGCTCCTGCGAGACGTCGATCAGCTGTGACTGCGCCTGCTCGGTGTAGAAGAAGAGCGCGCCCACCATGAACATCGGCACGACGGTGTAGAGGATTTCCAGTGGCACGTTGTACTGCAGCTGCACCGGCAGCGAGCCGTCGTCGTCCTTGCGCTTGCGGTAGGCCACGATGCACCACAGGATCAGGCCCCAGACGAGCACACCCACGGCGAGGGCCGCGACCCACGACCAGATCCACAGGTTCTCGACGAGCACGGACTCCTCGGTGACTCCCTCGGGCAGGTACCCGTTCTTGGGGTCGGTGTGGACGCCGACCGCGCTGCAGGCCGAGACGACCGACAAGGCGGCGACGAGTCCGATCGCACCGATCCCGCGACGTATGCGCGGAGACGTTGTGCTCGAAGACACAGGCAAGGGGCACCTACTACTGGCCGAAGTTTTCAGAAGACGGTGCTCACATTACCGCAGGAGGGTGGCCCCATCGACGAAGGGTGGCACTAGCCTGCATGCGTGGCGCCACAGATGGATTCGACCCCACCGGACACCCGCTCAACCGCTCTCGCGGAGGGGGTTGCGGGACTGCTCGACGCCTCCCCCGGTCCGGTCCACCCGTCCGCCCTGCAGGCCTGGCGCGCCGCGTGCGGCCTGGCCTGGGCCGACCCCACCGCGCGACACGCTGCCGGGCGTCACAGCGCCACCCTGCTCGACCGCGCCCGGGCCGTCATCGCCGAGGGTCTGGGCGTGCGACCGGACGAGGTCACGCTGCACGCCAGTGGTGACCAAGCGGCCCGTACTGCGCTCGAAGGGCTGGCCAGAGGGCGACGACGCCGCACCGGGCCTCCCGTGGCCTCCTGCGTCGAGCACTCCAGCCTCTTGCGGTGGCTGCGTGCGGGCGCCGTGGAGCCCGTCGAGGTGGCCGTCTCCCCCACCGGCGCGCTCGATCTGCCGGCCTGGCGTGTCGCGATCACCGAGGAGACCCCCTTCGCCGTCCTGCAGGCCGCCAACCAGGAGGTCGGGACCCGCCAGCCCCTGGCCGCGGCCCGATCGAGCGCGTCCCCGAAGGGCGTCCCCCTTCTCGTCGATGCCCGTGCCTGCCTGGGCCGGGACGCGGTGCCGAGGGACTTCGACGTCCTCGTGGCGGACGCCACCTCATGGGGCGGGCCCCGGCTGGGCGTGCTGGTCGTGCGCACCGGAACCCGCTTCTCGCCCCACGCCCCGCCGAGCCCCCACGAGAGGGGCTTCGCGCTGGACCCGGTGGACGTGCCCACGGCGCTCGCGGCGGCGGAGTCGTGGCAGCACGTCTCGGCCGACCGGGTGGAGGAGTCCCGGCGGGCCGGCGAGCTGATCGACCGGATCCGGACCGCGGCAGGTGACGTGACGGCGGTGGACGTCGTCGGCGACCCACTGGACCGGCTGGCGCACGTGTGCACCTTCTCGGTGCTCTACGTCGATGGCGAGACCATCGTCGACGAGCTGGCCCGGCACGGGCTCGCCGTCGCCTCCGGGTCCGCGTGCACGTCCGACACGGTGGAACCCAGCCATGTGCTCGCGGCGATGGGCGCCCTCACCCAGGGCAACGTGCGCATCACCCTCCCCCTCGCGGCCGTCTCCCCCGGTCGCGAGGACGACGTCGAGCGACTGTGCGCAGTCCTCCCGGGAGTCGTGCGCGAGGCGCGCGGGCGCCTGGGGATCACCGACCTGTAGGACCGTGGTGAAGGCGGTGTCCTTGGGTCCCACGCTCCGCGTGGGCGGTGCGACGGCGGAGCCTCGAAGGGGGCGGTCCCTACCCGACCCGACCGAAGTCGATCGCCGGGGCCTGCAGTGCTCCCGGCAGCCGCATCAGGTACTCGCGACGGTGGATCTCCTGGATCCCCAGCGTCCCCAGGTGCCGGGTGCGCCACTGCACGTCGATGATCCGACGCTGGTCACCGGCGGCAGCGATGATCCGGTCGAGGTGCACCAGAGCGGCCTTGGAGGCATCCGTCGCGTGGTGGAACATCGACTCCCCCGCGAAGAGGCCACCCACGGCCAGACCGTAGAGGCCACCGACGAGCGCACCGGTGTCGTCGCGAACCTCGATGCTGTGGGCCCAGCCGAGCTCGTGCAGGTCCGCGTAGACCTCGGCGACGGCATCGCTGATCCACGCGCCGTCCCGGTCGGGATCGGCGCAGGCGGCAACGACTTCGCGGAAGCTCTGGTCCACCGTCACACTGAACCCGCGCAACGACCGCCGCAGGGAGCGTGAGACATGCGCCTGCCCGGGGACGAGGACACCACGCCACCGGGGGCACCACCACCCCATCGGGGGGCCGCCCCTGTCGCCCAGACCCATCGGGAAGACGCCGAGGCGGTAGGCGGTGAGCACGGAGAGCGGGTCGAGTCGTCCGCCGACGCCCACGACCTCGCCCGCGTCCCCCTGGCCGGCATCCGCGGCACCGATCCCGGCGCGCAGGTAGTTCGCCCACAGGGTGGCTCCGCCGGGGGGCTCGATCGGGGGGAAGGGGGCGGTCATCCCGGTCGCGGTTCCGTCAGGGACGCCGGCAGTGGATGTGGTCGGCGATGAGCCCGGCGCTCTCGGCTCCGTAGGCCTGGGTGAGTCGCTCCAGGAAGCGGGCGGTGCCCACCTCGTACTCCTGGGTGCCCACCGTCTCGATGACGTAGGTGGCGAGCATCGAACCCAGCTCTGCCGACTCGCGCAGAGGCAGGCCCTCAGCGATGCCGGTGAGGAAGCCGGCCCGGAAGGCATCGCCGACTCCGGTCGGGTCGGCCTTGGTGACCTCGCGGGCGGCCGCGACGTGGATGGGCTCGTCGAGGTCCTTACCCGTGATGCGCACCCCGTCCTTGCCGAGGGTCGTCACGCGGTAGCCGACCCGCGAGTCGATCTCGTCCTGGCTCCAGCCCGTCTTCTGCGCGGTCAGGTGACTCTCGTACTCGTTGGTGATGAGGTACTCGGCGCCATCGATGAGGTCCCGGATGAGGTCGCCCCCACCGAAGGCCAGCTGCTGACTCGGGTCGGCCACGAAGGGGATCCCCCGGTCGCGGCACTCCTGGGTGTGGCGACGCATGGCGTCCGGGTCGTCCGGGCCGACGAGGACGAGGTCGAGGCCGCCGACGCGCTCCGCGATCGGGGCGAGCTCGATCTCGCGTGCCTCGCTCATCGCACCGGCGTAGAAGGTCGCGATCTGGGCCATGTCGTCGTCGGTCGTACACACGAAGCGCGCGGTGTGCTGGGTCTCGGAGGTCCTGACCGAATCACAGTCGACGCCGTGGCGCTCCAACCAGCTGCGGTAGTCGGCGAAGTCCTGACCGACGGAACCGACGAGCACCGGCCGCTGACCGAGGTTGCCCATACCGAAGGCGATGTTCGCTGCGACTCCCCCGCGCCGGATCTCCAGCTTGTGGGCCAGGAAGCTCACGGAGATCTTGTCCAGCTGGTCGACGACCAGCGAGTCGGCGAAGCGACCCGAGAAGGACATCAGGTGGTCGGTGGCGATGGATCCGGCGATGGCGATGGGCACGCCCGCAACCCTACAGAGACCGGGGCGAGCCGACAGAGCCGCACACCCCCGGCATCTACGCGAATCAGAGTACTTGACTTTGTTTAGTACTGGGATAGAGCCTGTACTCATGACCCACGACCCGCAGATGCTCAAGGGGGTACTCGGGTTGCTGCTGCTCAGCGCCCTCGCTGCCGACGACGACTACGGATACGGACTCGTCGTGAGGTTGCGCGGCGCAGGCTTCGACGACCTCGCGGAGGGAACGGTCTACCCACGGTTGACCCGGCTCGAGCAGGCCGGCTTCCTCGAGTCCTACCTCCGCCCTAGCCACTCCGGACCGGCCCGCAAGTACTACCGGATCACCGCCGCTGGCCGGGACGACCTCGATGGCCGCCGTTCGGCCTGGGAGCACCTGCAGCGTGCCGTCCGGACGGCGACCGCCACCACCACCGCTCCAGGGGGACCATCATGACGCTGACCCAGTGGATCCGCACCGAGAACGCCGTCCAGCGCTACGACTTCTGGCTCGAGATGCGCGGCGTCGCGCGACGGCGCCGCAAGGAGCTGCGGCGCGAGCTGCGCTCCAACCTCGCCGAGGCGAGTGCCGACGTCGGCATGACCCGGGCGCTGTTCGGGATCGGCTCACCGAAGGAGCTGGCCCACGCCGCGACACAGAACGACCCGTCACGCCCCTTGTGGGCACGCGGCGCCCTCGCTGCCACATTCGTCTTCGGGCTCGTCGTCTTCGCGATGATGTACACGGCCACGACGTTCACGGCGGGCGTCGAGGCCGCCGAAGTCACCGGGGAGACCGTCCGCGGTGCCGTCTTCCCGTGGTTCGGCGTCGAGTACTCCGCCCGGGTCGAGCCGGGCCACGGCGGCATCGCAGCCGGTGCGCGGAACGTCCAGTACTACGTCCTCGGCCTGCCGCTGCTGGCCTTCCTGCTCGTCTCCCAGCCGTGGCGCCTGCGTCGCCGCCGTCGCCGGTCGGCGCCGGTGACGGCCGGGCGGGTCTGACCTGCGCCTCACGGCCGCTCCGGGACGACGATGGGCCCCTCACCGCGGGTGCGGTCGAGGGGCCCATCGGCTGCCGGATCGGCTCAGCCGAAGCTGTCGCCGCAGGCGCAGGAACTGCCGGCGTTCGGGTTGTCGATCGTGAAGCCCTGCTTCTCGATCGTGTCGGCGAAGTCGATCGTGGCGCCGGTGAGGTACGGGGCGCTCATCCGGTCGACGACGACCGCGACACCGTCGAAGTCCTTGACGAGGTCACCATCGAGGGAGCGCTCGTCGAAGTAGAGCTGGTAGATCAGCCCGGAGCAGCCGCCGGGCTGGACGCCGATGCGCAGTCGGAGGTCGTCACGCCCCTCCTGCTCGAGCAGCGACTTGACCTTGCCCGCAGCGACATCGGTGAGGATGACCTCGTGGCTGTCGGTGGCAACGTCGGAAGAAGTGTCCTGGACGCTCATGCGATGTCCTCGTGGCTCGGGGGTGTGGCAGTGGCGGTGTCCCGCCACATCGGGGCAAACGCGACGGTGACGCCGGTTGTTCCCGTGTGCTCACCATACGCCAGTTGTGTGGGTGTCAACGGCGGGGTGACCACGTCGTGGCGACCCGTGCGGCGCGGTCGCTGAGGGTGCCGACCGGGTCGGCCATCGACCGCTCGACGTCCCCGTACCGCTCGGCCACCGCGTAGCTGCCGCTCAGTCCCAGGGACATTGCCTCGCGCCGGCCGATGACCACCCGCCCGGCCAGTGCCACGACGGGTGTCGCGTACGTCGCCGCGAGCTCCGCGACACCGGCGACGACCGTGTCCACCATGCTCTGGTGGTCCAGGCAGCCCTCCCCGGTGATGACGACGTCCGCAGCGGCCAGGAGGGGAGCCAGCCCCACGGCCTCCAGGACGGTCCCGACGCCACTGGTGCGGTGGGCGCCCAGCAGCATCAGCCCATAGCCGACGCCGCCGGCCGCACCCGCGCCCGGCTCGCGGTCGAGTCTGCGCTCCTGCCCCGTGAGCAGGTCGGAGCCAGCGGGCAGGACCCGACGGACCTGGTCGACGAAGTGGCCCAGGGAGCCCTCGAGGAGCTGTGACTGCTCGGGCGTGGCGCCCTTGCGCTCGGCGAAGACGGCACTGGCTCCCTTCAGGCCGAGCAGCGGCGACGCCACGTCCGTCGCAGCGATGATCTCCACCCCCGCGAAGCGCTCGCGGGTGGCCGCCAGCCCGGTGAGGTCCCCCCCACGGGTGGCGATCAGCCCTGCTCCCCCACCACCGAGGACGTCACGCGGCCCTGCGCCCAGGGCGGCGAGCATCCCGGCACCGCCGTCGTTGGTCCCGGACCCGCCGAGACCGACGACGATCCGCTGCACGTCCTGCTCGAGGACCGCTGCCAGCAGCTCACCCAGACCCCAGGTAGAGGTGACGCCGGGGTCGCGCTCGGACGCATCCAGCAGATGTACGCCGATGGCCTGGGCCGACTCCACCCATGCGGTGCGACGGCCCCCTTCGTCCACGGTGACGTGTACGGCGGCGGGGACGGACCCGCCGCGGGGCCCGGTCACGGTCACGATCGAGGACTGGCCGGGGCACGACGCGGTGATCACGTCGAGGAATCCGGGGCCACCGTCGCTGAGCGGGACGAGGGTCAGCAGGTCGTCGGGTGCGTTGCGGCGCCACCCGGCCGCGATCGCCTGGGCCGCCTGGGTCGCTGTGAGGGTGCCGGTGAAGCCGTCCGGCGCGATGAGCACGTGCACGCATGGACTCTACCGAGCGTGCCGACGACGCTGTGGCAGCATGCCTGACGTGAGCGAGACGACCCAGACCCGACCGGCACCCCTGTCGCTGCTCGTCCTCGGCCAGGGCAGCGACCCGCACTCCGAGCGAGGTGTCGAGTGCCCCGGTGACCTGCCGGAGCCCTCCGACCCCGACCTGGTCGCGCGTGCTCGCGCGGCCAAGGAGGCGCTGGGCGACCGCGTCTTCGTCCTCGGGCACCACTACCAGCGTGACGAGGTCATCGAGTTCACGGACACCACCGGTGACTCCTTCAAGCTGGCCAAGGAGGCAGCCGCTCGGCCGGACGCGCCGTACATCGTCTTCTGCGGCGTGCACTTCATGGCCGAGTCCGCCGACATCCTCACCAGCGACGAGCAGACGGTGGTGCTGCCCGACCTGGCAGCGGGCTGCTCCATGGCCGACATGGCCGCCCTGCACCAGGTCGAGGACTGCTGGGACGACCTCGTCGAGGCCGGCGTGGCGGAGTCGACTGTCCCGGTGACGTACATGAACTCCTCCGCGGCCATCAAGGCCTTCACCGGCCGCAACGGCGGCACCGTGTGCACCAGTTCCAACGCCGAGCGCGCCCTGACGTGGGCCTTCGACGAGGTCGGCGGCGTCGAGGGCGAGGGCAAGGTCCTCTTCCTGCCGGACCAGCACCTCGGCCGCAACACGTGGGCCCGGGACCTCGGTCGCGACCTCGACGACTGCGTCGTGTGGAACCCGCACCAGCCGATGGGTGGCCTGACTCTCGAGGAGATCAGGGACGCGCGGATGATCCTGTGGCGCGGCCACTGCTCGGTCCACGGACGCTTCACCCCCGAGGCAGTCGAGACGTCGCGACGGGAGATCCCCGGCGTGAAGGTGATCGTCCATCCGGAGTGCCGCAACGAGGTCGTCGAGCTCGCGGACGAGGTCGGCTCCACGGAGAAGATCATCACGGCCGTCTCGTCCGCCCCTGCGGGGACGAAGTGGGTCATCGGCACCGAGCTCAACCTCGTGCAGCGTCTGGCGAAGGAGCACCCGGAGCAGCAGATCAGCTTCCTGGAGAAGAACGTCTGCTACTGCTCGACGATGAACCGGATCGACCTGCCGCACCTCGTGTGGGCGCTCGAGTCACTCGTCGAGGGCCGCGTGGTCAACCCGATCGTCGTCGACGAGAACGTCGCCGATCAGGCCCGCACGGCGCTGGACCGGATGCTCGCCCTGCCCTGAGCCCCCTCACTCGGTGGAGGTGTCCCCGCCGACGATTCCCCGGCGAGTCTGCGTCCACTCGGCGCCGCCCAATCACCGGTGGAGGTAAACGCGCGGAGGAAACGCCGGCGAGTTCGAGGTCAACCGACGGGCTGGGCGCCCACGGTCAGCCGAGCATGAGCGGTCACGGCCTGCGTCATGAACTGCTCCTCTGCGATCCGCAGCCCGAATAGGTCGATGCGCAGGACGGTGTCCCCGCCGAGGGCCACTGCGTTCTGCCGGAGGTTGTCGTCCATGACCGACAGTCCCCACCGGTGTCCCGCGCCGTCGATCTCCACGACGAGGCCGCAGGGCCACCGCACATCGAGGTACACGCGCCCGCGCCGACCTTGTCGGACCACCTGACGGCTGGGCTCCGGCAGTCCGTACCGTCGGCACAGCTCCGCGAAGTCGAGCTCCCCGACCGCTTGGGCACCGAGGGCGATGTCCGCTGCCACCCGAGCGACGAAGGCTCGACGGGTCCGGCCGCGCACCAGCTCCGCCGCCTTGAGGATCGCTGACCCGGTGCACAGTCTCTGCTGCACCGGCATGACCATGACGAGGGCCGCCTGCCGATCGGAGACGGCCCAGTGGGCTGCACGGACCGCGGCCGGGGCGGGGCGAACGGCCGGGAGCTCGCCGGGCCCGAGAGTCTCGATCGGACGCGAACGGACCTTGTGCACGACAACGCCCTCGACCCGGTGGATCCGCGCGGTGTGCGGGACCGACACGTGGATGGCATCGTCACTCCACCTCCGGAGACCCGCATGCTGCAGGGCTGTCGGCCCGTCGAGCGCGGCGATGCGCTGGCCGACCTCCCACACCGCACGCCACCGTCGGGCCAGCTCGCCCAGCTCGCCGGTGTGGGTGGCGATGGTCCAACGACCGTGGGCGACCCATCGGCGCTGGCGCAGCTGCAGACGCACCTCGTTGCGGTCGATACCGAGATCGCGGAGCCGTCGGCGGCTGATGACGCCCCCGTAGGCGACCGCTGCGGCCGCGGCTCGGTCGTGGATTCCCAGTATTCGCCTGTCCATCGCCCCATCCCACCGACGGGACCGAGCCGACGAAAGGGACCGCGCCAGGCTGTGGACACGGACATCCCCGGCACCGAGGGTGGGGATGCGCGTGTGGACGACAACCGAACGGTCTCCCCCCCTTCGCCCCCCTCGGGGGAAGGGGACTCGCCGGCGACAGACCCGCGCGTTCACCTCCACCAGGAGATGGGCCTCGCGGTTGGATGCCGACTCGCCCGTGAGTCGTCGGCGCGTTCACCTCCACCCAGCAGGGGCGGCGCCCGCCCCGTCCGCGTGCACCTCACGGTCAGCGCGTGCGGACCATTCCGCTCTCGTCGAGCAGCGGGTTGTGCTCGGCGGGCACGCGCTCGCCCTCGCTCGGCGCACCGGGCGCGGTGCCATTGCCGAAGGGGGATCCGCCCAGGCGCTCGCGGCCGTGCGGCTCGAGCCAGTTCGAGTAGTCGGGCCCGGCGGGGACGATCCCGGTGGGATTGATGTCCAGGTGGACCTCGTAGTAGTGGCTCTTGATGTGGGTGAAGTCGGTGGTGTCGCCGAAGCCGGGCGTGGTGAAGAGGTCACGGGCGTAGGCCCACAGCACCGGCATCTCGCTCAGCTTGGAGCGGTTGACCTTGAAGTGCCCGTGGTAGACCGCGTCGAAGCGCGCGAGCGTGGTGAACAGGCGCACGTCGGCCTCGGTGATGTGGTCGCCCATCAGGTAGCGCCGGGTGGACAGGCGCTCCTCGAGCCAGTCCATGGCCGTCCAGAGCCGGTCGTAAGCGGCCTCGTAGGCCGCCTGGTCGCCGGAGAAGCCGCAGCGGTACACGCCGTTGTTGATCTCGGTGTACACGCGCTCGTTGACTGCCTCCATCTCCTCGCGCAGATCCTCGGGCCACAGGTCCGGTGCACCCTCGCGCTGGTACTCGCGCCACTGCGTCGAGAGGTCGAGGGTGATCTGCGGGAAGTTGTTGGTCACGACCTCGCCGGAGGGCACGTCGACGAGCGCCGGGACGGTGATCCCCCTGGAGTAGTCGGGGAAACGCGCGAGGTAGGCGTCCTTGATCCGCGGGATGCCCAGGACCGGATCGAGGTGCCCCTCGTCCAGGTCGAAGGTCCAGCTGTCGGCGTCGTGGGTCGGCCCGGTGACGCCCATGGAGATGACGTCCTCGAGACCGAGCAGACGCCGGACGATGATCGTGCGGTTGGCCCACGGGCATGCCCGGGAGACCACGAGGCGGTACCGCCCCGGCTCGACGGGCCACTCGCCGGTGCCGTCGGAGGTGATCCGGTCCTCGATGTAGGTCGTGTCGCGCTGGAATTCCTTGTCCACGTACGTGCCTTGCGTCATGACCAGCACAGTAGTTGAACTTTATACTGCAATCCACCCTGCCGCGGTCTGGTGCGCCACGTGGCAGGGGGAACACCATGGGAGTGTGCGTGCAGCCATTCGGCGACGATACGGCGCTCCGGACGTCATCACCTTCGACGATGTCCCGGACCCGCAGCCACGCCGTGGCGAGATCCTCGTGCGCGTGCACGCCACCACCGTCAACCGCACGGACTGCGCCTACCGGTCGGGACGACCATGGGTGAACCGACTGGTGTGTGGATGGCCACGGCCACGGGTGCTGGTCCTGGGCTCGGAGTACGCGGGGGTCGTGGTCGGCGTCGGGGAGGACGTCGACTCCTTCACTCCCGGTGACCGGGTGTGCGGCTTCGTCGATGGTCGCCCCGGAGCGCACGCCGAGCTGGTCGCGGTCGCGGCGGACGGTCTGATCACCCGGGTACCGGCGACGTGGGACTTGGCGGAGGCCGCGCCCATCATGGAGGGCGCCCTCTACTCGCACGCCTGCCTGCGGGTGACGCGGGTCGCCCGAGGTGACCGCGCCCTGGTCCACGGGGCCACCGGGGCCATCGGCGTAGCGCTCGTCCAGCTCCTGCACGCCGAGGGCGTCGAGGTGGTGGCCGTGTGTGATCGCCCGCCACCCGACCTCGGACTGCTGACCGACCTCGGCGCCTCGCAGGTGGTCGCCCTGGACCGGGACGATCTGCAGTCGGCGGGGCGCGGCTTCGACGCCGCCGTCAGCGCGACCGGGCACCTGTCCTTTGAGACCGCCCGGCGGTTGATCCGACCCGGCGGCACCTTCGCCTCCTCGGACCTGGGGCCCATGGGCGTCAACCTCGCGCTCGCCGCGGTCGGCCCGGTTGCAAGGGCGCTGGGGCACCGTCATGTCCGGTTCCCTCTCCCGCGTGCGAACGCCACCCTGGCGGCGCACGTGGGCCAGCTCATGGACAGCGGCGCACTTCGTCCCGTGGTCGATCGCACCTACGACTTCGACGAGCTCCGTGACGCCTACGCCTACGTCGACTCCGGCCGCAAGGTGGGCTCGGTCGTGATCCGGATGCCCGCTGCCCGCCCTCAGGCAAGTCGACGCGAGACCTGATCGAACGTCCCCTCGTCGAAGGCCACGATGCGCACGTCCTGAACCGCGGTCCGCGCACCCGAGATCGTCTCGACCGCTGCGGCGATCGCGTCGTCCTTGGGCCAGCCGTAGATCCCGGCACTGATCAAGGGGAAGGCGATGCTGCGCGCCCCGAGCTCGTCGGCGACCTCGAGCGAGCGTCGGTAGCACGAGGTCAGCAGTGACCGGTCGGTCTGCCCGGCACGGTGGTTCGGGCCGACGGTGTGGATGACCCAGCGCGAAGGGAGGTCCCCGCCGGTCGTCCACCCGGCCTCCCCGGTCGGCAGCCCGTCAGGGAATCGATCGATGCAG
This sequence comes from Janibacter cremeus, assembly GCF_013409205.1. Lineage (NCBI taxonomy): Bacteria > Bacillati > Actinomycetota > Actinomycetes > Micrococcales > Intrasporangiaceae > Janibacter > Janibacter cremeus. The sequence goes on from NZ_JACCAE010000001.1 coordinate 249,111, forward strand.
TCCCGGAGCACGGCCGGCCCGCCGGCGCGGTGGATCGCGCCGTCCACTCCCCCACCCCCACGCATGGCGCTGTTGGCGGCGTTGACGATGGCGTCGACCTGCTGGGTGGTGATGTCTCCCCGGACGGCAGTGGGCATGACCATCGATCCAGTCTCCCGCGGTCCGCATCTGCGCTCAAGGGCGTGAAGGGGGTGGGTCAGGGGCCGTCCACCCGTTGACGCCGCCCTCGGCTCAGCTCCGCGGCATCGCGCCCAGGCGCGCGAGCAGCAGCGCCTCGGCGACGCACACCTTCTCGAACTCGCCCAGGTGCAGCGACTCGTTGGCGCCGTGGGCGCGGGTGTCGGGGTCCTCGACCCCGGTGACGAGGATGGCCGCGTCGGGGAACTTCTCCGCGAAGGCCTGGACGAAGGGGATCGATCCGCCGATGCCGACGTCGACGGGGTCTGTGCCCCACGCGTCGGCGAAAGCGGCGCGGGCCTGGTCGTAGACCGGACCGTTCGCGTCGGCGGCGAAGCCCCAGCCCTGCTCGTCGAGCTCGACCTCGACGGTCGCGCCCCACGGGGCGTAGTCGGCCAGGTGCGTCTGCAGCGCGGCCCACGCCTGAAGCGGGTCCTGGCTCGGGTTGAGGCGCAGGTTGATCTTGGCGCTGGCGCTGGCAGCCAGGACGTTGCCGGCCTCGTCGACCGCAGGGGCGTCGATGCCGATGACGACCGCAGCGGGCTTGGTCCACAGGCGGGAGGGGATCGAGCCGGTGCCGATGAGCTCGGTGTCGGGCAGCAGGCCGGACTCCTCACGCAGGCGCGCCTCGTCGTACTCGATCTCCGGGGCGTCGGTGTGCACGAGCCCCTCGATCGCGACGTCGCCCTGGTCGTCGTGGAGCGTGGCCATCAGGCGGCACAGCGTGGTGATCGCGTCCGGGCAGGCCCCGCCGAACATCCCCGAGTGCACGCCGTGGTCGAGGGTGCGCACGGTGACGACGGCGCGAAGGGAGCCGCGCAGGGTGGTCGTCAGTGCGGGCGTCCCGATCGCCCAGTTGAGCGAGTCGGCGAGGACGATCGCGTCCGAGGTCAGCTTCTCGCCGTGGCGCGCCAGGATCCGCGGCAACGACTCGCTGGCGATCTCCTCCTCACCCTCGACGAAGACCGTCACCCCCACGGGCAACTCACCCGAGTGGGCGCGCAGGGCGGCGATGTGGGCCATGACGCCGGCCTTGTCGTCGGCCGCACCACGGCCGTAGAGGCGTCCGTCGACCTCGGTCGGCTCGAAGGGGTCGGTGTCCCAGTCCGCCCGCTCCCCGGGCGGCTGGACGTCGTGGTGCGCGTAGAGCAGGACGGTCGGCGCTCCCTTCGGCCCGTCGACGTGGCCGATGACGGCCGGGCGCCCCCCTTCCTCCACGATCTCCACGTCGAGGCCCTCCGCGCGCAGCAGCTGCGCGGTGCGCTCGGCGGAGGCCTGCACGTTGGCCTGGTCGAAGGAGTCGAGGCTGACGCTCGGGATCCGGGTGAGGTCCTCGAGGTCGGCGCGCACCTGCGGCATCAGCTCGCGGACGCGGCCGCGCACGGTCTCGATCTGGTCTGCGGTGAGAGTGGTGTCGGTCACGGCCCCGACGCTATCGCGTACGGCCGACAACCACTGCCGGAGGGCATACGCCTAGAGTGCACCTCGTGTTCGGACGCAAGAAGGATGACAAGGCCACCGCCCCTCAGCAGGACCAGCAGCACCGCGAGGGGGCGAAGAACCGACCGACTCCCAAGCGCAAGGACCAGGAGGCGGCCCGCAAGCGGCCCCTCGTGCAGAACGACCGCAAGGCCGCGAAGGCCGCCGACCGGGAGGCCCGTCGCGCCCAGGGCCAGAAGGTCCGCCAGGCGATGGTCACCGGCGACGACCGGCACCTGCCCCCGCGCGACAAGGGACCGGTCCGTCGCTACGCCCGCGACATCGTCGACGCGCGCTGGAGCCTGGGTGAGCTGCTGCTGCCGCTGATGCTCGCCGTCCTCGTCCTCAGCCTCTTCGCCGGCTCGTGGGCGACGTTCGTCTTCCTCGCCGTCTACGTGCTGATCATCATCGCGATCCTCGACGCCTGGTTCCTGTGGCGCCGCACCAAGCCCAAGATCCTCGCGCGCTTCGGTGAGGACACCGAGCTGCGCGGCGTCGGGATGTACCAGGCGATGCGCGCCTTCCAGATGCGCCGTACCCGCCTGCCCAAGCCGAAGGTCGACCGGGGCGCCAAGGTCTGATCGAGCGCATCCGCAGTGACGAAGGGCCGCACCTGCTCCAGCAGGTGCGGCCCTTCGTCAATGCGGCAACTACTCGGCGGACAGGGGCATCGGCCCGTAGACCACCTCGGCCTCGCACAGCAGACTCACCTGGGCGACGCCGGCCCCGGCCAGGTCCTCCCACGACTCGGCGAACCACGCCTCGGCGTCGGCCTGGGTCGGGAAGGGCACGGAGTGCTCGGGACGGTCGGTCAGCGCCTGACCCGAGGCGTCCTCGAGTCGCCAGCGGTATGCGTCGGTCATGACTTCACCTGCACTTCGACGAAGGGGGGCTTGGTCACGGTGGCAGCGACGTCGCGACCGCGCACGTCGATGACGATCTCGTCGTCCCAGGTGACGACCCGGTCGACCAGGATCAGCGCGATGCCCTGCTTCAGGGTCGGGCTGAAGGTGCCGGAGGTGACCACACCGACCTCGGTGCCCTCGCTGTCGCGGACCGCACAGCCGGGGCGCGGGATGCCGCGACCGGTCACCTTGGCGCCACGCAGCAAGCGCGAGGACTTCGCGACGCGCTGGCTGACGAGCGCGTCCTTGCCCCAGAAGCGCTCCTTGTCCCACCCGACCGCCCACGCGGCGCGGGCCATGACCGGGGTGATCTGCGGGCCGAGGTCGTTGCCGTGCAGCGGGTAGCCCATCTCGGTGCGCAGGGTGTCGCGCGAGCCGAGACCGCAGGGCAGGCCCTCGTACGGGGCCATCGCCTCGACGAGCGCGTCCCACAGCTCCAGGCCGGCGGCGGCGGGCGCGACGAGCTCGTACCCACGCTCACCCGTGTAGCCGGTGCGGCAGATCGTCAGCTCGTGGTCGCGCCAGCGAGCGGTGTCGTAGGACATGAAGTCGTGGTCGACGGGCAGGTCGAGAGCGGTGAGGACCTCATCGCTCCTGGGGCCCTGCACTGCCAGGACGACGAAGTCGTCGTGATGGTCCTCGACCTCGACACCCTCGGGCGCCTCGGCCCGCAGCTTGTCGACGACGGTGGCGGAGTTCGCTGCATTGGGCATGAGGAAGAGGTCGCCGACGCCGCGCAGGTAGACGATCAGGTCGTCGATGACACCCCCGGAGTCGTTGCAGCACATCGTGTACTGCGCCTGCCCGGGGCCGATCCGGGTGAGGTCGTTCGTCAGCGTCGTGTTGACCAGCTCGGCCGCGCCCTCACCCCGGATGAAGACCTTGCCCAGGTGGCTGACGTCGAAGAGGCCGACCCGTTCGCGGACGGCCGCGTGCTCGGCGACGACGCCGCCGCCGGGGTACTCGATCGGCATCTCCCAGCCGCCGAAATCAGCGATCTTGGCGTTGAGGGCGACGTGCCGGTCATGGATCGGTGACGTGCGCAGTGCGGAAGATTCGCTCATGTGACGCACGCTACCGTCTCGCACTACGGGATAACCTTCCTGTTGGAACAACCACCATGACCCGACCGAAAGGTTCCTCCGACGTGACCTCGTTGATGCTCGGCACCCGCTCCTACTCCGCCTGGTCCGGGCGATCTCTGGTGATCGGTGTCGTCGGCTCCGGGGGCGAGGTGGCCGTACGCGCCTCGTCCGCCGTGCCGAAGACCGCCGCGAAGCACCTGGACGCCGTCCTGCCCTCGCTCGACCTCGACGCCAAGGTCGCCACCACGACGATCATCCCGGCCGTCCCCGGCCTCAAGGCGGACAAGGTCGTCCTCGTCGGCCTCGGTTCCCACGAGGCGGGCGAAGGGGGCACGCAGGCACTTCGTCGCGCTGCCGGTGCGGCCGTGCGCAGTGCCGGCAAGGGCTCCGTCGCGCTTGCCCTCCCCCACGACGACGCGGCCGGTCTGGCCGCGATCGCCGAGGGCGCCGCCTCCGGTGCCTACACCTTCACCGCGCACAAGTCCGCCGATGACGAGGGCGCCGAGCGCGAGATCACGGTCTTCTCCGACCTCGACCGCAAGGCCTCCCCCAAGGACGTCATCGAGCACGCGACCACAGTCGCGCGCAACGTCTCCTGGGCCCGCGACCTGGTCAACACCGCGCCGAACCTGCTCTACCCGCAGTCCTTCACCGAGGCCGTGCAGAAGGTCGCGAAGGCCTCCTCCGGCAAGCTCACCGTCAAGGTGCTCGACGAGAAGGCACTGGCCGAGGGCGGCTTCGGCGGCATCACCGGGGTCGGCCAGGGCAGCACGCGTCCGCCCCGGATCGTCACCCTGAGCTACACGCCCCGCTCGAAGAAGGTTCCCCACGTCGCGCTGGTCGGCAAGGGCATCACCTTCGACACCGGTGGCGTGTGCCTCAAGCCCTCCGCAGGCATGCTGACGATGAAGTCCGACATGGCCGGCGCTGCCGCCGTCGCCGCGACCGTCGTCGCCGCTGCCGAGCTGGGTCTGCCCGTCGCCGTCACCGGCTACCTCTGCCTCGCCGAGAACATGCCCGGCGCCAACGCCCAGCGCCCCAGCGACGTCGTCACCATGCGCAACGGCACGACCGTGGAGATCCTGGACACCGACGCCGAGGGCCGCATGGTCCTCGCCGACGGCATGGCCCTGGCCGCAGAGTCCGGCCCCGACCAGATCCTCGACGTCGCCACCCTCACCGGCGCCTGCGTCGTCGCCCTCGGCCCGAAGATCTTCGGTGTGATGAGCAACGACGACACGGTCCGCCAGTCGATCACCAGCGCCTCCGAGCGTGCCGACGAGCCGAGCTGGCCGCTGCCGCTGCCGACCGACCTGCGCGCCACGCTGGACTCCGCCGTCGCGGACATCGCCCACAAGGGTGACCGCATGGGCGGCGCCCTGACCGCCGGCCTGTTCCTGCAGGAGTTCGCCAAGGACGCGAAGGGGGAGAACATCCCCTGGGCGCACCTCGACATCGCCGGTCCCTCCTTCAACGAGGGCAGCCCGTGGAGCCACGTGCCCAAGGGCGGTACCGGCGTCGCCGTCGGCACCCTCCTGGAGCACCTCGCCGGCCTGGCCTGATCCTCCCTTCGGACGCACGCACGAGACCCCCTGCCCGTCCTGTCGGACAGGGGTCTCGTGCATGCGCGCCGTCAGGGCGTGGGACCGGCCGACGCTCTGTTGTTTGTGTCATCCCTGTCGCGCGAGGTCGAAAAGGACACTGACGGACCGCTGTAGACGTACTCGCGAGTCCTGGTGCTGACGTCGGCCTCGACGCCCACGACCAACTGCTGCCCACCAGCGATCGCCACATTGACCCGCCACGAGTAGCTGTCCTGGGGGTCGCTGGAGGTCTCGTCGATGATCGAGTCGAGGACGTCCTGCCCATCGAGGGTGGCGCTGACGATCCGCAGTTCGTCATAGACGTCATAGGTGTACGCACTTCCGTCATAGACGGTGCCGGCACTGAAGTACAGGCCGCCTCCTGAGGGCACGTCCCCGGGTGAGTTCGCCGTGATGGTGACGGTGTCCTGCACGTTGAGAGGCAGTGGGTCGCCTTCGGCAGTGAACAGGGTGTGCTCCCGCCAGGTTGCGGACAGGACTGCATCAACCGTGTCGTGGTAGCGGGCCGCCGACGACGAGCTGTTGTTACCGGGGTTGGCGTCCTCGATTCCCGCCGGAGGCGAGATCGTCACCGTGTACGGCTCGATGTTCGTGGCCCACGGGAGCGGGTCGGCGAAAGTGAAGTCCGGATCGAGGGACACCATGCCGCCGGCCGGGATCTCGACGGGGAGCAGGAAGGAGGCCACGGTGGCGTTCCCGTCAGTCCGGGTCCCGGCCGACTCGAGCGCCGCGCCATCCGCATTCACCGTGGATTCGCCCATCATGCGCGAGTCGAACGACAGCGTCACGATGGTGCCCGTCGGGACCGGCGCAGCTCCCACGTTGACGGCGTCGAATCCACTGGTCATGCTCAACTCGTACATCTGGAGCCTGTCGGGGCTGTAGGCCGGGATGACGCTCCCGGACTGGTGCCCCTGTAGATCCAGGTCGACCGTCTCACTCGTACTCGCCGCCAAGGTGGGCGCCGCCAGCGCGGTCGTGACGACGGGCACCGACCACGCCGCCGTCCTCGCCACGGTCCGTCGTGGGACACCACCGGACGGCTGGGTGCCGGGTTCTGCAGTCATGAAATCTCCTCATCTGGGGTAAGGGCAAGGGAGCCCCGACGACAATACGTCGCCCTGTGCCTCCGCGCGTGAGCACATGCGCTTACGCTGGGGCCATCCGTGACCCCGGACACAGTCCACCCATAAGGAGCACCCCGTGGCCGACCCCACGAACTCGTCCTCGTCCCCCTTCGACCTCGTCATCCTCGGCGCCGGCAGCGGCGGGTACGCCTGCGCCCTGCGCGCAGCCCAGCTCGACCTGAAGGTCGCGCTGGTGGAGGAGGACAAGATCGGCGGGACCTGCCTGCACCGCGGGTGCATCCCGACCAAGGCGCTGCTGCACGCCGCCGAGATCGCCGACGGGGCCCGCAACGGAGCCGCACACGGGGTGCGCACGACCTTCGAGGGGATCGACACCGAGGCGCTGCACGCCCGCAAGGACAAGATCATCGGGCAGCTGCACAAGGGTCTGACCGGGCTCGTCGGGCAGGCGGACATCGAGGTCGTCACGGGTCGCGGGCGCCTCGTGGACTCCCACACCGTCTCGGTCGAGACAGCCGACGGAACCCGTGAGGTGACCGGGACGACTCTCGTGCTGGCCACCGGCTCCTACGCGAAGACCATCCCCGGCATCGAGCTCGGGCCACGGGTGATGACCAGCGACCAGGCGATGGACCTCGCCGAGATCCCGCAGCGCGTGGCCGTCCTCGGCGGCGGGGTCATCGGCGTGGAGTTCGCCTCGATGCTGCGCAGCTTCGGAGCCGAGGTGACGATCGTCGAGGCGCTCGACCGGATCGTCGCGGCCGAGGAGCCGGCCCTGTCCAAGCAGCTCACGCGCGAGTTCAAGAAGCGCAAGATCAAGGCCCTGACCTCCACCAAGGTCGCCTCGGTCGAGGCCGACGACGCACGTGCGCTCGTCCACCTCGAGGAGGGTGACCCGCTCGAGGTGGACCTCGTCCTCGTCGCCGTCGGGCGTGGCCCCCGCAGCGAGGGCATCGGTCTGGAGGAGGCCGGCGTCGCGACAGACCGCGGTTTCGTCCCCACCGACGAGCGGCTGCGCACCAACGTCGAGGGCGTACGTGCGGTCGGTGACCTCGTCCCGGGACTGCAGCTGGCGCACCGCGGCTTCGCGCACGGCATCTTCGTCGCCGAGGACGTCGCCGGGCTCGAGCCGGCACCGATCGAGGACGTGAGCGTCCCCAAGGTCACCTACTGCGACCCGGAGATCGCCTCCGTGGGCCTGACGGCGGACGCGGCGAAGGGGGCCGGCATGGAGGTCGAGACCGTCACCTACCCATTGGGGGGCAACGGCCGCAGCCTCATCCGCGGCACGAGCGGATCGGTGGTCCTCGTGCGCGAGAAGGATGGCCCGGTGCTGGGCGTGCACATGATCGGCCTCGGTGTCAGCGAGCTGATCAGCGAGGCCCAGCTGACCGTCGGGTGGGAGGCCCACCCGGAGGACATCGCCCCGATGGTCCATGCGCACCCCACCCAGAGCGAGGCGCTCGGCGAAGCCGCCATGCTCGCTGCCGGGCATCCGCTGCACGCGCACGCATAGGCTGTACGAGAACACCACGAGCGACGCGGAGAGACATGAGCACGCAGACCTGCTCCACCCACCCGGGCAGCGCCCGCGTGCGGGTGCATCAGGTCACGGTCGGCCGCGTCCTCTGGCGACACCGGGATCGGGCCGACACGTGGCGGGCCCGCAGACCATCTGGACCAGGACTCGTGAGAGTCTGTGACGTACCCCATCTCGATAGAAGGAGCAGAGGCGCATGTCTGAGCGGGTGACCATGCCGGCGCTGGGTGAGTCCGTGACCGAGGGCACCGTGACGCGATGGCTGAAGAACGTCGGCGACACGGTCGAGGTGGATGAGCCTCTGCTCGAGGTCTCCACCGACAAGGTCGACACGGAGATCCCCTCGCCCGTGGCGGGGACCCTCCAGGAGATCCTTGCCGAGGAGGACGACACCATCGAGGTCGGAGCCGACCTCGCGGTCATCGGTGACGGTGACGCACCGGCCTCGTCCGGTGACGACTCCGCCGGCGAGTCCGAGGACGAGCAGGCCGAGGAGTCCGAGGAGTCCGAGTCCGAGGAGAAGTCCGAGGATGAGGCCCCGGCCGAGGAGTCCTCTGACGACACGCAGGCGGAGCCGGCCCCGTCCGAGTCCTCCGACGAGGCCGACGAGTCGCAGTCCGCACCCGCCGCACAGGAGTCCGACGGTGACGGTGGCGACGGCACGACCGTGTCGATGCCGGCCCTGGGTGAGTCCGTGACCGAGGGCACCATCTCGCGTTGGCTGAAGGCCGAGGGCGACGAGGTCGAGGTCGACGAGCCGCTGCTCGAGGTCTCCACCGACAAGGTCGACACCGAGATCCCCTCCCCCGTGGCCGGGACGCTGACCAAGATCCTCGTCGAGGAGGACCAGACAGTCGAGGTCGGCGCCGATCTCGCGGTCGTCGGTGGCTCCGGTGGTGGGTCCGCTCCCAAGGAGGAGGCCAAGCCCGAGCCGAAGGAAGAGCCCAAGGCCGAGGAGCCGAAGGAAGAGGCCGAGCCCGAGCCCAAGGCCGAGGCCAAGCCCGAGCCGAAGGAAGAGCCCAAGCCCGAGCCGAAGGAGCAGGCTCCCAAGCAGGAGTCCCCGCCGACGAGCAGCGGGTCCTCCGACGCTGCCGCCTACGTCACGCCGCTGGTGCGCAAGCTCGCCGGGGACAACGACATCGACCTCGCGCAGGTCGAGGGCACCGGCATCGGCGGTCGCATCCGCAAGCAGGACGTCCTCGACGCAGCCAAGGCCAAGAACCAGCCGCAGGAGGCGGCTCCGGCCGCGCAGGAGGCCCCGGCCGCATCCGCACCGGCGGCTCCCTCCGGTGGCAACGCCGTCCCCGCGGGTCTGGAGTCCAGCGTCCCGCAGTCCAAGCGCGGCACCCGTGAGCCCATGTCGCGCCTGCGCAAGGTCATCGCCAAGCGGATGGTCGAGTCGCTGCAGGTCAGCGCCCAGCTGACCACGGTCGTCGAGGTCGACATGACCAAGGTCTCGCGCGTGCGTGACGCCGCCAAGGCGGAGTTCCAGCGTCGCGAGGGCACGAAGCTGTCCTTCCTGCCCTTCATCGCCCTGGCCACGGCCGAGGCGCTCAAGGCACACCCGGGCGTCAACGCCAGCGTCGAGGACGAGGAGATCGTCTACCACAAGGACGAGAACCTCTCGATCGCCGTGGACACCGAAGGTGGTCTGATCACCCCGGTGGTCAAGAACGCCGGTGACCTCAACATCGCCGGTCTCGCCCGCGCGATCGCAGACGTCGCCGACCGCACCCGCAACAAGAAGATCACGCCGGACGACCTGGCTGGTGGCACCTTCACCATCACCAACACCGGTAGCCGCGGGGCGCTCTTCGACACGCCGATCCTCAACCAGCCGCAGGTCGGCATGCTCGGCACCGGCTCGATCGTGCGTCGTCCGGTCGTCGTCAACTCGGAGGACGGCGGCGAGACCATCGCCATCCGTTCGATGATGTACCTGGCGATGTCCTACGACCACCGGATCGTCGACGGCGCCGACGCCGCCCGCTTCCTCGGGACGATCAAGGCCCGCCTCGAGGAGGGGAACTTCGAGGCCTGACATGCCCACACCCCGGCAGCGCGTCGCCATCACCGGTTCATCCGGTCTGATCGGTGGCGCGCTGTCGCGTTCCCTGCGCGAGCGCGGCCACGACGTCCTCCACCTCGTGCGCCGGGAGCCCACCGCCGCCCACGAGCGCCGATGGAACCCGGAGTCAGGTCACCTCACCCCCGGTCACCTCGCGGACGTCGACACCGTCGTGCACCTGGCCGGCGCCGGAGTCGGCGATCACCGCTGGACACCGGAGTACAAGGCCACGATCCACGCCTCCCGCGTCGACGGCACGGACCTGATCTCCCGGGTGGTCGCCGAGGGCGCCGGGCCGACCCGACTCGTCAGTGCCTCCGCGATCGGCATCTACGGCGACCGTGGCGACGAGATCCTCACCGAGCAGTCGCTCGGGGCCGCGACCTTCCTGGCCAATGTCGTGCGCGACTGGGAGGGCGCGACGACTCCGGCGCAGGACGCCGGGATACCCGTCGCGCACGCCCGTACGGGCATCGTGCTGACCCGGACGGGCGGTGCCCTGACTCCGATGCTTCGTGTCGGCAGGCTCGGCATCGGTGGCCCGCTCGGCTCGGGCCGACAGTGGATGCCGTGGGTCACCCTCGCCGACGTCGTCGCCGCGTACACCCGGCTGATCGAGGACGACTCGATCACCGGACCGGTCAACCTCACCGCTCCCCATCCCGTGCGCCAGCGGGATCTGGCCCGCGCGCTGGGCAAGCGGCTGCACCGCCCGGCGGTGCTGCCGACGCCGCGCGCGGCGATCCGCCTCGCCCTCGGGGAGTTCGCCGAGGAGGCCCTGGCCTCCGCCCGGGTCGTGCCGGACCGGCTCCTGCGTGCCGGCTTCGAGCACGCCCACCCTCGACTCGACGACGCGATGGACTGGCTCTTCAGCCGCACCTGATCCTCAGCGCACCTCCCGCACCCGCCAGGCCCCCTCGTCCCAGACGAGCACGAGCTCGACCTGCCGACCGTGCGTCGCCGGTCGCTGTTCCTTCCCCTCCGGGCCGACGACCGTGTAGGCGTCGGCATCGCTGGTCATCCTCAGCACCGCGACCCGCCCCTTCGAGCGCTGGAGGTGGGTCGAGCGCACCCGCAGGTCGACACCGCGGTAGTGCGACCCGCTGGCCGTGAGCGTCTCGAGGATCTCCCGGTCGCGCTCGGCCGCCGGGGATCCTGCCTCGTCGAGCCGCTCCAGCAGGTCGTGGTCGAGCTCGCGGATCATCTGCTCGCGGGTCGCGGTCAGCTCCCGGGCGAGCTGCGTCGGTGACGTGTCCGGCGCCGACCTGTCGGCCAGGACCCCGGCGTCCTGGTCATCGGTGGCGGTCGCCACCGAGGTCTGCGGGGTGGCCTCGCCCTGGGCGTCACCGGCACTGGCGAGCTGCCACGGCACGAGCACCGCGAGGACGAGCCCGACGCCGATGGCGAGGAGCAGGGGCACCCGTCCCGGCCCCGACTGCTCTACTGCATCGCGGGCGATCGCGCGGGGTGGACTCAGCGCGCGGGGTGGACTCAGCGGGTTCTCCCCCCGGGCCGGTGCCGGGCGCGACCCACCTACCGTCGATGCTGCGTCCGGCTTCGGTGATGCGTGGCGAGCCGGCCGGGGAGTGCCGGGTGGTGCCCCCTTCGCTCGCGGCCTGCGCTGCCACCAGCGTCGTGCGTGCGTGGCCTGCGGCGGGGACAAGAGTTCTCGCTGCCACTGCGGCACCGCGAGGGAACCGGCGGCCGCCGACTCACGGATGCGACGCGTCAGACCGCTGGCGACATCGCCGGGTGAGGTCATACGTATCGGCTCGGCGGGTACGGAGTCGAAGACGGCCCGCGCGACCTCGTCGGCCTCGGGCCGCGATGTCGGGTGGCCGAGGAGGCACGACTGGATCACGTCGACCAACTCCGGGGCGTCGGGGACGAGGACCTGCAGGTCGCCGCGCTCGACGATGTGCCCGGGCGGGGCGCCGGTCAGGCACAACCACGCCAGCGCACCGAGCGCATGGACGTCGCTCCCCCGGTTCGGCTCGCCGCCCTCGAGGACCTCTGGCGCGACGTAGCCGTCGGTACCGTGCACCTCCCCGGGAGGTTCGCCGGTGAGGCGCGAGAAGCCGAGGTCGCTGAGTGCGGGCCGCCCGGTGCAGGTGAGCAGGACGTTGCCGGGACTCAGGTCGCCGTGGACGATGCCCAGGTCGTGCAGGCCGCTGAGCGCCTGGGCGATCGGGGCGATGATCGTGACCGTCTCCCCCGGCGTGAGGTGGCCGCGGGCAGCGACGACCTGACCGAGGCTCCCACCGGAGAGCAGCTCGAGCACGAGTGCGGTGGCCGGTCCGTGCGGGCCCTCGATGGCGAGGGTCTCGTGGAGGGCGACGACGTGCTCGTGTGCCGCCTGCTGCAGCAGGGCGAACTCGCGCACGGCGGCCTCGTCGGCCTCGCCCGGCAGGATCTTCACGGCCACGAGCGAGTCGTCGACGGTCCGTCTCGCCCGCCACACCTGCGACGTCGCACCGGTGCCCAGCAGTGCGCTCAGGTGGTAGCCGGGGACCTCGGGTGGGATCTCGTCCATGGATCCACGATGGCGCAGATCGCGTGTCCGCCCGCCGAGTTGTCCACAGCGGCGGTCGACGGAGCCCGAGTCGCCTAGCCTGCGCTCATGCCTGCGGACTCCCCCACGATCCTCGCCACCTCCGGTGGCTACCTCCGGCCCGAGCGCGGTGACCTCGCCTTCGCCGGTCTCGTCCACCACGCCGTCGACCTGTCGGGCACGACCTCGCAGCCGAAGGTCTGCCAGCTCGGCACCGCGAGTGGCGACCCGCGCCCCTTCAACGCCGCCTTCTGCGAGGCCGGGGCCGTGGCGGGCTACGACGTCACGAACCTCAACCTCTTCCCGATGCCGAGCATCGAGGACATCGAGGGTCATCTGCTCGCACAGGACGTCGTGTGGGTCAATGGCGGCTCCGTCGCCAACCTCCTCGCCGTGTGGCGCGTGCACGATCTCGACACGATCTTCCGTCGCGTGTGGGAGGCGGGAGTCGTGCTCGCCGGAGTGAGCGCCGGCTCGATCTGCTGGTACCGGGGCGGGACGACCGACTCCTTCGGGCCCGAGCTGCGGGCCGTCACCAACGGCCTCGGCCTGCTCCCCTATGACAACGGCATCCACTACGACAGCGAGGAGTGTCGCCGCCCGACCGTGCACGCGCTCGTCGAGGACGGCACGCTGCGCGAGACGCACTGCACCGACGACGGCGTCGGCCTGGTCTACCGCGGGAGCGAGCTGGTCGAGGCCGTCACCGAGCAGGACGGCAAGAGCGGCTACATCGTGGCGAAGGGGGATGACGGCCGGGTGGTCGAGACTCCCCTCGACACCCGCCGGCTCCCCCGCTGAGCAGTGGTCGGGCCCGGCGTAGGGTGACGACCATGCGCTTCGAGGAGCTCGGCTTCGCCCCCGACACCGTCGACTACCTGACCGCCTGGGAGCACCAGAAGCAGGTGCATGCAGCAGTCGTCGCCGGTGACCTCGAGGACACCACCCTGCTGCTGGAGCACACCGCGGTCTACACCGCGGGCAAGCGCACCGAGCCGCACGAGCGGCCCTTCGACGGCACCCCGGTCATCGACGTGGACCGCGGCGGCAAGATCACCTGGCACGGTCCCGGGCAGCTCGTCGGCTACCCGATCGCGCACCTGCCCGGCCGTCGCGACGTCATCGCCCACGTGCGGCGCCTGGAGGAGATGATGATCCGCGTCGCCGCGGACGTCGGCGTCACCGCCACACGCGTACCGGGCCGCTCCGGCATCTGGGTGCCGGGCACCGGCGGTGACCAGGACCGCAAGCTCGGCCAGGTCGGTATCCGGGTCTCCCGGGACGTGGCGATGCACGGCTTCAGCCTCAACGTGAACTGCGACCTGTCGTGGACGCAGACGATCGTCCCGTGCGGTATCCCCGATGCGCAGGTCTCCACCCTCGCCCTCGAGACCGGGCGCGAGATCACCGTGGCCGACATCCTCCCTTCGGCCAAGGCGCACCTCACCGAGGTCATGACCCAGGACCTGCCCCTGACGAAGGGGGCCTGAGGGGCTCACTCCGTGTGGGTGGTGTCACACGAGCCCGACTGGCGTATTTATAACGACGCGGTAACGTCGATGGTTCGACGGCCCCCGACCGCAATCCGAAGGACCTCCGCGGATGACCGCCGCCACCACGGCTCCACCACGACCCACGACACCGCCGGCCCGATCCGCCGGTCTGCGCAAGGACATCCAGGGCCTGCGGGCCCTTGCCGTCGCCCTGGTCGTGCTCTTCCACCTCTGGCCGGGGACCATCAGCGGCGGGTACGTGGGAGTGGACGTCTTCCTCGTGATCTCCGGGTACCTCATCACCACCCACCTGCTGAAGAAGCCGCCGCGCACCGGCCATGACCTGTGGGTGTTCTGGGCACGCCGACTGCGCCGGTTGCTGCCGGCGGCCCTGACGGTGCTGGCGACCACCGCGGTCGCGACCCGGCTCGTGGCGCCGAGCACGGCCTGGGAGGAGATCTCGCGGCAGATCATCGCCTCGACCCTCTACGTGCAGAACTGGTCGCTGGCTTCCAGCTCGGTCAACTACATGGACGCGGGGGCCATGGCCAGCCCCGTCCAGCACTTCTGGTCGCTGTCGGTGGAGGAGCAGTTCTACCTCGTGTGGCCGCTGCTGGTCTTCGGCGTGACGTGGGTGGCCGTACGGCTCAGCGGCCGCTTCGTCGGTGCCCACGCCGACCCCGGTGCCGACGATCTGCGACGCATCCGCCTGACTCGCACCATGATCGCCGCCGTGGTCGTCGCCTCCCTGACCTTCTCCGTGTGGTTCACCGCCGTCCAGCCGGCCGCCGCGTACTTCGTCACCCCCACGCGCATGTGGGAGCTCGCCCTGGGTGGGCTCATCGCCACCGTCGCGAGCGTTGGCAGCCGCCGGCCCGGCGGCATCACGGGAGCCGCAGTGGCGTGGGCCGGGATCGCGGCGATCCTCGCCGCCGCCTACCTCTACACCTCTGCCACCCCCTTCCCCGGCGCAGCCGCACTGCTGCCGGTGCTCGGCGCTGCCGCAGTGATCATCGCCGACACCGACCACCCGCTCTCCCCCACGGGGCTGCTGAGGAACCGGCCCGTCCAGTGGCTCGGCGACGTGTCCTACTCGGTCTACCTGTGGCACTGGCCACTGATCGCCCTGCTGCCGTATGTCAGCGGAGGCAGCCTCGGCATCCTCGACAAGTCGGCCATCGTGGTGGCCACCGTGGTGCTCTCCGGGTTGAGCAAGGTCCATGTCGAGGACCGGTTCCGCTTCGCCAGGCCGCACGCCCCCGTGCGGTACAGCTACCAGTTCTCCGCCGTGGGGATGATCGCGGTCGTGCTCCTGGCCTCCCTGCAGTGGACCGAGGCGGGAGTGCGCAAGGAAGTGGCGAAGGATGAGCTGGCCGCGGTGGAGCACGAGGAGACCCCGTGCCTCGGGGCCGCCGCACTGGCGAAGGGCACCGACAGCTGTGACCCGGACGCCGATGGGGAGATCGTCCCGAGCCCGGAGCTGGCCAAGAACGACAAGGCCGACATCGACGAGAAGAAGTGCTTCCCGGGAGGCAGCTACGACGAGCAGCTGTCCTGCTCCTTCGGGTCCGGGGAGACGCGGATCGCCCTCGTCGGCAATTCCCACGCCCGGCACTGGCTGCCAGCGCTGCGCGAGCTGGGCAAGGAGAAGGGATGGACGATCGACACGTACATCATCTCCCGGTGCACGGCGACCGACGCGGAGCAGGAGTTCGATACCGACACGATGACCTCCAACTGCCACGACTGGGGCCAGTGGGCCCTGGACGAGACCAAGGGCGACGCGTACGACCTCGTGATCACCTCCGAGCGTCAGGCCGCCCCCATCGACGGGTACAGCCTGACCGACAGCGGTCCGCCCGCCGTCACCGGCTACGAGAGCTACCTGCAGAAGTGGGCGGACGCCGACACCAACGTGCTGGCCATCAAGGACCCGACCTACCCGCGCATCGACGTGCCCGAGTGCGTGGCGGAGAACCCGGACGACGTCCAGGCGTGCTCCGGCTCGCCCGAGGACTGGAAGATCCAGCCGGACCCGTTGATCGAGGCGGTCGAGAGCGTCGATCGCGAGAACGTCGACCACGTCAGCTTCGACGACCTGGTCTGCGACTCCGACCGGTGCCGCGGAGTGACCGGTGGGGTGATCACCTACTACGACGACTCACACCTCTCGGCGACGTACGTGAAGACGATGGCCCCGTACATGGCGGGACCGATCGAGAAGGCCCTGCAGCAGGCGGGCTGACGGCCACCCGTTCGTCCCCCCGGTGGGCCGCGGCGTAGGCTGGGAGTGAGCCCGGCCACCTTCCGGGCCGTCGATCAGTGCCAGGAGAGTTGCGTGACCGTCGCACCCGAAGGACGTCGTCTGCTGCGTGTCGAGGCGCGCAATGCGCAGACCCCCATCGAGCGCAAGCCGGAGTGGATCCGGACCACTGCCAAGATGGGCCCCGAGTTCAACGCGATGAAGGGCCGCGTCAGCGGAGCGGGCCTGCACACCGTGTGCGAGGAAGCCGGCTGCCCCAACATCTTCGAGTGCTGGGAGGACCGCGAGGCGACCTTCCTCATCGGTGGGGACGTGTGCACCCGTCGCTGCGACTTCTGCGACATCGCCACCGGCCGCCCGACGGGCCTGGACATGGACGAGCCGCGCCGTGTCGCGGAGTCCGTCCAGGAGATGGGCCTGCGCTACTCCACCGTCACCGGCGTCGCCCGGGACGACCAGCCCGACGGCGCCGCGGGCCTGTACGCGGAGACGATCCGAGCGATCCACGCGCTCAACCCCAACACCGGCGTCGAGATCCTCCCGCCCGACTTCGGCGCGAAGCCGGAACTGGTCCAGCAGGTCTTCGACGCCCGCCCGGAGGTCTTCGCGCACAACCTCGAGACGGTGCCGCGGATCTTCCGTGCGATCCGCCCCGCCTTCACCTACGAGAAGTCGTTGAAGGTGCTGTCCATGGCCCGTGACGACGGGCTGGTGACCAAGTCCAACCTCATCCTCGGGATGGGCGAGGAGGAGGCCGAGATCGAGGAGGCCATCCGCGACCTCAACGACGCCGGCTGCGACATCCTCACCATCACCCAGTACCTGCGCCCCTCCAAGCTGCACCACCCGATCGACCGGTGGGCCAAGCCCGAGGAGTTCGTCCACTGGAGCGAGTTCGCCAAGGAGATCGGGTTCAAGGGCGTCATGGCCGGCCCGCTGGTGCGGTCGAGCTACCGCGCCGGTCGTCTTTACGCCACGGCGATGCGCAAGTGGGGTCGTGAGATCCCGGAGCACCTCTCCCACCTCGCCGACGCGATCGACGAGCCTGCCCGTCAGGAGGCCTCGACCCTCGTGGCGAAGGCCGCTGCCCAGCAGGCCACCGGCACGGACGGCTGACCGGGTCACCCCGGGAAGGAACTAGACTCACCCCCCATGGCCAGAAAGTCCGACAAGCCCAAGAAGCAGAAGCGCGAGAACCCTTTCAAGAGGTTCTGGTCCGTCTACAAGACGATCAAGCAGATCGACCCGCAGGTGAACCTGTGGATGCTGCTTGCCTTCGTCGGTGTCCTCGCCGTGGGCGCCGTCATCGGTCTGCTGCTGGGCCACTTCTGGTCCTCCTTCTTCATCGCCCTGCCGATCGGCCTGCTCGCCGCCATGATCGTGCTCTCCCGACGCGGTGAGCGTGCCGCGTTCAACCAGATGGACGGTCAGCGCGGCGCCGCGATCGGGGGTCTGTCGGCGATCAAGCGCGGTTGGTACTACGACCAGGAGCCCGTCGCCGCCGACGCGACCAAGCCCAACGACATCCAGACCGCCGCCATGGTCTTCCGCGCCCTGGGCCGCCCGGGTGTCGTGCTGCTGGGCGAGGGCCCGAAGCACCGCGTGGACAAGCTCTTCGCCAAGGAGGCCAAGAAGGTGGGCCGGGTCGCCCCGGGCGTGCCGGTCCACACCTACATCGTCGGCACCGGCGACGGCGAGCTGCCCGCCCGCAAGATCCGCACCACGCTGATCCGGTTGAAGCCGCAGCTGTCGAAGGAGGAGATGTCGGTCGTCAACAAGCGGCTGAAGTCCCTCCCCGGCTTGCGCCAGGGCGTGCCCGCCGGCGTCGACCCGAACAAGGCCCGGATGGACCGCAAGGCACTGCGCGGACGCTGACCGGCGAGCACGACCGCACCCGCCCGACCCTCCAGGAGAGCACCCGTGCCCACAGCACCGATCGCCCACGCCGAGGACCTGGCCGCCTTCGTCGACGCGTCCCCGTCCAGCTATCACGCAGCGGCCGAGGTGGCCCGCCGCCTGCAGGACGCGGGCTTCACGGCCCTGGACGAGACGAGCGCCTGGCCGCACACCGCCGGCAGGTACTTCGTCCTGCGCGACGGCGCCCTCATCGCGTGGGTGATGCCCGCGTCGGCGAGCGGGACGACGCCCGTGCACGTCTTCGGCGCGCACAGCGACTCCCCCGGCTTCAAGCTCAAGCCGCAGCCGAGCACCGGCCGGCACGGCTGGCTGCAGGCGGGTGTCGAGGTCTATGGCGGCCCGCTGTTGAACTCATGGCTCGACCGTGAGCTGCGTCTGGCCGGCCGGCTGGTCCTGGACGACGGGACCGAGGCACTGGCCGACTCGGGGCCGTTGCTGCGGCTGCCACAGCTGGCAATTCACCTCGACCGCGAGGCAAACGAGCGCTTCGCCCTCGACAAGCAGGCACACACGCAGCCCGTGTGGGGTGTGGGCGCCGCCGACTCCGCGGACCTGCTCGCCGAGCTGGCCGCGTCCGCCGACGTCGACGCCTCCCGCATTCGCGGGTACGACCTCGTCACCGCCGACAGCGCCCGTGGTGCCGTCTTCGGTCGGGATGACGCGTTCTTCGCAGCCGGTCGCCTCGACGACCTCGCGAGCGTCCACGCCGGCACCGTGGCCATCACCGCTCTCGGCGACGACATCGCGGCCGACCACATCCCGATGCTGGCCGTCTTCGACCACGAGGAGGTCGGCTCCGCGACCCGGTCGGGCGCCGCCGGACCCTTCCTGCAGGACGTGCTCGAGCGCGTGGGGCTGGCCCTCGGTGCGGACCGGGCCGACCGGATGCGCGCGCTCGCCTCGTCGTGGTGCGTCTCCAGCGACGTCGGCCACTCGATCCATCCGAACTTCCCCGAGAAGCACGACCCCCACGTGCGGCCGCTGCTCGGCTCCGGGCCGATCCTGAAGCTCAACGCCAACCAGCGCTACGCCAGCGACGGCGCCGGATCCGCCGCCTGGCACCGGTGGTGTGACGCGGCCGGGGTGACCAGCCAGGACTTCGTCTCCAACAACACCGTGCCCTGCGGGTCGACGATCGGCCCGATCACCGCGACCCGGCTGGGGATCCGCACCGTCGACGTGGGCATCCCGATCCTGTCGATGCACTCGGCGCGCGAGCTCGCCGGCACGAGCGACCTGCTCGACCTGACGCACGTGGCGCAGACCTTCTTCCGCGGCTGAACGGGCCTTTCGTCCTGATCGGCACGGCCCACGCTCAGCCGTGGGTCGGCAGGTCTGCCGGCCGGAAGGCGTACAGTGCCTGCAGCCGTGCGCGGGTCGCGGCGGCTGTTCCGGGCACCGCCCAGCCCTGCCGTACCCGCGGGTGTCGACGAATGCGACGATCTCGGCATGGACCCTGGGAACGCCCTGACCGCGCTCATCGCACTGTGCGCCGGAGCAGTGCTGGCTCTGGCGGCGGCCCTGTGCCGGCGGGGACGCAGCAGGCGTGCCCGGTTCTGGGCGCGGACGTACGGCCTGGACCACCCCAGCGGCTACGACTACCGCGAGATCACGGTGCTCGTCGTCCTCCCGCTCCTGGCGCAGACGCTGCTCGTCTGGGGGCTCGTGGCGGGGGTTCTCTCGGTGGACGTGCTGCGGGAGTCCGGGGCGACGGTGCTGATCCCGATCGCGGTGATCGCCGAGGTGATCCTGTGGAACGTGCTCCTGGTCGCGACCGTCTACCGGGACATCATGCCTCTGTGGGTCTATCCGTCCTGGCTGCGGTCGGAGCGGCGGCGCGAGCGGGACCTCATCCGTTCCCGCTGAGCGTCGAGCGCCTCCTTCGCGGGGACGACCCCGAGTGTCTCCGCGGCGGCACCCTCGCCGAGAGTCAGCTGCGCCCCGTGGCCGCGCGTGCCGGTGCTTCGGTCATGACTCCACCATGCGGCCCGGGCCGCGGCTGCGTTGACGCACGAGATCGGGATGCTTGGCCGTGCGCCCGTCCCCCGTGGAGCGCCCCCGCAGACGCCGCCACGTCCAGGGCCACACGTACTCCCTGGTCCAGGCCACCTCGGTGCGCACGGTCCGCCGCGGCGGAGGCCCGTCGGGCAGGCCGGCCCAGTCGGTCGTCGCCGGCACCCCCATCAGCTCGGCCGCGGCGACCGCCAGGCGGGTGTGGCCGAGCTCGGAGAGGTGCAGGCGGTCCTCGGCCCAGGCGCGTCGGTCCTCGAAGACCGTGCCGGTCGTCACCGTCGGCGGGATCATCTCGTGCTCCTGCGCCAAGCCGTCGTAGAGCTCGTTGAGCAGCAGACGTCGCCGTTGCAGCAGCCGTCCGGCCGGAGTGACACCACGAAGATCGGGGATCGGGACGACGGCGACGCGGACCCCCTTCGCGGTGAAGGGGGCGACGATGTCCACCAGCCGTTGCCGCAGCGCCGCCACGTCCAGCCGCGGACGCAGGATGTCGTTCATCCCCGCGGTGAGGGTGACGATGTCCGGGTCGAGGGCGAGGGCGGGCTGCGCCTGGGTCGCGAGGACCTCCACGGTCCGGTGCCCGCGGATGGCGAGATTGGCGTAGTCGAGCCCACCGTGGTGGTCGGCCAGCACCTGCGCGAGGCGGTCGGCCCACCCACGCGGGGTGCCGTCCGGCCACGGGAGGTCGCCCACGCCCTCGGAGAGGGAGTCGCCGATCGCGACATAACGCAGGGTCCGCACGGCACTCATCAGACGTGGACGATCCGGGTACCGGCAACTCGGTCGTGCAGGCCCCGGCCGTCCTCGGACAGCACGAGGATCGGCGGGATCACCAGGCACAGCAGGGCGGCGCGCACGGCCGAGCGAAGGGGGGTGACCCACTCCCCGTGCATCGGCACCACCTGCAGCCCCAGGAGTCGGTGCCCGAAGGAGGCCCCGCCGAGGGTGACACCGACGAGGTGGACGAGGAAGAGCAGCCCGAGCGGGAGGAAGGAGAAAGCGGCCGGGCTGAGGTCGACGAGCTGGCTGATCAGCCCGTTGGTGATGAGCAGGCAGGCGGCCCAGTCGATGATCAGGGCGATGAGGCGACGCCCGAAGGAGGCGCGACTTCCCCCTTCGCCCGAGGTCGGTCCGCGATGGTGCCCTGTGCTGCTCACCCGAGCAGCCTATGTGTCCCGATCGTGGTCGCTCCCACCGCCCGGGGCGTCCACTCGGTAGTGTTGTGACGCAGCAGACGTGACGCCGGACGCGCGTAACACCGGTGAAACATCTGGGTCATGGTCGGGAAACCAGCCGTGGTTAGTGTCATGGCCGACACCAGTTGCGGCAGGTCACCGTGGGCTGCCGCCCCACCCAGGAGGAAAGTTTGTTCAGCTCCCCTGACGAGGTTCTTGACTTCATCAAGGCCGAGGACGTCAAGTTCATCGACATCCGATTCTGTGACCTGCCGGGCATCATGCAGCACTTCAACGTGCCCGCCGAGACCGTCGACGAGGACTTCTTCATCGAAGGCCAGATGTTCGACGGGTCCTCGATCCGCGGCTTCCAGGCCATCCACGAGTCCGACATGAAGCTCGTGCCGGACATCGGGACGGCCTTCGTCGACCCCTTCCGGGCGGAGAAGACGCTCGTCCTCAACTTCTCCATCGTCGATCCCTTCACCGGGGAGCAGTACAGCCGCGACCCGCGCAACGTCGCGGCGAAGGCGGAGGCGTACCTGAAGTCCACGGGCATCGCCGACACGGCCTTCTTCGGCGCCGAGGCGGAGTTCTACGTCTTCGACGACGTGCGCTTCGACACCCAGCCGCAGGGCAGCTACTACTTCCTCGACTCGATCGAGGCGGCGTGGAACACCGGCCGCAAGGAGGAGGGCGGCAACCAGGGCTACAAGACGGCCTTCAAGGGTGGGTACTTCCCCGTCCCGCCGGTCGACCACTTCGCCGACCTGCGCGACAAGATCTGCCTCAACCTCAAGGACGTCGGCCTGCAGGTCGAACGCAGCCACCACGAGGTCGGCACCGCCGGCCAGCAGGAGATCAACTACACGTTCAACACCCTGCAGCAGTCCGGCGACGACATCATGAAGTTCAAGTACGTCGTCAAGAGCACCGCGTGGGACGACGGTCGGACCGCAACCTTCATGCCCAAGCCGATCTACGGCGACAACGGCTCGGGCATGCACACCCACCAGAGCCTGTGGAAGGACGGCGAGCCGCTCTTCTACGACGAGAAGGGATACGGCGGCCTGTCCGACATCGCCCGTTGGTACATCGGTGGCCTGCTCAAGCACGCCCCCGCGCTGCTCGCCTTCACCAACCCGACGGCCAACAGCTACCGCCGGCTCGTGCCGGGCTACGAGGCCCCGATCAACCTCGTGTACTCGGCGCGCAACCGCTCCGCGTGCATCCGCATCCCGATCGCGGGCAACTCCCCCAAGGCCAAGCGCGTGGAGTTCCGCATCCCGGACCCCTCGAGCAACCCGTACCTGTGCTTCGCCGCACAGCTGATGGCCGGGCTCGACGGCATCAAGAACCGCATCGAGCCCCCGGAGCCGATCGACAAGGACCTCTACGAGCTGCCGCCGGACGAGCACGAGGCCATCGAGCAGGTCCCCACGACCCTGCCCGAGGTGCTCAAGGCGCTGGAGGCCGACCACGAGTTCCTGCTCGAGGGTGACGTCTTCACCGCCGACCTGATCGAGACCTGGATCGCGTGGAAGCGCGAGAACGAGGTCCTCCCGCTGCAGATCCGCCCCCACCCGCACGAGTTCGAGATGTACTTCGATATTTGATCCGCGTGTAGCGGAGGTCGGGCGTGCTGTGAGGGACGAGCAGTGCGCCCGGCCGGAGCGGAGCCCGGATCAAATGTCGAACAACAACGCAGTGACATCTGAGCCGAGCGGCACCTGGTCAACGGTGGCTGAGGAGGTCGCGCAGCGACCGTCTCGAAGCCACGAAGGGCGGGACTCCCAGAGGGGGCCCGCCCTTCGTCGTGCGTCGGCGTCAGATCACCGCAGGCAACCCACCCTCCCCGCAGCCGAGCAACCGGAGCGACCGGCGGGGTCAGACAGGCGGAAGGTTGCCGTCGAGAGCGCGGGTGACCTGGTGCAGGGTGTCACGAAGTCGCTCCTCCTCGGCAAGGTCCAGGCCCAGTTGTGGCGCGATCTGACACGGGATCGTCGAGGCACGATCACGCATCTGCACACCCGCGGTGGTCAACGAGACGAGGACGCGCCGCTCGTCGTCCGGGTCGCGATCGCGCTTCACGAGGTCAAGGCTCTCCAGTCGCTTCAGGAGCGGGGTCAGGGTGCTCGAACTGAGGTGCAGGCGAGCCCCGATCGACCCGACCGGCACGGCATCGGGCGCCTCCCACAGCACCAGCATCGTGATGTATTGCGGGTAGGTCAGACCCAGGTCGCTCAGCAACGGCCCGTACGCCCTGATCACCGCCCGGCTGGCGTCATACAGGGCGAAGCAGAGCTGGTGGTCAAGCTCGAGATCAAGGGCGGGAGTGGATCTCATGGAGACAGCGTACCGGTTTAAATCTTGGCGTATCTGATCGTGCACGATAGAGTCGAGATGTACTCGACGGAATCGTTGAGTTGACCAGACAGTGTTGAGGACCGAATCATTCGACGCCCCGCGCCCAGAGGCTGCGAGCGCAGCTGAACACCACGAGGGCGCACAAGCCCTCTCGCCGAGGGCGTGACTCCCTACGACGGCCGATCGACGGCTCGCCGCGGAGCCCTGGCATGAGGATCACACCCATGCCGTCCAAGGAAAGGCACCACACATGTCCGCATACATGACAGCAAACCCGACCACCGGTGAGACCGAGCGCAAGTTCGACGAGCTGACCGACGCCGAAGTCCCCCAGATCCTCGCCCGAGCGACCGACGCGTTCGCCTCGTGGCGGACCACCTCGGCCACCGAGCGCGCGCAGCTGCTGACCCGCGTCGCGGATGCCTACGACGCGCGTCGGGACGAGCTCGCCACCGTGATCTCCACCGAGATGGGCAAGCCCCTGGCCGAGGCGCAGGGCGAGGTAGACCTCGCCGGAGCGATCTACCGCTGGTACGCGGACAACGGCCCGGCCCTGCTCGCCGACGAGGTTCTCGATCCGCAGGGCTCCGAAGAGTCGCTCGTCGAGACCGCACCGATCGGCCCGCTCGTCGGGGTGATGCCGTGGAACTACCCGTACTACCAGGTTGCCCGGTTCGTGGGCCCGAACCTCATGGCCGGAAACACCATCGTCCTCAAGCACGCCCCGATCTGCGCGGCCTCTGCCGAGGTCATGGCTGAGATCGTCCACGAGGCCGGGGTCCCCCAGGACGCCTACATCAACGTCTTCGCGACCAACGACCAGATCGCGCAGATGATCGCCGACCCCCGGGTGCAGGGCATCTCCCTGACCGGAAGCGAGCGCGCGGGATCCTCCGTCGCCGAGACGGCCGGCAGGAACCTGAAGAAGGCCGTCCTCGAGCTGGGTGGTTCGGATGCGCTGATCGTGCTCGACGACGGCGATGTCCAGACCACCGCCAAGATCGCCGCGACCGCCCGACTGTCGAACACCGGGCAGGCATGCAACTCGCCCAAGCGCATGATCGTCCCGAATGATCACGTCGACGACTTCGTCTCCACGATCGTCGATGCGTTCGAGTCCGCGCACATCGGGGATCCCACCGACCCGGAGACGACGGTGGGACCGCTGTCCTCGGTCACGGCCCGCGACACCGTCGTGGAACAGGTCCAGCGCGCCGTCGAGCAGGGCGCGACACTGCACACCGGGGGCGACGCGATCGACGGCAACGGCGCCTTCATGCGCCCGGCGGTGCTGACCGGCGTCACCAAGGACATGGACGCCTACAGCGAGGAGATCTTCGGCCCCGTCGCCGTCGTCTACGGCGTCGACTCGCCCGATGAGGCGGTCACCCTCGCCAACGACGTCAGCTTCGGCCTGTCCGGTTCGGTGTGGGGCTCGGACATCTCCCGCGCCCAGCAGGTCGCCGACCAGCTCGAGGTCGGGATGGCCTACATCAACGAGCACGGCACGACCCTGCCCGGGTTGCCCTTCGGCGGGGTCAAGCGCTCCGGCTTCGGCCGCGAGCTCGGCCGCTGGGGCATGGGCGAGTTCGTCAACACCCGCCTGCGCCGCACCTCGAACGTCAAGAAGTAGAGGACGACCGCGAGCGAAGGGCGGGACTCCCCTCACGGGGGTCCCGCCCTTCGTCGTGCGTTGACATCTGATCACCGCTGGCTGAGGAAGTCCGCTCGTGGACCGACTCGGGGCCGGTCCACTACAGCATGTTGCGCGAGCGGTACAGGAACGCCGCCATCGCCTCGCGGGTGATCTTGCTCTTCGGGCGGAACGTCCCGTCGGCGTGGCCCGTGGTCAGGCCCTGATCCGCGATCCAGGCGATGTGGTCCTCGAACTGGGTCCCGGCGACGTCACTGAACTCGTAGGGGGCGGTGGCGTCGGGCACCCTCCCCTCGAGGAGGAACCTCGTCATGAAGGCCGCCATCGCCTCCCGGGTGATCCTCTTCGTGGGACCGAACGTGCCGTCGGCAAAGCCCGTGGTGATCCGCTCATCCTGCAGCCAGGCAATCTCCTTGGCGAACTTGCTCGACGAGTCGACATCCGTGAAGTCGGGCGCACTCTTCACGGCGGGCCTGCCCGCCGCCCGGTAGAGGAACGCCGCCATGGCCTCACGCGAGATGTTGTGCTTCGGGCCGAAGGTCCCGTCGGCGTACCCCGTCGTGATCCCCTCGCTCTTGAGCCAGGCGATGGCCCTGGTGAAGTCGGTCGTCGCCTGAGTCACATCCGGGAACGGCCCCGGCCCCTTGATCGGGGAGACCACGTACGAGCTCGACAGGCCGAGCCCACGTCGCATCTGCTCGCCCGTCATCGACGCCTGCTTGCCCTTGGCGGACGTGGCGACCACCTCAGCGACGCCACCACCGGTGGTACGGCGGGTGATCTCCACGGCCACGACGTCCGGCAGTCCGAATGCCGAAGCGACCTTCGCCTCCGGGACAGTCGTCCTCCACGACCTGCGCGGGTTCTCCGCTCGCAGCGAGTACGGGTCGTTGACCGAGCGCAGGTACGGCAGGGGCCGGCCACCGAACACGTCCTCGTTGGCCTGCGTCCGGCCGCCGCTGCTGGAGGAGTAGACAGCGTCGATCAGGTCACCCCGGTACCGCGGCACCATCCCCGTGGTGCTCGTACCGCCGGACCGCACCGCAGCCTTCCATCGGTCCCACCCGTACGCACCCGCGCCCGGGTACGTGCCGAACACCTGGTCGCTGGTGCTGTCGTGGACGTGGCACTCACAGGCGGAGCGGATGCCGCGGTTGACCTTGCGCAGCGCATACCCACGGGCTGCTGCCGCCTGCGCCTGCAGCGACGCCGCCGGCCACGACCACGGCATCTCAGCCACGTTGTCCAGGTACTGGTCGTGCAGGCGCACCTTCATCACCGCGTGCACCCCTCCACCGGAGGCGGGCACCACCCGCGCCGACCCCGACAGGTACTTCTTGCCGTCGATCGACAACAGCGTCTTCCCGTCATCGAAGGTCACCTCCGCCGATGAGGCGGTCGCATGCACGGTCTTCTTGCCGAGCGTGTGCGACACCTTCACCTTCGAGCCGGAACGCACCACCTTCACGCTCGACCTGTTCGACGCCTTCAGTGTCCTGCTACCCACCGTGACCGTGAACGCGCCGCCGCCGGAACGTTCCGCCGAGCTCCGCAGCGTCACCGACGAACGCGACGAGGCGACGTTGACGTGGACCATCTGGTCGTCGCGCACTCGGTCGACCGAGATGCCCCGGTAGTAGTACTTCAGGATCTGCGCGGCACTCTTGCCGTCATCCGCCATCGCCTTCGCGCCGTACTGCGACATCCCCACCCCGTGGCCGAAGCCCGAGCCGGAGAAGACCCAAGATGGCTCCGACGCGGTCGGGGCGGCGTGTGCCGGGAGCGACCCGCCACCGAGCACCATCCCCGACAGCAGCGCACCAACACCAGCAACACGCACGGACCGAACCACCACCACGACGGACCAACCTTCTCGCGCCACAAGCGCAGCAGGGGACAACAACGAGATGCCGCCACCGGCGGCTGCCGCAGGGAGACCACGACAACAGGTGCGGGCGCGACTGCGCCCTCCTCCCCGCACGGGGAATCATCCCCCAAGCCTCCCCGGACCGCTACCCCCCGACGAGACTCACGAAGAGTGCCCGCGAACCACCCTCGGTGCCTCACGAAGAAATGCCCGCGAAATCGGTGGATGCTGTTGGGGCATGGGAAGTGAGCTCTCGATGGCCTCTCGTGCGGACGTGACGAACAAGTACGCCAAGGCGTACGCGAAGGCGAGCAAGACCGATAAGGGCTTGATGCTCGATGAGGTCGTCTCGGTGACGGGCTGGTCGCGCGACAACGCTCGTCGACGTCTGGTGGCGGCGGCCACGACCCCGCCCGGGGCCGGTCACGCGGTGGCCAGGTCGGTACGCAAGCCGCGGGCGCCGAAGTTCTCCTACGACGCGCGCAAGGTGCTGCAGCGAGTGTGGGCCGCCTCGGGCGGGCAGTGCGGGAAGTACCTGGTGGTCTCGATGCGCGCGCATCTGGACGCGCTGGAGCGCCACGGTGAACTCGTCGAAGGAGTCGATCGCTACAGCGCCGCGGTGCGGGCTGAGTTGCTGAAGATCAGCGCCGCGTCGATCGATCGATACCTGGCCCCGATCAGGGCCAAGGACGCGGTCGGTGGGATATCGACGACCAAGCCCTCGCCGTTGCTGCGCTCATCGATCACGATCCGCAGGGCCGGGGATGAGGTCGAGGACGAGCCGGGGTTCTTCGAGGGCGACACCGTCGCGCACTGCGGCCCGACGCTGAAGGGCGAGTTCGCGCGCACGGTGAACCTGACCGACGTGCACACCGGGTGGGTATTCACCCGCACCATCCGCAACAACGCGCACACCCACATCCTGACCGCGTTGCAGGCTGCGGTGAATGAAATCCCTTGCGCCGTCACGGGATTGGACTTCGACAACGGCAGCGAGTTCCTCAACAAGCCCGTGATCACCTGGGCCGGCGACCTGGGGATCTACTTCACCCGCTCGCGTCCGTACAAGAAGAACGACCAGGCGACCATCGAGTCGAAGAACAACCATCTGGTGCGCAAGTACGCCTTCTACTATCGCTACGACACTCCCGAAGAGCGTGCCGTCCTGGCCCGGCTGTGGCCGCTGGTCAACGACCGCCTGAACTACCTGACCCCGACGAAGAAGCCGGTCGGGTACGGCACCGACCGCAACGGTCGGCGCACCCGCCTCTACGACAAGCCGCGCACGCCCTTCGACCGGCTCCTGGCGGCAGGCGTGCTGGCCCCCGCGCAGGAAGCCGAGCTGACTGCCTACCGCGACATCCTCAACCCCGCCGACCTGGCCCGGCGGATCGGCGACCTGCAAGACCGACTGGTCCTGCTGGCCAAGGACAAGACCGAACAGCTCTACCTCGCCAGCTTCCCCTCAGCCCTACCCGACGTCCGTCGAGGCATCCGCGTACAAGCCAGCTGACCCGGGCCCCTCCTTCGCGGGCATTCCTATCTGAGGCACGGGTCCACTTTCGCGGGCATCTTGACGTGAGGCACTACGCCCCCCAAGGCCCTTGATGCACATCCAGCCTGGTTCAGCAGGTGCGGCCAGACGCCGCCACCCTCAGCGGAAGGCTCCCACCCCGGTCAGCGCCTTGCCGATCGTCAGCTGGTGCACCTCCGAGGTGCCTTCGTAGGTCAGGACGGACTCGAGGTTGTTGGCGTGGCGCAGCACCGGGTACTCCAGGGTGATCCCGTTGGCGCCGAGCAGGGTTCGGCACTCGCGGGCGATGGCGATGGCCTCGCGCACGTTGTTGAGCTTGCCCAGGCTGACCTGCTCCGGCCGCAGCGTCCCGGCGTCCTTCAGGCGGCCGAGGTGGATCGCCAGGAGCATCGCCTTGCCGAGCTCGAGACTCATGTCCGCCAGCTTGGCCTGGGTGAGCTGGTACGCCGCCAGGGGCTTGTCGAAGATCTCGCGGTCGCCGACGTAGGACAGGGCCACCTCGAGGCAGTCACGGGCCGCGCCGACCGCGCCGAAGATGATCCCGAAGCGGGCCTCGTTGAGGCAGGACAGCGGGCCGGAGAGGCCGGCCGCCTCGGGCAGCATCGCCGAGGCGGGCAGGCGCACGTCGTCCAGCACGATCTCACCGGTGACCGAGGCGCGCAGGGAGAGCTTCTGGGCGATCTCGGGAGCGGAGAAACCGGGGGTGTCGGTGGGGACGAGGAACCCACGCACGCCGCGGGAGCCCTCCCCCTCGTCGGTGTTGGCCCAGACCACGGCGACGTCGGCGATCGGGGCGTTCGTGATCCACATCTTGGTGCCGTTGAGCACCCAGTCCTGCCCGTCCCGGCGGGCTCGGGTGCGCATCCCGCCCGGGTCGGAGCCGAAGTCCGGCTCGGTCAGCCCGAAGCACCCGATGGCCTCGCCCGCGGCCATCCGCGGCAGCCATTCCTGCTTCTGCTCTTCGCTGCCCCAGCGGTGGATCGCGAACATCGCCAGCGACCCCTGCACCGACACCAGGCTGCGCAGACCGGAGTCGGCCGCCTCCAGCTCCAGGCACGCCAGACCGTAGGCCGTGGCGCTCGTCCCGGCGCAGCCATATCCCTGAAGGTGCATCCCGAGCACGCCCAGGTCACCGAGCTCCTTGGCCAGCTCCCGTGCCGGCAGGTCTCCCGCCTCGTACCAGGCGGCGAGGTCGGGCCGGAGCCGGTCGGCGGCGAAACGGGCGACGGTCTGCTGCATGGCACGCTCCTCCTCGCCCAGGAGCGTGTCGATCCCGAACAGTGCAGTGGGAGTCTGGGTCGAGCTCATGAGGTTTCCTCCGAGGATGGGGCGAACAGCGTAAGGTTTCGACCTACGGTAACCTTATGCCGTTAGGTTCTGCAACGAAGGGATGGTCCGTGGCTCGCCCCACCACTGCGATCCTCAGCCGGGAGCGCATCCGCGATGCCGCGCTCCGGCTCATCGACGACGAGGGCCTGGCGGGGTTCTCCATGCGTGGCCTCGCCCGCGCGCTCGGTGTGCAGGCTCCCTCCCTCTACAGCCACTACGCCAACCGCGACGAGGTCCTCGACGCGGTCGCCAACCTGCTCACCCGGCAGGTCGACACGAGCGGCTTCGCCGATGGCCGGTGGCGAAGGGGGGTGGAGACCTGGGCGCGCTCCTACCGTGCCTCGCTGGCTGCCCACCCGAACGCCGTGCCGCTCGTCGCCTCGGGAGCGGGCCGACGCGAGGACTTCCTGGCCATGTCGGAGCAGGTGCACGCCGGCCTGCTGTCAGCCGGCTGGCCGGCCCGCCACGCGACCGAGATCGCCGGCGCGGTGAAGTACCTGGTCGTCGGGGCGGCGTCGACCCCCTTCGCCAGCGGCTTCGCCGACGACGCCCGGGTCTACCTCGAGCGCTATCCCGCACTGGCACAGGCGCACCGCCTGCCCGAGCTCGCCGAGGAGATCGACTCGGAGAGCTTCGAGCTCGGTCTGGCCTGCCTGCTGGACGGCCTGGCAGCCCGACACGCAGGCGTGCGGCACCTAGAGTGAGCCACGTGACGGGGCCACGATCGCGCGGGCGTCAGGGAACGACCTGTCCTCGCGTCCACGCCGGGCAGATCCCCCATGTCGACGGAGGTCGCACCCTTGTCTGACCAACACCCCGTCGATCAGGACCCCGCCCGTGGGCGCGTCGTGGGGGGCCGCTTCCCGCTGCTCGACCCCACGCAGCTCGACGCCGCGCAGCAGTCGCTCTACGACACCATCACCCGCCCTCCCCGCACGGACGGCCCCTTCCTCGTCGTCGACGACGACGGTCACCTGGCCGGCCCCTTCAACGCCATGCTCCATGCGCCCGCCATCGGCGAGGCACTGCAGTCCCTGGGCTCCTCGTTGCGGTTCGGGGGACACCTACCCGCACGTACGCGGGAGCTGGTGGTCTGCACCGTCGCGACCATCCTGTCCAGTGACTACGAGTGGTACGCACACAGCCGCGTGGCGCTCGAGGTCGGCGTGGACGAGGACGAGCTGGACGCACTCGCTCGCGGCGAGATCCGCCCTTCGCTCTCCTCGGCGGAGGCCGCCGCCCTCGATCTGGCCACGGCGTTGCTCGCCGGACGGGGTGTCGACGATGCGGTGCACGCGAGCGCTCATTCGCATCTCGGACATGCCGGGATCACCGAGCTGACGGTCCTCGTCGGCTACTACCAGACCCTGGCGGGCCTGCTCGCCGTGGGAGATGTCCCCGCACCATCGCGACCCCCTGACGCCACACCCGGTTGACCCGATCGAAGGAGGTCACCATGACCACCGGCGGGACGTGGATGTCCCTCGCCGCGGCGAGGTGCCGCTCCGCCTGCCGTCGGCCGTGCCACCGTCATTGACAGGGAGAGGACATGAGCCCCACCACCTACGCCGTCGTCGGCGGCGGGATCCTCGGGGTGGCCATCGCCCGGCGGATCCTGCAGCTGCAGCCGCACGCCGAGGTGACCGTGCTCGAGAAGGAGCCGCGCCTGGCCGCCCACCAGACGGGCCACAACAGCGGCGTGGTGCACGCCGGCCTGTACTACGTGCCGGGGTCGCTGAAGGCCCGGCTGTGCCGCCGCGGGGTCCACCTGCTGCAGGAGTTGTGTACCGAGCACGGGCTGGCCTACGACGAGTGCGGCAAGGTCCTGGTGGCACTCGACGAGGACGAGCGGACCCGGCTGTCCGACATCACCGAACGGGCGCGCGCCAACGGCGTGCCCGGTGTGCGCGAGATCGGCCCGGACGAGCTGCGCGAGATCGAACCGCACGTCACCGGCGTGGCGGCCCTGCACTCACCCCACACCGCGATCGTCGACTACGCGGCGGTCACCCGGGCGATGGCGCAGGAGGTCACCGCGGCGGGAGGGAGGATACGCACGTCCTTCGAGGTCACCGGTATCCGCCCCGACGGGGAGCGGACCGTGCTGACCGGGGCCGAGGGCCAGGCGGTGCGTGCCGAGCAGGTCGTGCTCTGCGCCGGTCTGCAGGCCGACCGGGTCGCCGCCCTGGCCGGGGACGAGGAGGACCCGCGCATCGTCCCCTTCCGCGGCGAGTACCACCTGCTGCGCCCCGAGCGTCGCGACCTGGTGCGTGGCCTGGTCTATCCCGTCCCCGATCCGCGCTACCCCTTCCTCGGGGTGCACCTGACGCCCCGCGTCGACGGGGAGGTGATGGTCGGCCCGAACGCCGTCCTCGCCCTGGCCCGCGAGGGGTACGGCTGGTCCCACGTCTCCGCGACCGACCTGCGGGACGTGATCGGGTGGCCGGGGTTCCGACGCTTCGCGGCCCGCCACTGGCGTACCGGGGTGAGCGAGATGCTCGGGTCCGTCAGCAGGGAACGCTTCGTCGGTGCGGCCCGCCGTTACGTGCCCGAGCTGACGAGCGACGACGTGGTCCCGGGGCCGCGCGGCGTGCGCGCCCAGGCCCTGGGCGTGGACGGCGCCCTCGTGGACGACTTCCGGATCACCCGTCACGGTCCGGTGCTGGCCCTGCGCAACGCACCCTCCCCCGCAGCCACGTCGTCCCTGGCGATCGCCGAGCACGTCGTGGACCTCCTGCGCGGTTGACGGCCAGCCGGGACGGGGGTCGACCCCGTCGGGGCGAAGGGGACCCCTTGGCGGCAACCCCCAATGGGAGCACAGTGGGTGGCATGAGCCATCGACGCATCCTCATCACCGGATCGACGGGCGGAGTGGGTTCGATCCTCACGCAGCGCCTGAAGGACGAGTACGACGTCACCGGCCACGACCGGACCACCCGACCGGACGCCGACCCGGTGGTCCTCGGCGCCGACCTCGCCGACTACGACGCCGTGCGCAGTCTCATGGACGGTATCGACACGGTCGTCCACCTCGCCGGTGCCGCCTCCCCCGAGTCACCGTGGGAGGCGGTGCTCGACGCGAACATCATCGGTACCCGCAACGTGCTGGAGGCAGCGCGTGACGCCGGCGTGCAGCGGGTGGTCTACGCCTCGTCCAACCACACGATGGGCATGTACGACCGCTACGAGCAGTGGCCGGTCTACCCGGACACTCCCCCGCGCCCGGACTCGTTCTACGGGGTGTCCAAGGTCTTCGGCGAGACGCTCGGGCGCTACTACCACGACGAGTACGGCTTGTCGGTCATCGCGTTGCGCATCGGTTGGGTGGCCCAAGACCCCACGATCACCGGCGTCGACGTGCTGCACGCGATGTGGCTCAGCGAGGCGGACACCGCCCAGGTCGTGCGGTGCGCCATCGAGGCGGACGTCGACTTCGGGATCTACTACGCGATCTCCGACAACCCCAACCGCCGCTGGAGCATGACCAACACCAACCTCGAGCTCGGCTACCGTCCGCGGGACTCGTGGGCCGACTTCGCCCCCGAGGGCGAGCCGGTCGTCACGGGTGGCGTGGACGTCCCGGACAGCTGGCCGAAGGGGTCGTGACCTACGGCGGGTGGCGTCGAGAACGCCCGCAGGAAGTGGTCCCGGACGATGTCCATCCGCCACTGCGGCGACTGCTCCTGCGGCACGAGCCCGGGGGTCCACAACCACCACGCCATCGCGTCCCGCACCGCCGGGTCCCCGGTGATCAGCGACACCGGGACGTCGTGGCCGGCCTCCTCGCCGGCGACGTGGCCCCACGGCTGGTGGTCCCCCACGAGCAGCACGACGAGATCGGGGTCCGGGTGCTCGACGACGAAGGAGATCACCGACTCCAGCGAGTACCCGATCGACGCGGCGTAGCGCGAGCGCACGTCGTCATCACCCTCGTCGGCGCAGCCGGGCATGCACGCGTACACCGACCCGTCGCCGACGCCCTCCCACGGCACCTGGGGCGGTGGTTGCGGCCACGGGTTGTGGCTGGTGACGAGGTCGATCTCCGCCATGACGGGCCCATCGCCCTGCGAGAGCACCTCCCGCTGGAACCACGACAGCGTGTACTGGTCGGGCACGCCACCCCACCCCAGCGGTGGCCCCCGGTAGTCCAGGTCGTCGGCGGCGTACAGCTCGTCGAACCCGTAGAACGCCTGCCCCTGCGGCCACTGCTCCTGCACCGCCGGCTGCACGAAGCTCGTGCGCCACCCTGCGTCGTCGAACGCCCGGGTCAAGGTCAGCCGGTCCGAGGAGAGCAGCTGATCGTGGCGGCGGTCGCTGTCCACCCACAGCCCCGACTGCAGGCTCGCGTGCGCCAGCCACGACCCCGCGCCGAAGGTCGGCGACGTCAGCCAGGCGCTGCGCGCCGTGAACCCCACCTCGCCCAAGGACTGCTCGCCGGCGGTCAGGACGGGGGTGACCCCCTTCGCCAGCTCCGGGTCTCTCAGCGCCGCCCGGCCGTAGCTCTCGACGAAGACGACGAGGACGTCCTTGCCCGCCAGTCCCCGCAGCGACCCGGCTCGCGCCGCGACGGGGTCGGTGGCGATGGCTTCGGCGAAGACCCCCTCGTCGCGGTAGTCGTTCACGCCGTCGGCGACGTGGTCGTGGACGAGCTGCGCCGTGGCTCGGGAGGTCACCGGCTCGCCGGCCACCTGCGCACCCGTGGCCGCGAGCGTGCCGCCGGCGAGTGTCCCGACGAGCAGCACCACGACGGCCCGGGTGCGGTGGACGGTCACCAGGCGCGCCAGCCGCGCCATCGCGAGCACCAGCAGGGCCGCCAGGAGCAGCGTCGCCACGACCGACGCGACGACGGCGAGCACCGCCCAGCCCGGCCCGGCCCACCCGGAGAGCACCTCATACCCCCGGACGAGGTTGGTCAGGTCGTAGTAGACGTGGAACCGGCGGTCCGCCACGACGGAGAAGCCGATGTCCAGTGCCTTGAGGACCACGACGAGCGCGAGCAGTGCCCCCAAGGTCATCGCCACCGCCGGCCGGGCCACCCGCGGCACGACGATCAGCACCGCGAGCCCCACCAGGAGCGTCAACGGCAGGCTCACCAGCGAGACCCACGTCAGCTGCGCCACCGACGACGGCAGCACCAGCGCACCCCACACGAGGGCAGCGGCGAGCACGCTCCAGCCCGCGGCCGCGAGCCGACCTGCTCTGTCCCGAACCATGACGCCTCCGTGGTCCTACGATAGGGAGGACAGCGGCAGCGCCGTCGCGTCAGGAGGTGTCGGAGGTGAGTGCCCCGGCCCGCCACGCGCGCGCCTACTGGGTGGTCGAGCCCGGACGCGGTGAGATCCGCTCCGCGCCACTGCCCTCCCCCGGTCCCGACGAGGTCCTCGTGCGGGCGCTCTTCTCGGGGATCAGTCGCGGCACCGAGGCCCTCGTCCTGCGCGGGGAGGTCCCGCCGGACCAGTACGAGGTGATGCGGGCGCCGTTGCAGCAGGGGGACTTCCCGGGCCCGGTGAAGTACGGCTACCTGTCCGTCGGGGTCGTCGAGGACGGGCCGGCGCACCTGCTCGACCGGACCGTCTTCTGCCTGCACCCGCACCAGACGCGCTACGTCGTCCCGGCCGACGCGGTCGTCCCCGTCCCCGACGACGTTCCCGCGCAGCGAGCGGTGCTCACGGGCGCGCTCGAGACGGCGGTCAACGGTCTGTGGGACGTCCCGCCGCTGATCGGTGACCGGATCAGCGTCGTCGGTGGCGGGATGGTGGGGTGTTGTGCCGCACGGCTGCTCGCGCGTTTCCCCGGGGTCGAGGTCACCCTCGTCGACGTGGACGACGCCCGCGGGTCGGTGGCAGAGGCGCTGGGGGTGGGCTTCGCCCGACCGGAGCAGGCGAAGGGGGGCCAGGACCTCGTCATCCACACCAGCGCGTCCTCGGCCGGCCTGCAGACGTCGCTGGACCTGCTGCGCAGTGAGGGCACCGTGCTCGACCTCAGCTGGTACGGCACCCGCGGCGTCGAGCTCGCCCTCGGCGGCAGCTACCACTCCGGGCGGCTGCGGATCCGCTCCAGCCAGGTCGGCACGGTCGCCGACGCCCGGCGCGGGCACCGCTCCCCGACCGAGCGCACGGCGGTCTCGCTCCAGCTGTTGCGGGACAACGCCTTCGACGTGCTGCTGACGGGGGCGACCCCCTTCGCGCAGCTGCCGCAGGTCATGACCGAGGTGTGCGAAGGGCGGCGCCCGGCCATCTGCCACGTCGTCACCTACGAGGGAGAGAGTGAGAGGCCCGGATGAAACACGCGAAGTTCTCCGCGACGGTGCGCGACCACATGATGATCGCGCACAGCCTGGGCGGTGAGGTCTTCGGTCCGGCGCAGCGGCTGCACGGCGCGACGTACGTCGTGGACGCGACCTTCCACAGCGCGACGCTGACACCGGACGGGATCGTCGTCGACATCGGCCGGGCGGCCGAGGAGCTGAAGGACTCGCTCGCCGGGTTGAACTACCGCAACCTGGACGAGGAGCCGGACTTCGCCGGTCGCAACACGACGACCGAGGCGCTGGCCTTCGCCGTCGCCGAGCAGCTCGCCCGGCGGGTGGCCGAGGGCCGTCTGGGGCCGGGCGAGCACCTGAGCCGGATCACGGTCACCCTGCACGAGTCGCACATCGCCTCCGCGAGCTGCGAGGTGGTGTTGTGAGCACCGTGCACGTCGTGCTGCCGGGCGACATCGACGACCCCCTCCATCCCAGCGGGGGGAACGCCTACGACCGGGAGGTGTGCACCGGCCTGGCGGCGCTCGGGTGGAGCGTGCGCGAGCACCCGGTGGCCGGGTCGTGGCCGCACCCGGAGCCGGAGTCACGGGCGGGGTTGGCGACGACCTTCGCGGGACTGCCTGACGGCGCGGTGGTGCTGCTGGATGGACTGGTCGCGCTCGCGGCGCCGACGCAGACGGCCGTGGCGAGCGAGCGGCTGCGGGTGGTCGTGCTCGCGCACATGGTGGGCCCGGACGAGGACGCCCCGGCGGAGCGGGTCGCGCTGCTGTCCGCGGCCGGGGTCGTGACGACGAGTGCGTGGACGCGGGACCAGCTGGTGGAGCGGCACGCCCTGCCGGCCGAGCGGGTGCACGTCGCCGAACCGGGCGCTCACCACGCCGAGGCCACCGTCGGCAGCGAGGCCGGCGGTCGGCTGTTGTGCGTCGGGCCGATCTCCCGGGCCAAGGGTCACGACGTGCTCCTCGAGGCCCTCGCGGACGTCGCCGACCTGCCGTGGACGTGCACGTGCGTCGGGCCGCTCGACCGGGACCCGGTCCTGGTGGGCACGCTGCGCGATCGTGTCGAGCAGCTCGGCCTGACCGACCGGGTCACCCTCACCGGGGCGCTGCCCGACCTGTCCGAGCAGTACGCCGACACCGACCTGCTGGTCCACCCCACCCGAGCCGAGGCCTACGGGATGGTCGTCACCGAGGCCCTCGCCCATGCGGTGCCGGTCCTGGCCTCCGACGTCGGCGGGGTGCCGCTGGCGCTGGGGCACGCCGAGAGCCACCGGCCGGGGATGCTCGTGCCTCCCGGGGACCCGCACGCCCTGGCCGAGGCGCTGCGGCTGTGGCTCGACGACGCGGACACCCGTGCCCGGTTGCGCAGTGCCGCCGGTGCGCGGCGGCGGGAGCTGACGCCCTGGCGGGAAACGGTCACCCGCGTGGCGCAGGTGCTGAGTGAGGTGGCGGATGGCCCGCGCAGTCCCTGACCCCCCACGCTCCCCGAGCCCCACACGCTCCCTGAGGTGCGAGCGCCCCCCGGGCGTGAGCCTCGAAGGGACCCGAGCGCACTACGCGAGGTGGCTCCGCCCCGCCGTCGGCGCAGCCATCCTCGCGGTGCTGCTGTGGCAGGTGGGCGCCGAACCCTTCGTCACCGCGCTGACCGAGGTCACGTGGCCGGCGCTGCTGGCCGCGCTGGCGATCACGGTCGTGACGACGGTGTGCGCCGCGTGGCGGTGGAGCGTGGTCGCGACCGGTCTGGGCGTGCGGATCGCACCTCCCGCCGCGGTCACCGCGTACTACCGCTCGCAGTTCCTCAACTCGGTGCTGCCGGGCGGGGTCCTCGGCGACGTCCACCGCGCGGTGCGCCACGGCCACGACGTGGACCGGATGGGACGGGGGGTCCGCTCGGTGGTCTGGGAGCGCGTCCTCGGGCAGGTGGTCCAGGTGGTGCTGACCGTGGTCGTGCTGGTCGTGCTGCCCTCGCCGGTGCGCGCGATTGCGGTGGTCGCAGTCGTCGGTCTGGTGGCCGTGGGTCTCGCGGCCGGAGTCATCCGGTCGCTGAGGCGCGAGCGCCCCCCGGTGGCTGAGGCGGGAGCGCCTCCGGTGGCTGAGGTGGGAGCGCCCCCGGGCGCGACCCTCGAAGCCACAACCGTCGTCATCCTCACCTCCGTCCTGGCCGTGCTCGGTCACGTCACGGTCCTGCTCGTGGCGATGTCCGCGGCGGGTGTCGAGGTCTCGTTGGGTCGGCGGGTGGCGTTGGCGCTGATCGTGCTGCTGGGGGCGGCGATCCCGGCGAGCCTCGCCGGGTGGGGCCCGCGCGAAGGGGTGGCCGCGTACGCCTTCGAAGCGGCCGGTCTGGGCGCGGCAACCGGGGTGAGCGTCGCCGTGCTCTACGGGGTGCTCGCGCTCGTGGCCACGCTGCCCGGCGCGCTCCTCCTGGTGACTCCTCGACCCCGGTGGCTGACACGCGACTCCAACCCAACCCCACGCTCGCTGAGGTATGAGCGCCCGCAGCGTCTCTCCCGGTGGTTAAGGCGCGAGTCCGCCCCAACCCCCCGCTCGCTGAGGTGTGAGCGCCCGCTAGGGCGCGAACCTCGAAGCGACAGAGCCCAAACATGACCCGCCCCTACACCACCCTCAGCTGCGCCGTCTCCCTCGACGGCTATCTCGACGACACGTCACCGCAGCGGCTGTTGCTCTCCAACGACGCGGACTTCGATCGGGTCGACCAGGTCCGCGCGGACAGCGACGCGATCCTCGTGGGCGCCTGCACCCTGCGCCAGGACGACCCTCGGCTGCTCGTGCGCAGCGAGGCGCGGGTGCGCGAGCGGCTCACGGCCGGACGTACGTCCTCGCCGGTGAAGGTGACGGTGAGCGAGCGGGCCGACTTCGACCCGGGCGCGAGGTTCTTCACCCGAGGCGATGTCGACAAGCTCGTCTACTGCGGGCGGGATGGGTTCTCTGACGCTCGTGCCCGGATCGGGTCGGCAGCGACGGTCGTCGACGCAGGCCGACCGGTGGCCATGGGATGGGTGTGCGCCGACCTGGCCGAGCGGGGTGTCGAGCGCCTGCTCGTCGAGGGTGGCGGGACGGTGTTGACGCAGTTCCCCGCGCAGGGGTTGGCCGACGAGCTGCACCTGGTGGTGGCGCCCTTCCTCGTCGGGGACTCGCGGGCACGGCGGTTCATCGACGACGGGCACTTCCCGTGGCGGGCCGACTCCCCCGCGCGTCTGGTCGAGACGCGCGCGATCGGTGACGTGGTGCTGCTGCGCTATGCGCTGTCCGAGCGCTGCCCGGGCTGAGGTGTGAGGGCGTCCGCGCCCGCCCCTCGAAGCGCGGGCTGAGCGACCGCGACGATCGCGAACTTGCGGATCCTGCCCGACCGCAGCCACTCGCTCCAGAGGCGGTGGGAGGTCAGCAGGTGCTCGATCCGGCTTGGGCCGATCTGGGCGGTGATGGCCGGCTCGCGCGTAGTCAACTCGGTCAGCAGCGAGTCGACGACCTCGCGGTGGGCGGCGCTGCGGTCCCGCTGCGAGGTGATGGTGAATCCGGACCGCTCGAGCACCTCGTGCAACTGGGGCAACGGGATCGGCCAGACGGTGTCGGCGGCGGGCATGGCAGCACGTTCGTGCTCGATGAGGGGCTGGCCCTCCTCGACGGTGAAGGCGAACCGGCCACCGGGTGCCAGTGCCGCGTGGACCTCGCGCAGCAGGGTCTCCTTGTCGCGGAAGGCGAGCATCGTCTCCAGCAGGAGGACTATGTCGAAGAGCCCGTGCGGGAGGGGCGGAATCTGCCCGACCTCGTAGTGGCAGGTCACGTCGCCGGCACGGGCCCGGGCCGTGGCCACAGCGGAGTCGTCGGCGTCTACGCCGAGCAGCTCGCAGCCGGACTCGCTCGCGATGAGGCGGCCGGGTCCGCCTCTGCCGCAGCAGAGGTCGAGCACGCGCGTGCCCGGAGCGATGCCCGCTGCGGCGGCGAGGTCGCAGATCTGGCTGGCGGTCATGAATCCCTGCTGGTCGACGAACTCCCCCGACCCGTAGGCAGCGCGCCGTGCCTCCTGGAGTGCGTTCTCGGTGGGGTGTCGGTGGCGCCACAGCCACCAGACGTCCCGGCCGAAGGACTCGGCGATCAGGGCGAGTGCGACTAGCAGTGCGACGACCATGACGGGTGATGGGACGACACCGGCGGTGGCGACGACGAGGACGATGCTCGTGACGGCGGTGACGACCTTGCGCCAGTACCGCGGCGGCAGCTGCGCGCGCATCCACGGAAGGACCCACCCGGCGGCGCCGAAGGCGTAGCGCGCCAGGCCGATCAGCAGCACCCACCAGCCGTAGGTGGGGGCGGCCCAGATGCTCAGGACGAGCATGAGCGCGGCGTCGGCCTCCCCGTCGAACCGCGCGCCGAAGGGGGTCTCGCTCCCGGTCCACCGCGCTACCCACCCATCGACGAGGTCGAGGAAGAGCGAGACCGCCGCGAGGGCCGTGATGGTGATCGTCCACGGTGAGCCACCGACGACCAGAGCAGCGACCGCACACGTGAGCGTGGCTCGAGTGACCGTCACCAGATCAGCAGGGTCGAGCGCATCAGCGTTGTAGTGACGCATCCCCAAGACGACGAGGACATCCAAGGCGACGGCCGCAGCAAGAGCCACGCCCCACCCGACGGGACCCCACGATGCCAGCAGCCCAATGGCCAGGAGCAAGAGTGCCTGCGGGAGCAGCACCGTCCGAAGACCCATCTGCCGAGTCTATGGAAGGCGCACCCGCCCACAACGCTGGCTGAGGTGTGAGTCCGCGCAGCGGGCGAGCCTCGAAGCGACTTGCGAGAAGATGGCCCCGTGTCCGACGAAGTCGCCCGCGCCGATGCCGACTGGCTCGCTCTCCGCGAACCAGCCGACGCAGCAGCCCGCTCGACAGAGCTCGTGGAAGCCCTCCGCCCCCACCTGCCGACGGATGGGTTGGTCATCCACGACCTCGGCTGCGGCACCGGCTCGATGGCCCGCTGGCTCGCACCACAGCTGCCGGGCAACCAGCGCTGGATCGGCTACGAGCGCGACGAGGACCTCCTCAACCGCGCAGCCGCTGCTCCCCCACCGGTGTCACTCGACGGACTCACAGTCACCACCGAGACGCGCCTACGCGACATCACCCACCTCCCCACCGAGGACCTCGACGGCGCGTCACTGATCACCGCGTCGGCGCTGCTCGACATGATGACGCGCGAGGAGCTCGAGCGCATGGTCGCGAGCATCGCCGCGGCCGGGTGCCCGGCACTGATCACGCTGAGTGTCATTGGCCAGGTGGACCTGGCACCGGCGCACCCCCTCGACGACCAGATCGCCGTCGCCTTCAACGCGCACCAGAGGCGCGACACCGGCCACGGGCCCCTGGCTGGCCCAGACGCTGTATACGTGGCCGCGCACGCCCTAAGGCTGGCTGGCTACACCCTTCACCTGACCCCGAGCCCATGGCGACTGGACTCAAGCGATACCGCCCTGCTGAAGGCGTGGCTCAAGGGCTGGGTCGACGCTGCTTGCGAGCAGGACCCTTCCCTCCGCGCCGATGCTTCCGAGTACCGAGGTCGCCGCATCCAACAGATCGGGAGCCGTGAGTTGACGGCGATGATCCACCACCGGGAACTCCTCGCCCTGCCATGATCCTTGGTCAACGGGCAATGGCTCAGGGGAGGTTCAGACCGCCAAGCCCACCTGATCGCCCACGGGTGAGAGCAGGATGATCTCGGGCGGACCCTGCACGAGGGTTTTGGTCGCCTCGCCAAATGCAGCAAATTCGTCCATCGAGCTGTGCCTGCGCAGAGACTCCTTCGAGTCGTAGCTCTCCAGGAGGACGTAGTCCCCGTCGCTCTTCACGACG
Source organism: Janibacter cremeus (assembly GCF_013409205.1). Taxonomy (NCBI): domain Bacteria; kingdom Bacillati; phylum Actinomycetota; class Actinomycetes; order Micrococcales; family Intrasporangiaceae; genus Janibacter; species Janibacter cremeus. The sequence goes on from NZ_JACCAE010000001.1 coordinate 291,342, forward strand.
CGCTGGAGGTCGTAACGCAGGCAGCCGGCATCCGCGAGGAAGGGTGCACGAGCTGCCGCGACGGCTGCCTCGAAGTCCTCGGTGAACTCGGGCTTGACGGAGATACGGGCGATGACGTTGATCATGTCCACACCATAGGTGAATCCAGCCTCAGGTCGAGCCCCGCTCCAGCGACAGCCACCCACCACCCGTGAGGTTCACGGCAACGTGAATCGGGCGGCTTCGAGGTTCGGCCGGGGACGACCTCACACCTCAGCCAACGTGGGGCGCGATCAAGCCTCCCCGGTGTGTCGATGCACGTAGTGCCTCACGTCAAGATGCCCGCGAAATGAGATCCGTGCCTCAGGTAGGAAGTGCCCGCGAAAGTGGGTGGCGTGTCAGCTGGCTCGCACGCGGATGCCTTTGTGGACGTTGGGCAGGGCTGAGGGGAAGCTGGCCAGGTAGAGCTGTTCGGTCTTGTCCTTGGCCAGCAGGACCAGTCGCTCTTGCAGGTCGCCGATCCGGCGGGCGAGCTCGGCGGGGTTGAGCGTGTCGCGGTAGGCGGTCAGCTCGGCCTGCTGGGCGGGCGAGAGGACGTCGGCGGTCAGGAGCCGGTCCAGCGGGGTCTGGGGCGGGTCGTACAGGCGGGTGCGGCGCCCGTTGTGGTCGCTGCCGTACCCGATCGGCTTCTTCGTCGGGGTCAGGTAGTTCAGCCGGTCGTTGACCAGCGGCCACAGCCGGGCCAGGACGGCGCGTTCCTCGGGGGTGTCGTAGCGGTAGTAGAAGGCGTACTTGCGCACCAGGTGGTTGTTCTTCGACTCGACGGTGGCCTGGTCGTTCTTCTTGTACGGCCGGGACCGGGTGAAGTAGATCTTGCGGTCGGCGGCCCAGTCGATGACGGGATGGTTGAGGAACTCGCCACCGTTGTCGAAGTCGAGTCCCGTTACCGCGCAAGGGATTTCATTCACGGCGGCCTGCAGCGCGGTCAGGATGTGGGTGTGCGCGTTGTTGCGGATGGTGCGGGTGAAGACCCAGCCGGTGTGCACATCGGTCAGGTTGACCGTGCGCGCGAACTCACCCTTGAGGGTGGGTCCGCAGTGCGCGACGGTGTCGCCCTCGAAGAACCCCGGCTCGTCCTCGACCTCGTCCCCGGCCCGGCGGATGGCGATGCTCGAACGAAGCAGCGGCGAGGGCTTGGTCGTGGCGACCCCACCGATGGCGTCCTTGGCCTTGGCCGGGGCGAGGTACCGGTCGATCGACGCGGCGCTCATCGACAGCAGTTCGGTGCGTACCGCGCGACTGTAGCGATCGACGCCGTCGACGAGCTCGCCGTGGCGCTCCAGCGCGTCCAGGTGCACGCGCATCGAGACCACCAGGTACTTCCCGCACTGCCCGCCAGAGGCGGCCCACACCCGTTGCAGCACCTTGCGCGCGTCGTAGGAGAACTTCGGCGCCCGCGGTTTGCGCATCGCCGCCGCGACCACCCGGCCCGGCCCCGGCGGCGCCGTGGCGGCTGCGACAAGCCGGCGGCGGGCGTTGTCCCGGGACCAGCCGGTCACCGAGACCACCTCATCGAGCATTCGGCCCCGATCCTTCTTGCTCGCCTTCGCGTACGCCTTGGCGTACTTGTTCGTCACCTCGGCACGAGAGGCCATCGACAACTCACTTCCCATGCCCCAGCAGCATCCACCGATTTCGCGGGCATTTCCTTCGTGAGGCACCGAGGGCGGTTCGCGGGCATCCTTCGTGAGTCTCGTCGATGCATTGCGCACCCGATCGGCCGCACCTAGGCTCGGCGTCGGGCCACGGGCGATCGCACCCGTCCGGGAGGGTTGATGAGGCAGGGCAGCTTGGCGCACACACGCTCTGTCGTCACCCCATCATCCAGTCGCATTCGATCGATCTGGATCACACTCGCGGCCCTGCTGGCCGCGGGGTGGTCGACGAACCACTTCGCCGCCCTCCTGCCCGTGCTCGCGGAGGTCGCGCACATCTCCAAGCCGGGTCTGGATGCGGCATTCGGCCTCTACGCCCTCGGTCTGCTGCCGGGTCTGCTGCTCGGCGGGGGCCTGTCGGATCGTCGGGGTCGACGGCCGGTCGTGCTGACCGGGCTGGTCCTGTGCGCCGCGGGCAACGTGGTGATGCTGCTCTGGCCGACGCTGGCCGGGGTGCTGATCGGCAGGCTCGTCGTCGGCGCGGGTGTCGGTTTGGTGGCGAGTGCGGGGACTGCGTGGGCAGCCGACCAAGACTGGACGAAGGGAGCCGCCCGAGCTGGTGTCGTGCTCACCACCGGGTTCGCGGCCGGCCCGCTGGCCTCCGGGCTGATCGGTCAGTTCACCCCCGGCCGGATCGGTCTGGTGGTGGCCTTCACCGTCCCCGTACTCCTGACCGGACTCTCGGCGCTGCTCTGCCTGTTCCCGGACCATGCGAGTGTCGTGGTTCCCGTCACGAAACCTCATCAGGCTCGCGTCGGCAGCTCACCCCCATTCGTCGAGGACCGGCGCATCGGCCCCGCCCTCGCCGCCGCTGTGCCCATGGGGCTGTGGGTCTTCTCCTGCGTCACCGTCGCCATGATCGTGCTGACCGAGCGGATCGGTGGCCAGTACGGGGGGCCGATGCTGCCGGCGGTGGCGGCCGTCCTGGCTCTGGGCACCGGGATCCTCGTGCAGCTCGGGACACGTCGACTCGCCGGCTGGCGACCGCTCGGGGTCGTCGGCGCAGGGCTGGCGGCCATCGCCTTCGTCATCTCCGGCGTGGCCGGTGGTCAGATGAGCATCGCGACGTTCGTCTTGTGCTCGCTCATCTTCGGGGCCGCGTACGGCCTGTGCCTCGGGCAGGGCCTGCGCGACGTCGACCGGCTCGCACCCCGCTCCACCCGAGGGCTGGTCATCGGCATCTTCTACGTTGTCACCTACACGGGCTTCGCCCTGCCCTTCGTCCTCAACACCTACGAGGACACCATCGGCGCCTCGGCGCCGATGGTGGTGCTCGCGGGGCTCGCCGCGGCCAGCGCACTGGCCCGCCTCGTGCAGGCGCGGCGAGGTGACAGCCGTCATTTCGAGTAGTGCTTGGCGTGCGCTCACACCGGATCATCAGGGAACTGCATGGGCAGCAGGTCCAGCGCCTCGGTGGTCAACCGCGCGGTGTGCTCCAGCAGCTCACCGACGGAGGAAGACCGCAGGAGGGCCAGCTGGTCGAGGGCGCCCAGAGGGGAGATCCAGGCCAGCTGCCAGCTCCTGGTGACCGGGTCGTCGGAGAGCTTGACATCGGACGGCCAGAGGTCGGCGCGGTACTCACTCGTCACCACCAGGGCCCGTCGCACGGTGCGCTCGGTCTCCGCCAGGTGCGAGAGCTGCTCGCTGCTCCACTCCAGAGCCGGCAGGGTGCGCACCTCGGCGCATGGGTAGGGATCCTCGGGCAGCCACCTGACGACGTCGAATCGGTCCCCGCCGCGCGCCAGCAGCCGGACGCGACCGTCCGCCGTCGGCTGCAGCTGCTCGACGGTTGCCACGGTGCCGATCGGGAACCGCTGGTCTCCCCCGCCGACCTCAAAGCCCCGCTCGATCAGCACCACACCGAAGCGGCCATTACCACCGGCGACGTCACGCAGCATCGTCAGGTAGCGCGGTTCGAAGATCTGCAGGGGCAGCAGGTTGCCGGGGAACAGGACTGACCCCAACGGAAACATCGGCAGGGCGTCCATCCGACCAATCTCGCACAGTCTCGGGTCAGACGCGCTCGCCGCGATCGCGCAGTGACGCACTCGGCCCGGCAACTGGGACCGAATGGGGCTCTTCACAATTGCCGTGCCGAACACTTGACTTCACTTGAGGCTCTCTGCGTTATGCGTCGGCTCAGGGTGACTTGGTCGGATCACTCACCTGCGACAGCCGCCGTTCACGCCTAAACTGCAACCGGTCGGCCATCGTTATCCACGACACCCGGACTCGCACGTTCGTGACCACCAACGTGTCGTTGTCTACGAAGGACATGACCGTTTTCCGATCAAGCACGTTTCGCAGAAACACGGGCATGCCGACGCTCATATTCGTGGATCTTGGCGCAGTCCAAATCGTTGGGCCTTTATACCCGCCACCGCCTATTCGGAACTTGACCCTATTTCGCGCATGCCACGTCTGTAGAACCCAGAAGCCAAGATAGCTCGCCTGAGTGACCTTCCAAGGCTGGTGAGATGCCACTGACCGCAGCTCATCCCTCACGTGCTCGACATCCATGCAAGCATGCTTGGGCCAAGGCGGCCCCAAGGAATCGAAATACACCTTCCCGCCATAGGAGTTGGAATAGAAGAAGAACTTGACTCCGCAGATGGGGCAGGTTGCATTCGGCGTTGAGTAAAACCTACCCGCCGCGCCTGACGGCAGGGTCCGCTCCCACCAGTTGCCTGTAGTGGACGACCCAACATCCCGCGAGAAGGTCGCCGCACGCGATGAGTCGCGAGTAACCGAGTGGTCAGTCACCCAATGAGTGTTGCCGCTCTTACTGGTCCTCCAGTGGCCGCGCCGGTGGAATCTAGCCATTGGCTCGCAGGGACTGAGTCGCCCTAGCAAAGGTTCTCAGGATCCGACGGTGAGTCTGTCGAGGCAGCTCGCGCGTACCAGGCTCCCCCAGCGGTGTCCCCGGCACAGCCGGCGAGTTATCCAGCAGCTCATCCAGACCGGAGCGACTCAGCAAGAGAAGCCCGTGCGTCGCGCGCGTACACGTCACGGCCAACCGTCCGAAGGCAGAGTTGAAGGCATCGAGCTCCGACGCACCCGACAGCGGATGCACCGCCACAGTGAGCGTGTTGGTCTGCCCCTGCCACGAGTCCACCGTCGAGGCCACGATCCAGCCGTCTGGCACGTCATGCCGGCCAACGAGGCGGTCGACCATCTCCTGAGCGTCGTCAACCGCCGCGTTACGTGTGGCGAGCACCGCGATCACCGGGTTGTCCCCTTCTCGTTCCCGAGCGGTGACCGAGGTTCGTTCCTCGGGTGCCCCGTGGCCGTCGTAGTCCGTTGACCAGATCGTCAGGTCCGACTGGATGAGTGCATCCAGATGCGCTTCCAGCACTGACAGCAGAGGTTGATCGATGTCCGGCGCCTCGGCTTCCGGTAGGCCGTCGACCTCCAGGAGTGTGGGCTGTCCCGTACCGACCTGAGCCCAGAGTTGTGCGGACTCCCCCGAGATGCCTTCTGCAGCCAGCTCCCGGTCGCCCGGCCCCACGACGCACGTCAGCGACGTCCAGTCGGTGTAGAAGGCCCTCCAGAGCGGAAGTTGCGCCGCTGTCGGCCGCCATACGGCCGGAAGTTCCCTGGACCACGTCTGCGAGTCCCCGTCGAACCCTTCCGGCCAAGCCCGGTAGGGGTTGTGCCCGGGATCGCCCCGCCACGGGTTCTGCGACGGGTCCAACGGCGGCAGCTGGCCGACGTCACCCACACCAACGGTCAATGGCGCCATGCGAGACACTTTGGCGTATCGGTGATTCGGCAGCTGCCACGCCTCGTCAACGAAGAGCACGTCGAAGAGCGTTTCCTCGTTGGAGGCGTTGCCCAATCGGTCACGGATGTACCGCGCCGAGCCCTCGAACTTGTGCGTGGTCCCGATGATCACCTCGGCGCTCTCCGGGATCTCCTTGTACCCGATGACGACCGACGCCTTCTCGTGGACCCACTCCGGTACCCGCTCGTACCACTCCTTCGACACGGCCAGGCACACCCGGTCCCGCCCGAGTTGCTCCCCCAGCTGGCCGGCGAGCGGGATGACCTGCTTGTTGGCGAATGCGGTGACGCCGACCCGGCTGCAGCTGTCATGGGTCAACGCTTCGCCCACCATGCGTTTGAGGGCAAAGGTCTTCCCCGCTCCTGCGGCAGCCTTGAGGAGAATCCGCTCGTAGGGCTCGATGCCGTCGAGCACTTCCTGAAGTGCTCCGATCGCTTGCGTCACGACGTCCAAATTCTGGATCGCGGCGGCTGCATGGTGGACGGCGGTCGTGTCGGCCGGGGACGAAGGGGGCGTGAAGGTCAACGTGGTCATCAGTCGAGGTCATCCGGTGTCTGGTCGAGCGGAACGCTCATGTCGGTCGTTGGCTCAGTCTGCGAGTCAGTCGGGGTCCCATCTGCCGGTGTGTCGAACTGATCCATGTCGACCACAGGGGGCCAGACTTCCGGATTCATCTCGCCGGCGGCTCGCCTTTCGGCGATCCAGTCCGAGGTGTTCGCTTCCCGGAACTCGTGAGGCTGACAGCAGTACTGGTGTTCGTCCGGGTCCTCCATGAAGGAGTCCGAGGTGCAGCTGGGCTTCGGTCCGCTCAGGTCATCGGCGGGTGGACGGCCCACGGCTATTTCATGGCCGGACTTGAATGGACCACCGAGCCACCTCGGGTTGATGTCCGAGATGACGACCTCATCGCCCACGTCCACGTCGGGCTCGATCTTGGGACTCCACTCGAAGCTCCCATCGATATCGGTGCGCTCATCCGCCTCGAGTCGGCCGACGGGCCACTGCCCGAACTTGAATGAGCCCGCCTGAATCTTCAGCGTGATGCCATCGTGGTCAACCATTGGCCCCCGGGCGTCAAGGATGAGCGCAACGGTGTCGTCAGCCCCCAACCGGCGCGATCGGGGCTTCAGCCTCACCGGCTCCACATCGACGACGTCCGCCAGCGCGATATTGCGAGCGCCCGCGTCCCGCGCAGCCTCTCGCGCTGCGTGTGGATTACCCAGGATGCGCAACTGCTGGGCGCATGTCGCATCCGTGTCCATCATGGGCACGAGCGAGTTGCGCCAGAACCAGTTGACCCTGCCGAATCGCACGAGGTCCGACGCGCGGAACTCCATGCGACGGCGCCACACCTGCTGGGCACGCGCCTCGATGGCCCGGTAGACGGCTCGCAACCGCGAGACAGGCAGGGTGTCCAACGCAGCAACGGCCCGGCTGACGACGTCGGCCTTGTATTCCAGCTCGGCACGGACCAGATCGTCATAGTCACCAGCAGGCCGACCGACTCGGTTTCGCTTGGTCCCGGGCGCTGCGCTGTGGATGGCGTCCGACCCGGCGTTGGACAGTCGCGCGCCGGGAGTGTGCAGCTCCTCAGCGATGCTGTCCGAGACCACGCGGTGGTCGAGATTCCCGTCCGCCTCGGCCCAACGCACGAGGTAGTCCAGACGTCCCGCGTCGCTCAGGACTCCCCCGGGCACGAAATGACGCCGCACAATCGCGCGAAGATCCACGAAGGACTCCCGCAGCGCCAGAGCACGACCGCGGTCCTGATCCAGCAGGAAGCTCACCGCGAGTCGCTGTTGCTCGGTGAGCGAGTCCGGGACGGAGGCAGGCTCCCCGTCGAAGGTCAGCGGAGGGCGATCGACCTCGAGGTCGCGTGCCCACCGCAGCCTGCTGATCTCCGTGCCGGCGAGCGAATCGGCAATCGAGACGAGGAGGTCTCCGGTGGCTGTATCCGGCAGGATCATCTGGATCGGCTCGGGCAGTTCTGAGTTCGCCTGGAGTTGGTCTGCCAATGCCTCTGAGAGCACAGCCCCCAGCGCTCCCATGATCGCCAACCTGGTGTCCAGCGACTGCGGGTCCGCGAAGACAACGGGCACCCACGCCTGCGCTGCACCAGAACTGTCGATCCGCTGCAGGGACACGCCATAGCAACCCAGAGCCGCAGCGTCGGACTTGGCCAGCACAAGGTTGATCGTCGCCGGCTGGCCCACGGGATCGGTTCTGCGCTGCCCGGTCATCACGGGATGCCCGTCGCGGGTGGCGATCACGGCACTGACCAGACTGTCCGGGACGTCGGCGACATCACTCTTCCCCGCAGCCACCGGGGCAAGAGCCGGCCGCTGCTCGGGGGCGACCCCGATCTCGGTGAGGAGACTCGCGGGGTCCACCGTGGATCGGACCTGGTCGCGACAGTAGTTGAAGAGACTGCACGTCGGACAGGTCATCGGGTTGAAGGTCCGCTCGAGGTGGTCGACGTAGGCCTTGAGCTCCGTATCGGAGATGTCTTCACCGAGTTCTTCACGCAGCTGGTGGCGCTCCTCGGCCCGGACCCGTACCTCCGTGCGGTGGTCGTCGAGCCGCTCGACGACCGCCGACGGCTGCAGGAAGGCGTTGCGAGGTACGGCCAAAGTTCCCCATGGGTGAAGCGTCATACCGTTGGGCAACTTGGACCACTCGTGGACCGACTCCGCGCCGAGCGCCACCTGCAGGAACCCCTTGAGCATCCGTTGGTCGTCGATGAAGGCGCGCACACGCTCATAGTCCTTGGCGTCGCCCATGACCAACCAGCTTCCGACCGGCGTGGTCGCCTCGGCATCGACGTCCGCCTCGGTCTGTCCATCGGTGATGGCGAACCTCGGTGACACCACCGCGAAGTCGGGCTTGACCGGTGTCGCGCCTGACACGTCCTCGAGACCGACGAAGGGGATGGCCAGGGACGTGATCATCGTGGCGACGCCCTCGTGCACCGCCTTGAGGTGTGCCTGCGCCAGGACTGTCGCCGTGGTGTCCACCCGCACGTGTGCATCTGCCCGACGCACGGCGACGGGACGCGCGAGGTCGAGCGCACCCACCGTCGTCGTCAGCAGCCGCGAGACGAAGGCCTCGTGCCTGATGAGCCGCTCGAAGGTCATGGCGCGCATCCAACGGGCTTCCGGGATACCTGCGGTGGTGTCCGGGCTTCCCAGCTTCGTGGCGATCTCTCGTCGCCCTCGACCCAGCACCATCCGGTCCGTGCGCCGAAACCTCTCGCAGCCCGCGTGCTGCGACGCTGCCACGGCGCTGCTGCCGCCACCCGTTGCAAGATTTCCCACCCTCCGCACCCTAGAGCCGATCACCGTCAGCGCAGCGGTTCCGCTGCAACGCAATCAATTCGTGAGGACGACGCCCTTCCCATGGCCCTGGCCTTGCGGCGCATAATGGCGCCACCCGCATTGCTGACGAAGGATTGAACGTGTCTGAATCGACCTACGAGTTGCTCCTGGAGAAGCTCGACAAGATCTGGAACGGATACGGCGAGGACAAGGTCGGCAAGGGATCGGCCTTCGAGCGGCTCATGGCCAGCTACCTGCGCACCGCCCCGGAGTACGCCGACCGATTCGACGAGGTCTACCTCTGGCAGGAGTGGCCGGAGCGGGGCAACCAGCACGATCACGGCATCGACATCGTCGCCCGGGACGTGCACAACGGCGGCTGGTGTGCGATCCAGTGCAAGTTCTACGACCCGCAGCACCATGTGTCCAAGAAGGACATCGATTCCTTCCTCGCCGCGTCAGCGAAGAGCCAGTACACCAGCCGGATGATGTTCTCCACCGCCAAGGACTGGGGCCCCACCGCGGAGAAGCAGCTGGACGGCCTGAC